>NZ_JBMDKE010000003.1:0-207552 GCF_057809555.1 Niveispirillum sp. FG156 | reverse complement strand
TCAAGATCCGCCGCCTGCGCATCCCTTCTCAACAGATTCACTTGTCAAAGAACCAAACGATACATCATCACCCGGCTCTAAACCCGGGCCTTCAACAACCAACGCATCAGCGCCAGCCATTTCAGGGATCGTTTCACCATCGCCGCCAGAGCGTGTCCGGCGCGTCGGTGGGGCGCTTTCTAGTCGCTCCACCAAACCCTGTCAACCGGTTTTTTTACCGCCCCCTCTTTTTTTCAGCGTCACCAGCGAACCGGCAAAACCCAAAAGACAGAAGCGAAACCAACCAACAGAAGCGAACCGAAGTCCGCCTTGCAATGATGTCTTAGTCCAACAATGTCAGTGGCTTACACCACCAAGAACCGTCCGCACCGCCACAACCACCAGGGCCGCCTCGCTGCGGGAGCCGGGGTATAGGACACCCAAACACAACAACGCAACAACTTTCTGCAGACATATGTCACTTTTCTGAAATGAACCCAGAACGCCACAAACCCTGGGGCCATCGACCCTATATATAGCGTGCAAAACAAAGCCCCCGGACTGCGACGTCCGGGGGCTTTTGAAAAGGGGCCTCAGTTGGCCGGTTTCACAAAGCGCAATGTCATGCGATCGCTTTCGCCGATGGCCAGATATTTGTCGCGATCCTGATCCTTCATGGTCAGGGTCGGCGGCAGGGTCCAGACGCCCTTGGCGTAATCCTTCGTATCGCGCGGGTTGGAGTTGATCTCCGACGTCGCCACCAGCTTGAAGCCGGCATCGGTCGCCAGCTTGATCACATAATCCTCGCGCACATAGCCGTTCGGGGCCTTGGGGTCCTGCGGCTGATCCTTATTGGCACGGTGTTCGACGACACCCAGCACGCCGCCGGGCTTCAGCGCCTTGAACATGGCCTTGAACGCATCCTCGGCCCAGCCCGCCCCCATCCAGTTATGGACATTGCGGAAGGTCAGGACACGGTCAACGGAACCGGCGGGTACGAAATCCAGCGCCTTGGGTCCGAACGCCGCCACCTGGGTATTGGCGTAAAGATCGGGACGGGCCGCCAGCTTGTCCTTGAAACGCTGGATACCGGCCAGGGCGCCGGCTGATGCGCCATTGGGATCAGACCCCGCAGCGATATAGCGGCCATTGGCGTTCAGGAGCGGGCCCAGCACCTCTGTGTACCAGCCGCCGCCCGGCCAGATCTCCACGACACTCATCCCCGGTTCGACCCCGAAGAATTCCAGCGTCTCCACCGGATGGCGCCACTGGTCGCGCGCCTTATTGGTGTCGGAGCGGTGATCACCGGCCAGAATCGGGGCCAGCAGGTCCCGCACGGGGGCAGCGGCCAGCTGCGTAGCGGGTGCATCGGCGGCCTGGGCCGGCAACAAAGGCAGGGAAAGGGCGGCGGCCAGCAGCAGCGGCACCGTCTTCTTGGAGATCATGAGCGTTCCTTCCGCGACAGAAGCACGGATGCCGACCCGGCATCCGGGTGGCGACACGCTAACCATGATGGGGCCCGAGGCCAAGAGGCCGTTCGGCCTATCCATGACAGGACCATGTGCCGGGTACCGGATTGGCCCCACCAATGGCGCTCACATGAGAGATGTCGGGTGAGAAAATTGGTGCCCCCGGTCGGACTCGAACCAACACGCCCTTGCGGGCAACAGATTTTGAGTTTCACGTAGTAATCCCGACTACTCCCGCCCGTGCCCTAAAATCAAAGATTTCCAGTGCAATTAATTGCACCAAACCCTTTCTTCCGTACCCCGGCTTGACCTTACACTCTTGTCATTGCAACCTAGGTGCAACCTAAAAGGATGCCATCATGCCGCCCCAGAAGCTTACACCAACTTTCGTCAACGGCCTTCAGCCCGAAGCCAAGGACTATTCTGTTTATGACACAGAGGTTCCTGGCTTCTTCGTCAAGGTGACGCCAAAGGGGAAGAAGGTTTATTTCTACTGGTATCGGACGCGAGATGGACAGGCCCGGAAGTACCGGTTGGGCAATCATGGGATCGTCGCTACACCGAAGGCCCGGGACATGGCCCGTCAGGCCGCAGCAGACGTGGCAGCCGGTGGCGACCCCGCCACTAGGCTTGCGGAACAGAAGGCAGCCCCCACCGTGGCGGAAGCGTGTCAGCGCTTCCGGGAGTGGCTGACAGCGCATCGCAAACCCAGCACAGCGCGGGAATACGCCCGTGTCCTTGAGCGGATCATCGAACCAAGATGGGGAAAGCTCAAGCTCCAGAACCTCGCCCGCAGCGAGGTCGAGGCCCTGCATCATAAGCTGTCAGCGACCCCCTACGAGGCCAACCGCATGCTTGCCGTCCTCAGCAGCATGCTGACCAAGTCTATCGGTTGGGGCTTGATTCCGAAGGGTAGCAACTTCTGCCCGGATATTGAGAGATACCCGGAGACAAAGCGGGGTACCGTCTTATCCTCCGAACAGATGCGTGTGCTTGGGGAAGCTTTGAGGGCGATGCAGTCCCAGGATGAGTCCAGGGCAATCGCCAATGCCTTGCTGCTACTGCTTTTCACTGGCTGTCGGCGTGGGGAGGTCATCTCGCTGAAATGGGAATATGTTGACCTTGAACACAGTGTCATCCGGCTTCCCGACAGTAAGACCGGGCAGCGTTCACACACTCTGGGGCGTGGAGCCGTAGCGCTGTTGTCATCGATACCGAAGGAAGCTTGCACTCCTTATATATTCCCGTCCTTCCGAAATCAGAATCGCCCCATGTCGGCGGATACCCTGTCCCACGCATGGGTAAGGCTGAGGGAGGCTACCGGCCTGACAAAACTTCGTCTTCATGACCTGCGGCACAACCGTGGAAGTTGGGGGGCAAAGAATCATCTTGGTGGCTACACTTTGCAAAATATGCTTGGTCATAAGAACATGCAGACCACCCAGCGGTACCTTCACCCCTTCGACGAAGCTTTGGTCAAAGCGAACGACCTTGTAGACGATCAATTCACGGAGCTTCTAGGAATTGAGAGTACTGAGACAGTGCAATTAATTGCAACGCGCTAACTCTTCGATTTGGATATGTCCACGACATAAAGATTTGGTACTTCTGGGCATGAAAAATTTATTCAAAGAACCCGAAGAAAATGCTTGACTCTCCCGCACACCCTGTAGTTATCTTGCTCCCGACGAGACCCCACAAAGTCCTCGTCCCACCTCAGAGGTGGATATCTAAATCCTTTGCCCAACAGCAAGGGTCAGCGAAGCCAAGGAGGGCGTGCTGGTGAAACGACGCAACCCACAGGGATTGCGTGTATTCGCCTGTCCTCTTTGGGAAGATTGGCGGATGCACGCTCCCGATTTTGAAGGAGTGTAGCATTGTGATGAGTACCGCTTATCTGACTTGCCAGCAGGCCGCCAGTCATCTGCTGCTTTCTTACAAGACGCTGGAGAAGTGGCGCAGCCTCGGCATCGGCCCCCGCTTCTGCAAGATGGGCCGCCGCGTCCGCTACCGCCTCGTTGATCTCAACGACTGGGCGGCTGCGAACCTTAAGACCAGCACGAGCGTCTGAGGCCACATGATGACGGGCTCAACGAAGGGAAAATCTGGCTTTTGCTGGAAGGCAATCGAAGCGCACGAACAGAAGCTGTACGACGCCATGGTTGCTGCTCTTGCAAAAGGTCAGAAGAGGAAGGCCCGATATGCTCAGGGGCGCTATCTTCAATCCTTCGCGGCCCGTCTGATTGCAGTCCGGAAGACCTTCCAATCCTGTGAGCACGGCAAACGGCCCGCTCGTAAGGACCTTCCCATTATCGCCAGAAAGCTCTGCGCTTGGCAGGGGTCGGGTGAGAAGGTGAGGGTAAACTACCAGTTGAAGACCAATGGATCGGATGACCTCCGAATCACCATGGCCTTCGGCTTTCAGAACCGAGCGCTTCAACGGTTGGTGTCCAGAGCATTGGAGCCCTTCGCCGAGCTCGATAAGAACCAGTTTGCCACGAAAGGAGGTGTCCGCGCCGCGATTGCCACCGTCTCCGACGCTCTGCAATCCGGCCACCAGTACGGATGTGAAGTAGACATAGCGGATTGCTATCCGAGCCTTGGTGGAGTGGGGGGCACAAATCTCCTCCCCCTCCCCCCGGACGTCACTAACAGAGTTGTTGTCTCTAAGGAACTAAACCTCATTCCAGGGAATATCGCGGAGTGGGTTGGCAAGGAGTTTTTGGACGGCGCTATCGCCGGAGCCATTACAGAGGCTCGGTTGGGGATTCCTCAAGGGTCGTCTGTTTCTCCCTTGGTCGCGGACATTCTGCTGAAATCGGTTCTCAGCCAAGTGCAAACGAAAGGGGTAATCGTCACTTACGCTGATAACTTTTTGCTGATGGCCAAAACCCCGGAAGAAGCAGAGTCGATGTTTCAAGCTTTGGGGAGTGCCTTAACCGGATATCCAGCCGGGCCGCTGACGCCAAAAAAGCCAGTCCGTTTTAATCCGAAGATTCCAGTCCGGTTCCTCGGACATATCCTCGAATTGAAGGAAGGGAAGTACGTAGCAAGACCAGATGACGAAAATTTTGCCAAATTCAACGGGAAATTCGGACGTCTGCGAATCAAGCTATTGAAGTCCGTTCACAGCAAGAAGTCTCTTCGAAAGGCGGCATCTAGAATTGTAAAATATGTCAATGGATGGACTAACTCCTTTGCAAATTGGCCGCACATCAATGACCACATCAAAATTTGCTGTGGGCGGCTGGCAAATATTAAAGGAGTTTTAATGAAAAATGAGGGCCACAGACTTAGGTTCAAGTTAAAAGAATGAGAAATAATATCTCAGAATTATGCAGCTATATTGTAAATCGAAGCCAAACCCACTTATTGTTTATAAACCAACATTTACAAAAGTTCGACACATGGAACCGAAGCGCTTCATCGCCTATTACAGAGTATCCACCGAGCGCCAGGGCCGGAGCGGCCTTGGCCTGGAGGCGCAGCAGCGCGCGGTCGCCGATTTTCTGCGTAACGGCGACCACCAGCTTGTCGAAAGCTTCACGGAGGTGGAGAGCGGGCGGCGGTGCGACCGGCCACAGTTGGCCCTTGCCAAGGGGGCATGCCGAAAGCACCGGGCCACGTTGGTGATTGCAAAGCTGGACCGGCTGGCCCGGAGCGTGGCCTTCGTCTCCGGCCTGATGGAGGGCGGCATCGACTTTATCGCGGCTGACATGCCACAGGCCGACCGGTTCATGCTCCATGTCTACGCCGCCATGGCGGAGGAGGAGGCACGGAAGATCAGCGCGCGGACCCGCGAGGCGCTGGCATCCGCAAAGGCACGCGGCGTGGCCTTGGGGAACCGCCGGAACCTGGATCAGGCCAGAACGGAATCGCTGAAGCAGCGGCAGGCACAGGCCAGCCTGTTTGCCCGCAACACCCTCCCCCTGATCCGCCAGATACAGGCGACCGGCGTCACCTCTTGGACAGGCATTGCGGAGATATTGAACCGACGGGGTATCAGCGCCCCCCGTGGCGGCCAGTGGCATCCAGCATCGGTTCGCACGCTGGCGATGAAGGGAGACACCAATGTTGAGCCCTGACCAGGATGGGTTTCTTACAGGGGACCGGGGGGCATTCTGTGCAATCAATTGCACTGGCCGCACCGGTCGTTCGACATCGCCGACGGGGCACCCATCGTGAAGTCATGATCACCGTTGCCTTACCAGCCCCGAGACACGCCATAACCGATTGACGCTGAACGGACTCAACCGTTACCTCTCCGGAGGCATGATCGCACTGTTGTGCAAGACGGCGTTTGTCTGGCTGAATGCCGACGAAACAATAGGGCACCAAGTTCCGGCGGTATGAGTGAGGCAGAGCAATATGGATGGGAATGTGCGCAAGGAACGGTTTCTGGCTGCGTTGGCGGAACTCGGTGGTTCTGCCGGAAACGGGCGCTTGCGCGAGGCTCTGCGGTGGGATGAGGTCGTATACAATAACGTGAAGGATGAGCTTGTCGCCCAAGGTGCCGTCGTTCCCGGTCGTGGTCGTGGTGGGTCCGTGAGCGTTGTCGGGGCCGCCGATTCATCTGCTGAAAGGACGCTGTTCCCGATGACCGACGGCACACCAACGGTTCCCAGCCGGCCCGCACCTGAACGCGAGACCGCCCCCGCCAAACCGCCCCGCACGGACCGGAATGGGGGCGATCTGGGCTTTGAGGCAGAACTGTTCAAGGCGGCAGACAAGCTGCGCGGCAATATGGAGCCGTCGGATTACAAGCATGTCGCACTGGGCCTGATTTTCCTGAAGCACATCTCCGACAGCTTCGAGGCCAAGCGGAACGAGCTTCTGGCCGATTACCCCGAGGGCGCGGAGGACCGCGACGAGTACGCCGCCGATAACGTGTTCTGGGTCCCCCCGGCGGCCCGTTGGTCGCATCTTCAGGCGAATGCCAAACAGCCGACCATCGGCAAGCTGATCGACGAGGCGATGATCGCCATCGAGAAGGATAACGAAAACCTTAAGGGCGTGCTGCCCAAGGATTATGCCCGCCCTGCGCTGAACGCCGTGATGCTGGGGGAGTTGATCGACCTGATTTCCGGCATCGCGCTGGGCAGTCAGAAGGGCGAGGCCCGCGACGTTCTGGGCCGTGTCTACGAATATTTCCTGGGTCAGTTCGCCGGGTCGGAGGGCAAGCGCGGCGGGGAGTTCTACACACCCCGATCCGTCGTGCGCGTAATGGTCGAGATGATCGAGCCCTTCAAGGGCCGTGTCTATGATCCGTGCTGCGGGTCGGGCGGCATGTTCGTGCAGTCGGAAAAGTTCGTGGAGCTGCATGGAGGGCGCATCGGCGACATCGCCGTCTATGGGCAGGAATCGAACTACACGACGTGGCGGTTAGCCAAGATGAACCTTGCGGTGCGCGGCATTGATGCGGACATCAAATGGAACAGCGAAGGCAGCTTTCATAAGGATGAGCTGCGCGACCTGAAGGCCGATTTCATCCTGGCCAACCCGCCCTTCAATATTTCCGATTGGGGGGGCGACCGCCTGCGCGAGGATGTGCGGTGGAAATACGGCACCCCGCCCGCCGGCAATGCCAACTTTGCCTGGGTGCAGCACATCGTCCACCACTTGTCACCGGCGGGGGTGGCGGGCGTGGTGCTGGCCAATGGCTCCATGTCATCGACCCAGAATGGCGAGGGTGAGATTCGCCGCGCGCTGATCGAGGGGGCGAACGGCGCGCCGGGCGTGGTGGATTGCATGGTGGCCTTGCCGGGGCAGCTTTTCTATTCCACCCAGATTCCCGTCTGCCTCTGGTTCCTGGCGCGGGATAAATCCAATGGCCTTGCCCGCAATGCCAAGCTGCGCGACCGGCGGGGCGAGGTGCTGTTCATCGACGCCCGCAAGCTGGGCCATATGGTGGACCGCACGCGCAAGGAGTTCTCCGACGCGGATATCAACAAGATCACCCGCGCCTATCATGCCTGGCGGGGCGAGAGCGACGCCGGCACCTACGAGGATGTGCCGGGCTTCTGCAAATCGGCCAGCCTGGAAGACATCAAGGCCAACGGCTATGTGCTGACACCGGGGCGGTATGTGGGGGCGGCGGAGGAGGAGGCCGATGATGTGCCGTTCGCGGTGCGAATGGCGCAACTGGTCGCCACCCTGGAGGACCAGCAGAAGCAGGCGGCAAGCCTGGACGCCAGCATCCGCGCCAATCTGCGCCGCCTTGGTTTCCCGATGCCGGAGGATGGTGATGGACGGCAAGCCTGATATCCTACCCCTGGAAAATGCCATCCGGCGTCTGGAAGCGGCGATTGCCGCCTATCAGGCCGACACCAGCAACGACCTTATCCGCGACGGTCTGGTCCAGCGGTTCGAATTTACCTATGAACTCAGCCACAAAATGCTGAAACGCTATCTTGAATATACGGCGGCCACGCCGGAACTGCTGGACCAGATGGCCTTTCAGGATGTGATCCGCACCGGCAACGAACAAGGGTTGCTGCTGGGTGACTGGCCCCGCTGGCGCCAGTATCGGGACATGCGGTCCCGGACCAGCCATACCTATGACGAGGCCGTGGCGCTGACGGTTGTTGCCGGCATTCCCGGCTTTCTCGAAGAAGCTCGCTATCTACGCGACCGGCTACGAGACCGGTTGGCATGAGCGATACCGTTCCCACGATCGATATCCGCCCCGACCATTGGGCCATCGTGCGCGACATCCTGGCCCACCATGTGCCAGATCGGGAGGTCTGGGCCTTCGGCTCCCGCGCTACCTGGACCGCCAAGGATTATTCCGACCTGGATTTGGTCATCCTGGGCGACCAGCCTTTGGTGCCCAACGTCCGGGCGGCGTTGGGTGAGGATTTCGCAGAATCCGACCTGCCCTATAAGGTGGATGTGGTCGAATGGGCCGGGTTGGGCGATGGGTTCAAGGAGATTATCCGGCGGGATCGGGTTGTGGTGAAGAAAATCAACGACAAGCTAACAATGAAAAATCGGGCCACCAATCCTGTTTATAACCAAAAAGCAGAAGAGCCGTGGATCAAAGGGACTATCGGAGATCTGATTACTTTACAGCGCGGCATCGACTTGCCAACAAAAAGTCGCACAGCCGGAAATGTGCCCATCATGGGATCATTTGGAGTCACTGGTCGCCATTCTGAAGCGGCATGCAAAGGCCCTGGGGTCACCGTTGGCAGAAGCGGAGCCTCGGCTGGTACAGTCTGCTATATCGCGGAAGATTTCTGGCCACTCAACACCTGTCTTTATGTGAAAGACTTCAAAGGAAACAACGCAAGATTTGTATATTATTTTCTAGCGACATTTGATCTCGCTGGATTGAATTCAGGAAGTGCTCAGCCGTCATTGAACCGAAATTTTGTGCATCCACTCCCAGCAACTTTTCCCAAGCCGTCAGAGCAGGAAGCTATTGCCGCAATCCTCGGCACCCTCGACGACAAGATCGAGTTGAACCGGCGGATGAACGAGACGCTGGAGGCGATGGCGCGGGCGATCTTCAAGGACTGGTTCGTCGATTTCGGCCCCACCCGCGCCAAGATGGAGGGCCGCGCGCCCTACCTCGCCCCGGACATCTGGTCCCTCTTCCCTGACCGCCTCGACGACGAGGGAAAACCGGAAGGGTGGCAATGCGTGTCGCTAGCTTCGTTGATGGAAGTAAACCCTCCGGAGCCATTAGCGCGTGGCAGCATAGCACCATATATTGACATGGCCTCGGTTCCAACAGTTGGCCCAAATCCAGCACCATATATTCTTCGAGAGTTTGGCTCTGGCATGCGCTTTCGAAATGGCGATGCTCTGTTGGCACGGATCACGCCTTGCCTGGAAAACGGTAAGACTGCTTTCGTTCAAGGTCTTGCCGATGGAGAGGTGGCTTGGGGCTCAACTGAGTTTATCGTGCTGCGGTCACGCCATCCGATTCCGAAGCCTCTCGCCTACCTAGTGGCCCGTGACCCGTTGTTTCGAGCACATGCCATTCGAAGCATGACTGGAACATCAGGAAGGCAACGGGCATCAAACGATGCTGTGTCCGCCTATCCCTTGTTTAAGCCCAAAGATGATGCACTCTGGGCGGGGCTGGGTAGCATGATTGACCCGATGTTCGCACGTATAGCTGCGAACGATGCAGAAACGCAGACCCTCGCCGCCACCCGCGACTTCCTGTTGCCAAAGCTCATGTCGGGCGAGGTTCGCGTCAAGGACGCCGAGAAGCTGGTCGGGGAGGCTGATGAACCCGGTTCTCTATTCTGATCATCCACCATGCACGAAAAAACGGTTTGCTGATCATGAAACCCGCTTTGGTGATCAACAAGGTGTTTTGTCGTGCATGGATGATCCACAAACACGCCGCACTGTGGCGGGAGAAGGTTGATGGCCTATCTTTCCGAAGCCGTACTTGAACAACTCGTCCTCGACCAACTCGCCAGCCTCGGCTACGCGACCGCCACGGATGCCGAGATCGGCCCCGACGGCAAGACACCTGAACGGGACGCCTATGCCGATGTCATGTTGGTCAAGCGTCTGACGGCGGCCATCGAACGGTTGAACCCCGCAATCCCGGCAGAGGCGCGGGGTGATGCCCTGCGCAAGGTGATGGCCACCGAAAAGCCATCCCTGATCGAAGAGAATCGCCGCCTGCACAAGCTGCTGGTCGAAGGTGTCGATGTTGAGTTCTACGCCGAGGATGGCACGATCCGGGGCGACAAGGTCCGGCTGATTGATTTCAACGATGTGACGGCCAATGACTGGCTGGCGACCGGCCAGTTCACGGTGATTGAGGGCAGCACTCACCGACGCCCCGATATCGTCATCTTCGTCAATGGCCTGCCGCTGGCGGTGATTGAGCTGAAAGCGCCTGGCAGTGAGAATGCCACCTTGGCGGGGGCCTATAACCAGCTTCAGACCTATAAGGCGCAAATTCCAGCACTGTTCCGCACCAATGCCGTTCTGGTGACATCCGACGGCATCATGGCGCGCGTCGGCTCCCTGACGGCGGACCAGGAACGTTTCATGCCCTGGCGCACCACCGATGGCAAGGTGGTCGCCACCAAGGGGCAGCCGGAACTCAGCGTGCTGATCGACGGGGTTTTTGAGCGCCGCCGTCTGTTGGACCTGCTGCATGATTTCACGGTGTTCGGCGAAACGGGTTCCGGTATCGCCAAGATCATTGCCGGCTACCATCAGTTCCATGCCGTCAAGCGCGCCATCGATTCCACGGTGCGCGCCCTGGCGCTGAACGCCGGGACGGTGGCGGAACCCGCCTATGCGTTTGGCGGGTTGCGGGAGGAGCCGGCGGCATTCGGCCTGCCCAGCGTTGCCGACCATCCGCGCGGGGACAAGCGCATCGGGGTGATCTGGCACACGCAAGGGTCGGGCAAAAGCCTGCTGATGGCGTTCTATGCCGGGCAATTGGTGCGCCATCCGGCGCTTGAGAACCCGACCATTGTCGTCATCACCGACCGCAACGACCTGGATGATCAGCTTTTCGGCACCTTCTCCATGTGCCGTGATCTGATCCGGCAGACGCCGATCCAGGCCGACAGCCGCGATGATCTGCAATCGGCCCTCAGCCGGGCATCGGGTGGGGTGATCTTCACCACCATCCAGAAATTCTCGCCCCTGACGGGCAGCGGAACCTACCCGATGCTGTCCGACCGCCGGAACATCGTGGTGATCGCCGATGAGGCGCACCGCAGCCAATATGGCTTCAAGGCAAAGATCGAACAGAAGACCGGCGAGATCGCCTATGGCTTCGCCAAATACCTGCGCGACGCCCTGCCCAACGCCTCCTTCATCGGCTTCACCGGCACGCCCATCGAAAAGGACGACGTGAACACGCCCGCCGTGTTTGGCGAGTATATCGATGTCTATGACATCAGCCGGGCGGTGGAAGATGGGGCCACCGTCCCGATCTATTACGAAAGCCGCCTCGCCCGGATCGAACTTCCCGAGGCGGAGAAGGCAACAATCGACACCGAGATCGAGGAACTGACCGAAGACGAAGCCGTCACGGAGCAGGAAAAGATCAAACAACGATGGGCGACCGTCGAGGCGCTGGTGGGGTCGGAAAAGCGGCTTGCCATGGTGGCCGCCGATCTTGTCCGCCATTTTGAGGATCGCGTCGCGGCCATGGATGGCAAGGCCATGGTGGTCTGTATGAGCCGCCGCATCTGTGTGGCGCTCTATAAGCAGATCATCGCGCTTCGCCCCGATTGGCACAGTGACGATGATGCGGCGGGCAAGGTCAAGATCGTCATGACCGGGTCCGCCGCCGATCCGCAGGACTGGCAGCCCCATATCGGGACCAAGGCGCGGCGTGACCTGCTGGCCAAGCGCGCGAAGGACCCGAGAGACGCGCTGAAGCTCGTCATCGTGCGGGATATGTGGCTGACCGGTTTTGACGCGCCGTCGATGCACACGATGTATATCGACAAGCCGATGAAGGGCCATGGCCTGATGCAGGCCATCGCCCGCGTGAACCGGGTCTTCCGGGATAAACCCGCCGGCCTTGTCGTGGACTATATCGGCGTCGCCCAGAACCTGAAAAACGCCCTTGGCCAATATTCGGGATCAGACCAGCGCCAGACCGGCATTAACGAAAAGGAAGCTGTCGAAGTCTTGGTCGAGAAGCATGGCGTCGTACAGGCCATGTATCATGGCTTCGATTATGAGCGGGGGTTGGCCGGGACACCGCAGGAACGTCTGATCGTGTTGGCCGAGGCCATTGAGTGGATTTTGACCCGTCAGCATGAAGCGGCGGCGAAGGAAGCCACAGAGGAAGGCAAGCGGCGGGAGAACCGGCGGTATCAGGACGCCGTACTCGCACTTTCCAAAGCCTTCGCCTTGGCGTCCGCGAGTGACGAGGCTCGCGACATCCGCGACGAGGTCGGCTTCTTCCAGACAGTCAGGGCAGCCCTGGTCAAGTCTGCCGATGGCGGGGGACGCGGTGCCACGGATCGTGAGTTCGCCATTCAGCAAATCCTGGATCGGGCGGTGGTTTCAACGGAGATCGTGGACATTCTCGCGGCAGCCGGCATCACGACCCCCGATATCTCCATCCTGTCGGATGAGTTCCTTGCCGAGGTTCAACAGCTTGAGAAGAAGAACCTTGCGCTGGAAGCCCTGCGGAAGCTGCTGAACGACGAAATCCGTTCCCGCAGCCGGACCAACGTCGTCGAAACCAAACGCTTCTCCGAACGGCTGGAAGCCGCCATCGCGCGTTATCACACCAACGCGATCAGCACCGTGGAGGTGTTGCAGGAGTTGATCGAGCTTGCGAAGGAGGTCCGCGCGGCCCAGCGCAGGGGGCAGGATGAAGGCTTGTCGCTGGACGAAATCGCCTTCTATGACGCGCTGGCCGAGAACGAGAATGCCGTCCAGGTGATGGGCAATGAGGCCCTGAAGGTGATCGCCCACGACCTGCTTGTCAGCCTCAAAGGGAACATCACGGTCGATTGGTCACACCGTGAAAGTGCCCGTGCGCGGATGCGGGTGCTGGTGAAGCGGATTCTTCGGAAGTACGGGTACCCGCCTGATCTTCAAGACGCGGCGGTGCAGACGGTTCTGCGGCAGGCGGAGGCACTTTCTGCGGAATGGTCGCGGTGAGTAAAAGACCGGTGACCTGCTCACCGCTTCTGGTGATCCGCCAGACACTCCAGCAGCGACGCGGCAAGCACCAAGTCATCATCGCCGAGCGTGCGGCTTAAGCTCCGTATCTTCTCTTCCGCATCCAGCCGCCGACGGCTCACGGGGCGTGTATCCCCTGCGTCCGTGAAGAAGTAGACCAGCGGCTCCCCAACCACCCCCGCGATCTTCTCCAGCGTATCCAGGCCCGTGAGGGCGTGGCCGCGCTCGATGTTCGAGATCGTTTCAACCGCCTTGTCGATGCGTTCGGCAAGTTGCTCCTGCGTCAGTCCTTGGCGCTGACGGGCGGATTTGACCTTTAGGCCGAGGTGAGTTTTCAAGTTCATGATCAGCCCCGGATTGTCAGGTCAGGACCGCCCCGGCTCCATGATGTGGAATTGCGTATGCAGTTAATTGCACGAAAATAAATAGTGACTCCGCGACCGACCCAGTACAACGATACGGGCGAGCGCTGGGGGCGCGGCACCAACCGTGGCCCTCAGGAATGCCCACAGCACCGGCTGTGGCACCGCTCACTCGGGGTGGGTGATGGCACGAAACTACGGAAGCGAACGGTCGGCCCCCGAGCCGATTGCAGCGACCTGGATCGTTGCGTGAACAGCACCGCCACCGGGGGATGACCAAAGACAACAGAAGGAATCTCGACGTCATGAAAGCGCATTGGACGCGAGTTTGGATAAAGGCATTTCTGGGTTGTTGGGTGCTGGCGGCGTCTCTACTCGCCGGCCCTGCATACGCCGATGAGGACAGCGCCCTCAGGGCTATCAAGTCCTGGGCCAAGGTGAAGGACATTCTCTTCGACCCCGACGCCGCCGTGCAGTGGCAGGTTGGTGTTCTGGACGACGGAACCAAGCGGTACGGATATGCGATGTCCATTTGCACCACGTTGAAGGAGCATGGTGCCGCGACGCCCAAAACCAAAGTCCGAATCGTCGATATCGTAGCCGTCACCAGCGGGGGTAAGAACTTCCGGGAGGCAAGTCTTGGTGGCGTCAAATGCAGCGACTACAGCCGCTTTGATCCATAGGATCATTGCTCCCCGCTAAGGGAGGTGCCAAGCCCATGAACCGTCGGCGAGCGTATGGTGGCGTTTCATGGGCACGTCCCTGGACATGGAGCATGTCCGAAGGGACATGGACGCGATGTCTCAAAACACACTTTTCGACACCGGGACATTTCACAATTCACTGAAACAGAGTCAATATTTCAGAATCATGATTCTGTTTCAGGACATGAGATTTCACAAAAGGGAATGCTATTCCAGGCCCGTTGCGAACCTACATCGGCACCCAACATGAGACGTAGCGACACCTCAATGATGGGCACGGATATCGCCACCGATACCCCCAGACTTCAGACGAACCTTACGTCTCGCCAACCAACAGCGAATCGGTCCCTGTGGTCTCTGAGGCTGTTACGGCAATTGCACCATAGACCCCAAGGGCCGTTGGCGGTGCCATTAATTGCACACAGACCCTATGGAACCCGATGGCAATTGCCACCTATCAGCAACCTGGATAACTGAGAGATAAGAGGCACATAGAGGCCACAGGCGCTAACGCCTTGAGAAGATTGGTGCCCCCGGTCGGACTCGAACCAACACGCCCTTGCGGGCAACAGATTTTGAGTGTTGTCTTTATTGTTTAATATCAACTACTTAACGGAATGTATGTGCGCTAGGTGTGCGCTGAATACCTAAGGGCGATGCGTTGGGGTGGCGGCCCCGAACGCGATGGTGAGAACTACCCGCCCAGCAGCGCAGACGCGACCGTGCGGGCCACGTCCAGAAGGCTGGCATCCCCCACCAGATAGCTTGCCACCGCCGTCACGACGGCGACGCCGGCAAGGACGTACCGCTTCTTTCCGGCCAGCTGGCCACCACTCAACAGCTTGCTCATGCTTTACCCCCTTTTACGCGGTCCAGGGTGTCCGCGAGGTCATCGATGTCCTTCATTGCGCGGTCTAACCATCCGGCGATGAACAAGGCCTGGTCCTTGGTGGGGTGGCCCGCTGCGCGGGCATTGGCGTTGGCCTGCACGGTGGCGCCATTGGCGCGAACACGGGCGGCGGTGAAGCGCAGGCGAATGACATTCGCCGCACGGGCATTGACCGCAGCCAAGGTGCGGGGGCCGATAATGCCGTCTGCCGTTACTCCAACGGCCTGTTGCAGCAGTCGCGCGGCGGTGGGCTGGCCCATCAATACGCCGGCATCGATCACTGACAGGCGCAGGGCGGGGTCTGCGATCTGGTCGAATTTCGGGCCGCGCACATAGCGGTGGGTATAGATGTCGCGTACCTCCGCCTCTTGCAGGGCCTCCACGTCAGCAGCCGTCACGGGGCGGCGCCGCCATGCGGACAGAGTGGCCAGGGTGATGCCGCCCTTTGTCGGGCCGCCCCGGTCTGCGGGGTGGTTTGTGAACTTTGGCCACCCCTCCGCCGTCATGATGTCTGTGATCAGCTCATGTTCGGTCATCGCCGTCACTCCGCCGATGCGGATGGCCGGCGCCCCAACAGCTGCCGGACATCATCATGGATTTCGGAAAGCTTTTCCTCCATGTGGGTGAGGCGCAGATCAGCCGTTTCGCGCGGCATGTAGATCCTGGCGATCTCGTCACGCAAGGTGGAAATCCGGCGATGCAGCACCTGGTGTGAAGTGGCCAGTAGGCCGGCGACCGTCACGGCCAGGCCGGCAAGGGCAATGATATTTGCAGCGTCCACGTTGTGGGGCTCCTTATGGGGCGGTGGGCCAAGTGATGTCGAAGGGATCGGGCTGGAGCGTGATATCCCGCAGCGCCTGGCGGTAGGTCTGCCAGGTCGCCCGCAATTCATCGGCCATTGGCGTGGATGGCAGTGCCGTCCAATCGCTGTCCGCCAAGTGCTGGTCACGCTGCCGGCGGATGCGGGTCCATGCGGCGGCGATGTCGGCGGCCACCCGTTCGGGGGGATGGGGCACCACTGTCCATGTCCATTGCCACTGCCCCTCATGTTCTGCCGGCGCGCCCCGCACCAGATCATGGTGACGCGGCACGTCCGGCGGCGTGCCATCGGCAATGGGGGCGATGCCCAGACTTTCGGCGGTCACTGTACCGATGATGCCGGCGCCCCTTTCACGGATTGCCGCAATGTCGATAATCTCGCCCGTGGCGATGTCGATGTATCCCATGGTCCGCCCCTACAGCTTGATTTCGACATGCACCAGACAGTCGGTGCCGTTGGAGTTGGCAATCACCAGCTGGCCAAGGTCAGCGTCGGCGCCGTCCTGGGCGGTAAAGGTGATGCCGCTGCCGGTGGTGGCCGGGTGAATGACGGCTTGATCCTTGGTGCCGGTCGCCCCGGTTCTGCCGGTAAAGCTGAACAGGCCCCGCGCACCGCGCGCCGTGTCCACCCGTGCATCCATAAGCATGGTGACGGGTTTGTCCGGCGAACCGCGTACCGTCACCGTGTGCGAGGCGCTTGCTGGCACCGTTGCGAGATACGGCAAGCTGTAACCGGTGGGGTGACCGATGGTCAGGCAGGACAGGGCCGATGCCTGCTTGACGCCTTCCACCACGGTTTCGGTGACCGGATGCCACGATCCGTAACCAAGGGAAAGTTTGCCCGTGGTACCGACTGGCGCGATGGCCAGCCCGTCAAGGGTGCGGGCATCGGGGCCGGATTGATCGGCGCGGATGGCCACAACGACTTCGCACTCCGCATCCTGGGAATGATAGGTCTCCGGGAACCAGTATTTGGTGACGCCACCAATCTTGATTTCGCCGGGGTCTGCCGGCTTCGACACATTGCGCACCATGCTGGCCACGAAGGACAACACGAACACCTGCTTTTCTGCGGTGCAATCCGGTGTGCGGCGAATATTCTGGCCAGAGAAGACGGTGCCGCCTTCACATTCGATATAGGGCCACGCCCCCGTTGGGCGGGCAGGCACGGCAGCTTGGTCAAACAACCGATGACCACCCAACGGCTGGGCCACAGATGTCCGGGCGGCGCCTGCACCACCTGTCGCTGCCACGGGCTTGGTGTACCACCTGGTTTCGTCCGTCACCGTGCCACCCTGCCAATCAACGGTGGCCGGGGTCAGGATGTGCACGCCGCGCGCGTCAACGGTCGCCTTGTTATCCGAATAGTTCGAGATACGGACGCGGGTATCGAACTTGGGAGGTGCTTCAAATATACCAGGCACCCGCGTGTGACCGGTCCAGATGATCGAGATTGAACGGGCCTGCGCGCCTGGATCAAACTGCACCCAGCTATCGATATGCAGTTTTCCAAGGGGCGTGGTGGCAATGTTGGTGCCGCAGCTCTCCGTCTCGCAATCGTGGAAGTGGGCTTCCAATTCGTAGGTATAGGCACCGATACGCATCACCCCGCGTGGGGCCGCTTCCCAATGGCAATTGTCCCATTTCGGCATACCGCCGGAATTCACCCAATAACTGCCGCCACCATTGTGGAAACGGCAGTTGAACCATTTCATAAGGTTTGTGTAGACGCCTTCCCCGTACAGGCTGTTTTCGCACCGGTCAGTGTGAATGTCGGCGAACAGCATCCGGCCTAGGAAGCCATGCGGATCGATGGGCTTGACACCTGGCCGCCGCACCAACGCCGTGGCGTTGGTCCAGTTTGCCAGCGACAATCCCCGGACACTCCACATGTTTGGGTAGTTGAACTGTCTGTCTTCGTTGATATCAATGAAGATGCCTGTCGGAATGGCACCGAGCGCGCCCTTATTGTGGATGGCAAGACCCTCCACCCGGAGCTGGTCATGCTTGTTGCTGCCCAACGGGATACGGATGCCATCCGTCCCGTCGAAGATCAGGCGCACACCCGCTCGGCTTTGGTCGTCGCGCTCACAGACCCCGCTACCGCGACCGATGATCTGGAACTGCTCCCAATTGTTCTGCGGCCCGATGGGGCCTGAGCAGAAGTAGCCGACAAACTCCGACGCGGCATCCGGCTCCGGGGCGGACAGGATGAATTGCCGCTTCTTGGTGACGCAGTACTGGATCAGGTCGTTAAAGGCATCCCTGTTGTCCGCCACCCCATTACCGTTGAGATATTCGGCGCCATGGAATTCCAGCGCATCAAACTGACGTACTCGGCCTGGCTTTCTCATTGCGCAGCCTCCTGAAGTCCGGCCGCCTGCCGGAGGATGGTGATATCGGCTTCCGTCAGGGCAAGCTGCCCCGCCATGAAAGACAGGAACTGTTCACGCGAAACCTCGGGTGTCGGCGCCGGAGCGCGCAGGGGCCAGATGGCCACCTCTTCCTCCGTCAGGGCGCGGATTGCCCATGCCGCGCCGTCCCAATCGGCAGTCTGGGTCAGCGGGTTCATGTCCGGGACGGGCGGCAAGGCGAGGGTCCAAGGGGCTTCATCTTCCGTCAGGGTCCCCGCGCGGGTGCGCAATAGATGCTGCAGGTCATCATCGCCGGCGGCATCCGCCACAAGCGCGCCCGCCGCCACCCATTGGGCATAGTCGGGATTGGCAATCTCCAACGCCTCTCCGTTGGGACCGGCGGCCATCACCAGCTCCGGCGGCGGTTCGCGCACCGACAACAGGCCCGCTGCCTCCACCGCCTCCGCACGGGCGGCAATCGTGGCGACCGCCCGGTTTACGGCAATAGCTGCCGCAGCCGTCACCGCGTCCGTATTGGCCATGATGAGAGGGGACAGCGGACAGCGCGGATAGCCGTCCACGATTGTCCATCTGGCCAGATACAGGCCGCCGCCATACAGGCCCGTGCCAATGTCTGCGCTACGCTGCATAGGTCTGATCCTCGCTGTTGCGGGTAATGACGATGCGGGCGGTCCAGGTCATGCGGGTGGCCGCGATACCCGTTACCCGGACAACCAAGGTTGCGGACGCGCTGTCGAAGGCGATTGTCGCGTCCATGCCCGCTGAGCTTTTGATGTCCGGCACCACTGTGGTTACGGTTGCCGCGTTGGTGCCGTCGCCAGCGAGCAATACATCGCCCGCTCGGATAAAGGTGCCCCGGTGGGTGGCGGTATGGCCGTAAGCCTTGGCCTTGATGGTCAGAAGGACGGTCACGCCCTCCCTTGGCCCGATGTAGATGCGGGGCGACAGGTCGGTGGGGGTGGCATCGGTAGTCACCCCACGGGCCGTGACAACCGCCGGATCAGCGGCACTGACGGCCCGCACAGGGCCGGCGGGCGACAGCCTGTCGCGCGCATTGACCGCATCGCTGATCAGACCGGCATTGGCGCTGGTGCCGATCATCAGATGCGGCCCGCTGGCCGACAGGGCCGTGATCGCGTCATTACCAATCGCTGCCCCGCCGCTGGCCCCATCCAGGTACTGCACTCGACCCAGGCCAGCGACGACCGACACACCGTCGCCGGTGCCCACGGCCAGGGTACCGTTGCTGTCATTGGTCGCCAGGGACGTGACATTGTTGGACGTGCCGCCCAGGGTCGCCGCCGCCCCGCCAACGATCAGCGCCCGCTCGTCTTCGTACATCTTGCGGATTTGTGCGGTGGTGGGTGCGTAAGCGGCGGGCGCCGCCATGACCATTGAGTGCAGCAGGGCGCCCGCCCCCGACAGCCGTAGGCCGAGGCGCAGGGTTGCAGACGCATTGGACAGCGAGAGATTGGCGTTGTTGACGGGGGTTACGCCAACCCTGGCGCCATTCTGCCACAGCTCATAGTTAGCCCCGCGCCGGCAGGCAATGACCTGGGTCCACCCCGATATTGTGGTGCCCGACACGGTGTCGGCGCTGGCCCATCCATCGTCCGAAACCGACAGAAAGACAGCACCCGCCCCATCGGCAATCAGACGGATGCCCGGACCGCTGTAAGCACCCGCATAGGCCGCCCGCTCGAAGATCGTGGCGGACGCCGAGAGCCCATCAATCCAGATTTTGAATGACCAATCCCCGGTGCCGTAATCGAGGTCCGGGTTATACGGCTGTTCCAAGTAGCTGGCCGCGCTGTAGCCAGAAACCGCCGACAGACCACAGGGCAGCGCCGTGCGGGACAGCGTGCCGTTGACCACCAGTCCCTTGCCCTTGTAGCTGCGGTCAGGCAGGGCGAGGCGGACGGAGACGTTGTCGAAATATACCGTCTGACCAGCCGCAGGGGTGCCGGCAGCGTACAATAAGATACGGCTGTTCGTGGCTGTCGCAGTAAACTGCAACATCAATGGGGCGTTTGTTGTCCCGCTATAAGTGACCGCAACGTTTGGCTGACCAGCACTCGCCGCAGCCAGTGCGACATCAATTGTTGATGTGCCTCGACGTGCAATGCACCTCACCAGATAAGTCTGACCGATCACGGTCGGAATATCCTGATACGCGCCCGGACCAACCAACCCTGTCGATGTGATTTCAAGCTCGCCAGAAACTACAGCGGTAGTGCTGCTATTGGCCGTCCAGCCCGTCGTACCGCCGCTGAAATCCCCGTTCGTCACCAACTCGCCGGAGCCGGTAATGCTACCCGTCGTGGTGTCGCAGAGCAGCGCCCCCCGGATATCGCCGGGCTGCCAGCCGGTGGCGTAGTTGATTGCGGTGTAAGCAACCATGCCGTTGGCGGGGTTTCCAAAATCCGGCTCGTGGAACGTCAATCCCGTTGAATTCGCCACTGCATAGGCAGTGCCGAGCCGCGAAAGAGCGCTTGCCAAAGACCCTGCGGCCCCTTGATTGAGCTTGAGTGCGCCGTTGACGGCCTCAACGAAATAGTCAAGCCACGCCCCCACCGTCACGGTGGCATAGGGCAATCTACCAAACAGCAATGCGTAACCCGCCGAGGCAAGGGTGTAGGCAAGTCTGCAATCGCTGGAAAGGTGCACCAGTTTTGCGCCGCGAGCGTCCGTCACATGATACACCGCCCCCCACGGATGGATCACCGACACCCCGCCCGCCGTCGCCACGGCGACAGTCGGGATCGGCAGACCCGCACTGTCCAGCGGCGCACCGGGGTAGACACGGGCATGGACGTGCGCGACGCGCCCAGATACCAGTCCGCCGTTAAGTCCGGTTGATCCTGCACCCCCGTTGACGCCGGCGGCGTTGCGCAGCGCTATTGTGCTGCGGGCATACGCGACCGTATCCGTGTAAATCTGGTGCCGGACATCACGCACGAAATCGACAAGCACCAGCACGCCGTCGGTGCCACTGTCGAAGCCGATATACAGGCGGCCATTCAGTGCGTGGACGGTCTTGATTGTCACGCCGCCGGTCGATGGGATCGCCCAACCGACACCCGCGTTGAACACCATCCACATCTTCGGCACGCCACTGGCGTCCAGGTCGTTAAGGTCGTAGATCGTGAAACTGTTAGCCCGCGCAATCCACCCCGCCTCCTTTGGGAATTCCCGCTTCGCCCCGCGCGTGGTTGTGCCGAGCGTCTCCCAATACCAGCTTCCAAAGGGCCGCCGCCGCCACGCGCCGCCATCGCTGTCCATCGACGCCGAATAGATGCCGACGGCCACTACATCAGCCTCCGTGATCAGCGATTTCGCCGCCGCCGGCCAGACCAGCCCCGTGGCCGTGCCCGTGCCGGCGGACCCAACC
Source organism: Niveispirillum sp. FG156 (assembly GCF_057809555.1). Classification (NCBI taxonomy): domain Bacteria; kingdom Pseudomonadati; phylum Pseudomonadota; class Alphaproteobacteria; order Rhodospirillales; family Azospirillaceae; genus Niveispirillum; species Niveispirillum sp. FG156. The sequence goes on along the minus strand of NZ_JBMDKE010000003.1, from coordinate 185,927 downwards.
AGCGCCTCCACCTGCGCCTTGGCCGTCGCCACGCTGGCCTTGTCCGCGCCCGTCTGCACCCGATCCGCCGCCGCCGCCCCCGCACTCCCCGCCGCCGCATCGCGCGCTGTGATCGTGCTGGCCAGGGCGGTTTCCGCTTCATCACGGTACTGTAACGCGGCCCTCGCCGCAGCCTCCGCTTCCACCGCGTATCGGCTGTCAATCGCCAGATTATTCCGACCGATGATCTCCGTTCCCTTGGCCGGCACCATCGCGGTATGAAGCACGCCACCGCCAATCGTATACCGGTCGAATGGCACCGACTGGCTGTCGAATGCCAGCAACAGGCTGGTGCTGGCGCTCATGTGTGACCATTCGTCGGGCAGGTCGAAATCCTGCGCCATGCCATCCGCCACCCATTTGTAACCGGCGGCGATGCTGGTCCCCACATAGGCGCCGTCGATGATCTGGGCGATCTGTTCCATGGTGACGGGGCTGGCCGCCGGCTGCCCGCCCTCGTCAAAGGCCAGAAGGCGCCCGGCGCGGGCTGCCGCGCGCGGCAATGCAGACAGCGCCGCCTCGGTGATCGGCGCGGACAGGGAACGGGCCTGTTCGCGCCGCAGCTCCTGCGTGGCCATCGCCCCGCGATCCATGCTGCTTTCCACGCGCTTGGTGGGCAGCTTACCCTCATTGGGCAGCTTGACCGGCTGCACCGGCTGCGTGTCGCGCAACAGGTGCCAACATTTGCCCGTCACCGGCGCCGTCACCGCCGTCACCTGCGCATTCACCGTCAGGCTCTGCCAGGTGTAATGCACGCCTTCCGTCAAGGTGGTCAGCACCCCGCTGGCTAGATCCTCTTCCACGACGGTCACACCGTCCAGGATGGGCCATCCGGTGGGGAAAACCCTTGTTACCCCGTCACCCAGATGCGCGATCTGGCTGGCCGTGTTCTCAATGGCCATGGGTCAGTCTCCGTTGACGACGGTTGATGGCGGGATGATGAAGCGCTGCCCGTTTTCCTCTTTCAGGCGGCGTTCCATGCGCCGCAGAAAGCCAGGGTTCAGGGCTTCCTGCACCTGGTACAGGAACAGGTAATCCAACGCAGGACGCGTATAGAACAGGTTGGCGAACGGCGTATTCGCCACGGCAATGCGCAGGGCCGTAGCCGCCCGCCCATCGCCGCCCCGCGTCGCAGCCCACAGGTTGACGATGTCTGCGGCGGTAGACAGGGTCGGCCCCGCCGCCGTTTCCAGGGCTGTGTTCCCAAACCGGTTATATTTGCCGACAAGGAAATCGCCATAGATACCGCCGCCTCCTCCTTGGGCGAAGGCCGCCATCCAAACCTTGGGATCGGTCGGGTCGCGCGGCGTGCGCCCCTTGGCAAGGTCCTTGGCACTCATGGCGAGAAAGCCGAAAACCGTGCTGGCCACCATCATGTGCACGATACCGGCGGCACGGGCGGACCCTTCCTGCCCGCCATAAATCTCACGTCCCCAGACCTTGGTGATCATGGTGGCGGGAAAGGCCTTGAATTGCAGAATGGTGCGCAGGGCCTCGCCCACGGGCGTCCCCGACCGGGTGCCCTGGCGCAGGATGGCCCGCTCACGCGCGCCCGGTTCCAAGACGGCATACTTGCCCCGGTCGCTGAAATAGGATGCCAGTTTCAGGGCCAGCCCATCGCGCACGGCATCCCGCGCGCTGGCCAGCTCCTGTTCATATCTGCTGGGCAAGTCCTCCAGGACCTGCATCTGGTCAAGCAGCTGGCGTTCCACCTGGGCAATCTGGCCCGGAAGGCTTTCCAGGTCCTGCGCCGCGCGCGCCGCCTGCATTTCCATGCGCGCCTTCTGCCGCTGCATCTTGGCGCCAAGTTTCAGATTGGCGCTGCGCGCCCAATCCAGTTCGCGGCGCATCACCTCCAGCGTTTTGTTGGTGCTCTTGCCGCCATCCCGCATGGAAAGGATGGCGTCACGGGTGCGACGAATGCCATTCGCCCCGCGTTCCCAACCGGCCACCATGGCGCGGATTTCCGCCGCCTCCCCATCCTTGGGCACGCCCTTTGCCGCCGTCTGTCTGGCGTCCAGCTTTTCCAGCCGCGCCATCAACCGGTCGATATTCTCCTGCGCGCGGTCCAGGCGGGCGGCATAGGTCTTGCCAATCTCTTCCACCTTGGCCGGCATCAAGCCATCGGTGGTGTCGTCGGACAGCATGCGGGCACGGTCGGGGGTCAGGTGGGCGCGGCCCTCCGCACTGGCCCATTCCACGCTGGAAAGCGCGCGCCATTCATCGGCCCCGATATCAAACAGCGACAGCACGCGCCGCGTTTCCGCCGGCAATGCCGCCCATTCCTGTCCGCGCAACCCGCCAAGGTGGCGGGCCATGATCAGTTCCGCCCCTGCGCGCTGCGCATCGGTCCAATAGGTCAGGCCCGTCCAGCGGAAGAAGGTGTTGGCCATGGAAGACAGCTTGCCCGGCACATGGTCGCCCCCGTCGAACCGGGCCGCGATATGGCCGATCGACCCTTCCAAACCGGCGCCGATCAAATCCATGATCTCCCGGACTTCGCCGTCACCTCGCCCGCGCGTAATCGATGTCAGGCCATCGCCATAGGCTTCCAACAGGTTGATGCCCTGATACCGCAGCTCACCCGCCTTGAACGGCACATCGGTGATGGCGGAAATGACGACGCCACCCAGCTTTGACATGCTCTGCCAGGTGCGGTTCCCTGCGGCCCATTTGGCAAGAACACGGTTGACCGGTGTGGCCGCCGTGCCGTCCAGCTCGCTCATCTGGTTGTTCAACGCGCCGACGCGGTTGTTCAACGCCATGACGGCGCCCGCGTCCCGGTCCCGCCACGTCTCCGCCAGATACCGTAGATCCTGGTCAAACTCGGCGCGCGGATTGGTGCCATATTCCCGCATCAGGGCCGTGCTCTTCGCCGCCTTGTCCAGGCCGCGCAGGATGCTTTCAATGATGTTCCGCGACCCGAACGCCTGCTGATAATCCATCCAGGCATCGGCATCCTTGAAATGCAGGGTGCGGGCGGCGGATAGCTTCTTGGCCAGATTGGATGGCCCCTTGAAGGCCGGGTCCTTGAAACCGGCCATACCTTCGGCGTCCATATGCACGCCCGTGGTTAGGGCGCGATAGACCTGATCCAGGAACTTTTCCCGGTCGGTCACCCCTTCAAAGGTACGCTCGTCGAGTTTGGCCGCAATGGTGTCGCGCCACGCCCGGTACCCGGCCATCACCATGCGGTCGGGGTCATGCGCCTGGCGCGTGATGTACCCATCCACCTGCCCGATCCAGGCTCCTTCCCGGTTCAGCGTCTCCACCGAAAGCCGCTGATACTTGTGGATGATGGCCGCTGCCTTTTCGGCGGCTCGGTTGCCACTGATCCCGCGTTGCCCGTCAGGTCGCGACAATTGCCACAGTTCCCTGGCGATCTCGCGATCCAATTTTCCTTGCCGGACCAGGCCAAACAAACCTGCCTTGTCCATGTCATTGGTCAGGCCGCCCATCCAATCGCGGGCCAAGGCCACGCCCTGGGCGTCCACGGACAGGCGGGCACCGCGCACGGCGGAATTGATGCCGACAAGCTTTGCCTCAATGGCAAGGGCAAGATCGGCGCCGCGCTGCCCACCCAGGGAGCGGGCCGTATCCTCAATCTGGCTCCGCCGCCGCACACGCTTGACAAGGTTCATCTTGGCATTGCGCAATTCGATGCGTGCCGCCATCTGCGCTTCCGCGCTGGCTTCATCGGCGGCGGCCTTCAGGATGGCACTATCCGACAGGCTGGGCCGGTCACGGCGGATGCGGGCCGCGCGGGCCTCCAGGTCGATCCACATATCGTCCAGCGCCTCGCGGCTGATCGGCGCCCCACCTGCCGCTTCAACCTCTGCCCGGCAATTGTCCCGGCTCATGCCGCAGCCCTCGCCAAACAATACGCCGCCGCTTCAAGCTGGCGGGTTCGTACCTGGGCTTCGTCGGCCATGGTCTGGGCCAATGTCACCGCTTCGCCTTCGCCCGCGTCCAGAATGCCGGCCCCCCGCGCTGCCTTGATTTCCATGTCCAGCGCCTGGATATCCGCCTCTAACGCATCCGGCTGGGCCGTGGGCAGGTCCGCCACCGTGTCCGCCTCCTGGCTCACGCGTACATCGGCATCATCCACCACCCCCGGCATCACATCGCGCCGCTTTTCCAGCGCCTCAAGGATGGCCTCCGGTGTGGGCGGCCCCCCGCCGAACAGGTCCGGGGTGGGGCTGGTCTTGTTCGCCTCTTCCACATACCGGCCCATTTCCCGCGTGATGGCCGCCCGGCTGGCCAGGACGGTTTCCCCGTTGCGGTTCTGGGTCAGCAGCATGCGCAGGAATAGTTCCTGCCCCGTGCTGGGCGGACTGAACATGTCGCGCTGGCCCGCGATCTCCGACAGGGGGCGCCCCTGCGCCCGCTGATCCCGGATGCGCTTTACCGCCGCCAGCATGTCGGGCGTTGGGTCAACGGGGGCAATCTCCCCCCGTGCCGCCGCCGCCCGCATGCGCGCCCATTCCGGGGCCGTGTCCAGCATGGCGCCGGCAAGGGCGCGCGAACCATCCTCGCCCCCCTCCAACATGCGCGCCAACAGGTCCTTGTCATCAAAGGCCCGCGCCAACAGGGCGGCATTGATCCGGCGCTGCCCGTCCGGGGTTAGCAACCCATCTTTGGAAATGATGCTGCCCTGTTCGCCGCCCGCCAGTTTCGCCACGAAGGCCCGCACGAACGGCGCGTTGCCGCTGGTGGTGACATCGGCCCCCTGCATCATGGGCAGCAAATCATCCATCAACTGTGCGTCTGCTGCCGCCCGCTCCGATGCGGACAGGTCAAGGGTGGCTGCCTTCTGCGCGTCCACGGTGAAGGCCCGCCGATCTTCCGCTGACAGTTCGGTCATCCGGCGACGGACAAGCACGGGCTTGTTCAATCCGACAGTGCGGAACCCCTGACCTTCCAGCCAGGCGCGGTACGCGGTGGCCCGCTCTCCCCCTTCGGCATAGGCGCGGCGGATGGCCAGCACGCGCCCATTGCCGCTTTCCACGATCCGGCCACCATCGACAATGGGTGCGCCGCTGGCCGCATCGGGGGAGGCGCCCAACCGTGCCGGCTCCAACTTGGCCGCAATATCCTGGATCTGGGCCTGCGCCACCAACCGGTCGCGCTGACGGGGTTGCAGTTCTGCCGGATAGGCCGGATTGACGCTCAAATCGTCGCTGTTGCTGGTGATCAGGTCATCAGCCTCTACCAGCTCCATGCGCGTCTGAATGCGGCGCCCGGCGGCATCATAGACATCGGCCACCGGATTGAAGGCAGGCCGCCGCCCCTGGGGGCGCCACCTCTCCCGCTCTGTGGCGGCCACCTGCAAGGCCAACGGGACGCCATCATCGGGCACCCGATCCTCTGCCACGGCTGCCACCGCCTGGCGCAGGGCTGCGTCGCGCCCCTCCGGGCCTGCGGCCTCTGCCATGACCTGACCAGGCGGCCTCCATCCTGCCTGCCAGTCGCCAACAGCTCCGCCCGCCACATGCAGGCCACCGCCAAGGATGGTGCCGAACGCCAGATTGGTCAGGCTGTTATAGGCGTCGTAATCGGCCTTCTCCTGCTGCGCGACGCCGTAAATGATGGGTTCCAGCATGGCCGCACCCACCGCGCCCGACGTTGCGCCGACAGCTGCACGGACACCCGCTCGGCCCAGTTTTGTCGGCGCCCGTTCCAGCATCCGCGCGTACCTGGCCGGTCCAACCACCGGGATAAAGGCAGACGCGATATTCAAGGGGTCCAAGGCGCTGACCAACAGCCCCAAACCGAAACCTGCTACCGTTTGCCCGGCCCCTCCGCGCGCGCGCGACAAGGTGTTCTGGCGCCGCATTTCCGCCAGCTTGAGATCGCGCAATTCAATTGCATCGGTTTCACTGATGTCCTGTTCGAACGTCAGGCGCCCATCAATTCCATACTCTGCACTGGCTTCCTCGGCAGTTAGAACGCGGCTGTCATCCGATATGCCACGCACCTGACGGCGTCCCCATCGGTAGAGGCTGGTTGTCGGGTTGCGTGTCCATGTTTCGTCCGCCGTCGCCGCCAGCATTTCGCCGGTCGATGCGATGAAACGGTCGGTGCCCATGGCATCAACCGCCCGCAACGGATCAATGGGGGCGGTGATGATATCACTCATCGGCCATACCTCATCTTTGGCACGCTGGCCGCGATGACTTCCGCTGCGTCGATATCGGTAAAGCGGAATTCCAGACGGCGGCCATCGGCAAGCATGACCGGCTGCCCATCCTCATGGACCCGGAACCAGCCGGTGCCATCCTCCATGGTCATCCACGCGCCGCGCCGCGCGCCATTCAGGGCGATTTCCTGGCGGTCGGCGGCGCTATATCCGGTTTGCACGCCGCCTGGATCGCCCGGATCGGCAATCGCGTCAGCGTTCGTTCGGGACATGACGATTTCACCCCACCGCTGGGCCTTGGAGCCAAGGCCCTTTGGCGCTCGTGCGATGGCCTGTCCGCCGCTTTCCACGAAATCCCAACGGCCAAGGGCAACGTCATTGGCGGCTTTGGTGGCCGCCTCCCCCGCATCCATTCCCTGCGCGGCATATCGATAGGCAAGGACGCGGGCCGCCTTCTCATAACCGGCGGCGATATCCTGTCCGTCCGGGGCGGCGGACAGGGAACGGTACAGGGGGGCCATTGCGCCGGTGACCGTCTGGTCGATTTCCTTGGCGTCGGCTCCCGCCGCCTGGCGCAGCGCGTCCTTATCCTGGGACAGGGCGGATGCCAGGGCCGCACGGCCTGCCGGGTCCGTGGTGGTGGCCAGCACCTGATATTCACGCGGCATCCCGGCTTTGACCAGGTCGCGATAGACGGCGGGCCAATGCCGCCCATACAGCGCCGATTGCTGCGACAGCATGTCCGCCGCATCCTCCGGCTTGGCCCGCGCGATCTCCGCCACGCGCAATGCCGCCCGCTCTTTGGGCAGGACGCGGGTTTGCGCCGCCGGCACACCAAGCCGTTCCTGTTCGGCAAGCGTGGCCGCGACATAGGCGGCAAAGCTTTCGCCCTGGCTTTCCGGCTCGGCGGCTTCAAAGGCCTGCCACCGCTCCCGCACTGCCGGCGACGATGCCACATAGGCGGCGGGATCGGCGTCCAGGGCCTGGGCACGGCGTGCGACCATGCCGGCAAGCGCATTCAATTCCTGCTGCCGATCACTCCACCCGCGAACGTCATTCGCCTGCTGCTGCCCCTGCCGATCCGCCAGCATCTGCGACAGCTGGTCCGGGCTGGCCCATTGCACCGCGACGGCATCGGCGCCGAACCGCTCCGCCTGGTGCAGTTCTGCCACCGCCGCAGCACCCGCCTTCTCCCCCATGACGGCCATGATCTGGTCGGGATCGTAATCCACCCGCCGCCCACTGCGCAGGGCGGCGGCGGTATCTGCAAGTTCTGCCCGCAGTTCCGCGCGGGCCAGGGCGGCTGCGGCCTTGCCCTCGTTTTCACGCTGGCGCATGGCCGCTTCGCTGGCGTTGCGCAGGCTGATTTTCAGGTCAGGCGATAACCCCTTATCGAACCGCCCGCTGTCCAGCCATTCCAGCGCCTTGGCCGGGTCGCGGTCGATCTGCCCCGCCACCGCCGATTTTGCCAGGGTGGCACGCATGGCTCCGGCGACCTTGGCGCGGCGATCTGCGGGCAGGTCCAGAATCGTCAACAGGCCGGCAAGGTCGGTCGCTTCCTCATCATGGGCGTCGGGGTTGGAAATGACCCTGTTGGCCTTGGCGGTAATGACGGCATCGAAATCGTCCACCGTCTTGGCCACGCGCGCACCCGTGGCAAAACGGCCCGCCTCACTGCGCAGCCGCGCGCCAACCCGGCTATCCAGGCGGGTAGCCAGCATTTCCCGCGCATAAGGCGAAAGGCCGCCCGTATCGGAAACCAGCTGCGCCCGGCGCTGGGTCCAGGCTTCGTCAATCTGGGTTTCGAACCCGTCGGCGCCGGGGGCCGCATTCTCCGACATCTGCCGGAACGTGTCGTCGGCCCATGTCTCGGCCTCCGCAACGATCCGTTCCACACCCAACGTATCACGCTGTTGCTGCGCTTTTTCCGCTGCCGCCTGGGCCTCCCGGCGCTGGCGTTCCTGCGCGTCCTGGATCTGGCCCATCGCGTTCAGGCCGGCGCGGGCCAATGCCTCGCCGGCCACCGCAAAATCACCCCCGCCGCCCGCCTGCCGGATAACCGGCAAACCGGGACGCGGACCATTGAAGCGCTCAATCCTTGCCATCAGACCGGCCCCGCCACGCGGCCCGTGCTGGTGCCCGATGCGGCGGACATGGGCGGGGCACCGCCGCCGCCGCCCCAACTGTTGGCCATGGTCAGGAACCCTGATACGCCCTGAATGCCGGTCGCCGCCGCGTTCCAATAGGCAACATTCTTGGCCCGCTTGCCGGCGGCACGGGTGGCGGCGGCCTGCTGTTCCGCCCCGCTCCTGACGGCATTGATCTGCTTTTCCGCATCGATGGCGCTGTCGGCAATGATGTCCAGGGCGCTGCCCGCCATGACGCGCCCGGCCTTGGCGACATTGCCACCCTGCCGGCCAAGATAGCGTTCGAACGCGTCCTTGATTTCACCGGCCTCATACTTGGCCTGGCGCTCCATGCTGGCCGCTTCCGCCGCCGCCGATTTTTTAGCCGCCTTGCCGGCTTTGATCTGGCCATAAACGGATGCGCCTGTACCTACGACAAGCGCGGATGCGGCGATGGTCAGGGGATCACACATGTCAGGCCTGGGTATCCATGGTGATGGCCAGCGACAGTACCGTGGCCGGGGCGGGGCCTTCGCCCTCCACCCGGACGCGGATGCTGTCGGCCTGGTTGGTGGGGATCGATGGGCGCACATAGCCGCGATAGGGCACGATGCCGGCATTCACCGCCTGATCGGCCCGGCGAACCGGCAGCGGGGTTGGCGCTTGGGGGATATCGTCGGCCACCACCCGTACCGTCGCGGCACAGGTATCCAGCAGATAAACCGCCAGCCCCTTGATGCTCTTGCGCTTGTCCGCCCCGCTGCCGATGGCGCTGCCCTGGTCAAGGTCCAGCGTTTCCAGGTACCACGGCACAGACAGGCCGATATGGGCAAGGCGGGCCGGGATATCCAGCGGCACACGCCCACCCGTCACTGTCTGGGCGGGCTGGGTCGCGCCATCTGCCCAGATGGCGACCTCCCGCCCCTCCAGATGGTCCAGGCCGCCAACCTCTTCCATGTCGGTATCGCTGTAAACTGTGATGGCCGCGTCCAGCAGCTGGGCACGGCCCCCGTCCATTTCGGCTTTCGCGCGCCGCCATCGGTTGGCCATGCGCTCCAACCGGCGGCGGGGCTGGCCGTCCTGGCCGGTGCGTTCCGTCACCAGATACAGGGCGTCAACCCCATCCTCTGGCACGGACGCGATGGATAAGACTTTTCCATCCGTCACCCGGTGTGCGCACCACGCCATGACCTGATCGCGCGGGGAATAGGTGGCGCTGGCCAAGCTGCCATCCGCCAGCAAACACCACAGCAGCGACCAAGGGCGCTTGCACCACACGGTGCGCGTGATGGTCGCCTCAAGCAGATGCTCTGCCAGCTGCGCCGCGTCCGGCGCCTCCATGTCATCCGTTTCGGCGCTATAGGCCATGAGATGCAGGTTGCGCCCGCCAAGGCCGGTGAAGGCAATGGCCTTGCCGGCGCGTACCGGCTCCACGGGCGCGCTGCCCTCGCTGGTGGCGGGGCGGATATTGCCGTTCTCCGCCGTCAATGCTTCACCCAGGTCAGAGGCCCGGATCAGGTATTCCCCGCCTGCCGTCCCCATGGCCAGCGTCTCGCCCGGCATCAACCACCGGATTTCCGCCACCTCCTGGTCGGCGGCAATCATGTAAATGCCGCTGTCACCCAAGACCTTTCCGTCCTGTTCGGTCGGCGCGAATGTTTCATAGTCGCCGGAGAAGGTGGCCCAAATCGACAGCGGTTCCGCCGGGGTCCCGGCCCACCATGTCCGCTGCTCAAACAGGGCGAGGGCCTGGGGCCATCCGCGATCCCCGCCCCATGCCGGCGCCCGCCAATCCTCCACCAACCCCGTGGCGCTGGCGGCGGGACGGGCGGACAGGGAACGGTTGATGATGCTGAGCGTCCCCGGTGTCAGCGGCGGCGTGAAATGCAGGGTCAGGCGGTCATCGTCCAGCGTGTAATGCTGGCCGCCTGTCAGGGCCTGGGTGTCGATGCGGATATCTACCGATGACACGCCCGTCATGTAGGGCAGCCAGGACACCGGCAGAACATAGGTGTCCAGGCTGCCGACTGTGGTGGTGATCGTGTCGATGATCGTGTCGCCCGCCGGCCCTGGCACCGGGGGCGGCGTGGCGCCATCCTCGCTGGCCACCGCGATATGCCGCGCATCGGTAAAGCCGGTAATGCGCAACCAGTACCAGTTGCCGTCAATCCGCACCCGGACACACTGGCCGATCCAGTCGGCGGTGGCCACGTCCCCGTTGAAATCCATGATGCCGCCCGACAGGTTGGCCGCCGGCATGCTGGGCCACGGGTCACGGTATGGCCCGTCGCGAAACGTCACCGGCTCCAATGTCCAGCTGGTGCGGCCATAGCGCGACAGCTTATGCGGGCGGATGCCGCGACAGGCGATATAGACGACATCGGCGGATTGCGCCGTTCGGATCAGGGGCAGGTGCTGCGCCTGATAGGGGGTGGTGCGCTGATAGGGTGCGCCACCAGACTGGATGAAGGCGCTGCGCTCCACAAAGCGCAGCTTGCCCGGCGTCCATTCCAGGATATAGGCCTGATCCTCATTGAAGACGAAGCGGCCAAGCCAGGCCGCTGCATTGTCATTGGTGGCGCCGATATCCAGCGTGCCGGGCCGGCGCGTCTGCCCACCCAACACCATCGGGATCATGTTCAACGCATCGGCCTGCGCAGCGGGGTAGCGTGCCAGGTCCTGGCGCCCCCACAGCTCCGGCGACCAGATGCCGGCGTTGAGCGGGGTGAAGCTGGCCGACCGTTTCTGACCGCTCACCGCACCGCCACCCAATCGTCGCCGCCACCGTCATAGACTTGCCCGGTGTGGCCTTCCCTGGCATCGGCGGCGCGGGTTTCCACCCGCATCTTTTCCAGGCTCTGTTCCATTTCGGTGGCAAGGTCACGGTTGCCGGTCACCGCAAAGGCCACCGCCGCCGCCAGCTCGCGCACCATCAACGTTTTCAGCCGTTCATCCATCTCATGAACGGCGATATCTGCGATATAGCGCAGCCGAAGGGGGGCGGGCAAATCGGTGACGATCTGCCCGTTTTCCACTTCCCAATCACGGCGCTTCTGCCCCTTCACTTCCCATGGGCGCACGCAGGCTGCGGGCAGCGTGTAGGCGTGGGCATAGCCCCATTCCGGCGGCACCGCATTGGCCGCCAGCGTCGCCCGGCGCATGGCGCAGTTCCATGGATAGCTGGCCAGCACCGAACGGCGAACGCCGTCCCACACGGCCACCACCTGCTCCGCTGCCGCACTCTGGTCATCCGGCCCCGACAGCACCGTGGCCCCAAGGCGCAACAGCGCCCGGTTCCACAGTGCCACGGTCACATGATCAGACATGGCGAATGACGTTCGCTATGGGTCAGTCGCCAACGTGATAAAGCGCGGTCTTGATAACCGCATTGGCAGCCGGAACCGCACCGCCGATGGTCAGGAAGACAGGCGTCTTGTCCACCGGTCGGTATCCAATGCCGGTCATTGCCTTGGCGTCCTTCATGCCCGCAGCCGCGAAACTGCTGGCCGCCATGAAACGGTCGTCGTCGCCGGCATCGCCAAGCTTCAAAGTGACGCTTGCGCCAAGCGCGTCGTTGAACAGTTCACCGCCTAAGAACCGCTGGTTGGCGGGCAGGAAGCCGATGAATACAAGGTCGCCGATCTGCTCTGTGCCCTTGAAGGTGTACTCGTCATAGGTGACGCGCACGCGCCCGCCATAGTCGCCACCCGTTATGGTCTGGCGGGGCAGGTTCTGGGTCAGTGCGTAATTGCCTGCGAAAACGCTTGCCATGATATCCTCCGATGGAACGGCACCGTCTGGTGCCGGTTATTCCTGCACCTGAATGACCACCACTTTGTCTTCCTGCATGCGGACGGCGCCGCCCTCGAAAGTGGCGGACACCTGCCAGCATTCCTTTTCGTCCAGCCATGCCACCCGACCGAACATTTCTTCGGTGATGTTCAGCTTGATGCCAGACTTGACGAACATAATAAGGCTACGGACGTTGCCGGTTTTCGGCAGCATCGGGATGATGGTTTTCTGCTTGGTCCGGGGGTTGCGGCGCGCCGTGTCTTCAATGCGGCGAAAGTTGACGCCAAAGAAACTGCGCAACTCACCTTCCACCATCACCTTGGTGTTGTTGAAATCACTGCTCTTGACCTCGGTGGCGTCGATGAGGACGTGCTCATTCTTGGCTGTCCAGAAACAGGTGATCGTGTCGCCGGGCATGAAGGCTTCGGCGGCCTTCAGGATTTCCACGCCCGTCTTCAGCTTCGCGATGGTCATGCCGGTGCCGCCATGCGGAATGATCTGTGAACTGGGAAGGGAGATTTTCTCGGTTCCCTTCTTGCCAATCCAGGTGTCACCCACAGCGGCGGCGATAACCGTCCGGTCCAGCTTGCGGGCGCCGGCATAGGCAAAGCCCTGGCTGTAGGCGTTCTTGGGATCATTCAGGATTTCCAGGTTGGTTTTCCGCCCCAGAAGCTTACGGCCCGAATATTCGATGTTGGACATCCAACGCCGGTCTTCCATGAACTCGGTCGTCGGAAGATCGGCAGTGTCATTCTCGCGTTCTTCCAGTTCGGTATCACCGATCTGGTCGAAAGCGATGCGCTCCCCTGTTTTGGTTTCCAGGGTAACGCAATCGCGCGTGCGGGAGGTCATGGCCTGGCAAAGAACTTCCAGGCCCGACGAATAGGTATCATAGCCCCAGGTTTGCGTGCTGGTCATAGTCTTGTCTCCACAAAGGGTCAGGCGGTGCGGGCGCGAGCGGCCAAGCCGGCCAGCTCGTTGTGTTTGGCCACCATCTCCTTGTGCTGGGGGTGGCTGGAGTTGCTGAAGGCCGCTTGAAATTCAGGGTCGGCTTTCAGCTTGGTAAGTGCCGCTTTGGCGTCCTCGCCGGTGCCGGCGCCGGCACCGCCGCCACCGCGCAACCGGGCTTCACCGACATCTTCGCCAATCTTGGCAAAGATTTTCAGTACCGCCAGGTTGCCGGCCTTGGCGGACAGAAGGTCGATGGCGGCCTGCGCCTCCGGGTCATCCCCGACATAGGTCTGGAAAACGCGTCTGGCGCGTTCTTCTGCTGCCGGTGCCTGTGCGCCGAATTCCTTCCGCATGGCATCGCGCAGGCCTGCCTCGTGCGCCTCACGCATTTTGGGCAGGCTGGCCTCATAGGCGGCGATCTCTTGCGCAGTGTCCTGGGCAAGCCAGTCGATGACGCCTTTCACATGGGCCGCCGGCATCCCCAGCGCGTGAGCAGCTTCTGCGAAGCGGCCCATCCGGTCATTATCCCATTCCGCTTCCGGCATGTTTTCCGGTCGCGCCAAGCCGTAACCTTCTGCGGTGTCCGGTCGGCCAAGGGCTTTCCAGAACGCGGCCCTGTCCTCATCGGTGGCGCCGTCGCCGGGGATCGCAACACGCGTGGCGCTATCCTGTTCAAGCTGGCGATATGCTGTCAGCACATCGCTCGGGTTTTTCCAGCCTTTGGCTGTCAGCGTGTCGGCAAAGTCAGCATGGCGGGCGCCAAGTGTCCCGGCCCAATCGAAGGCGGCGGGGGCGGCGTTGTCTGCTCCACCACCCCCGCCAGCAGCGTCGGCAGTCCCGCCAGAGCTACCGCCGCTGTTGCTGTCGCCGCCGCCGCTTTCTCCATCCGGCGCGCGCGTAATTTCAATCCATGCCAGCCTGCGCATGTTCAATCCTCCTGATGCTCAACATCTTCTGGGGTGGGCACATCTTCTGGTTCCAGGTCCAGCAGTGACCGGATGTGCAGAAACACACAGCGCGCCCCTTCAAGATGCGCGGACAGGTCAGGCTGCCCCGCCCGAAAGGTAGGATTGTTGGCGTTGCAGAAGATGGCGAGGTCCGCCAGAACGATATCGGCGTCTGAACCGCGAAACACCCGACGATAGGCCGCAACAACACGACGGCGGCGACTTGTCGTCCAGTTCGCGGCAATCCACGCCAAGGGGTTCATGCTCATTGGCTGTCTCCCGCCATGGCCGCCTGTCCAAGGTCGCGGGCGATCTGGGCGCCCGCCTGCGCCTCTGCCATCTGGGCCGCCGCCGCCTGCTGTTCGGCGCGCGCCTGTCGATCCGCCACCACCTGGCGCGGGTCCTTGATCAGGCTGGCCGGCGTATGGAACGCCCTGGCCAGACGGCGGGCGGCATCATCGAAATCGACATTGTCCAGAACGGTCGGGTTCATCTGCGCCATGGTGCCGACGCCTTCCAGGAACCGCATGATGCCGCCGGCCTGGGCGATGGACTGCGCACGGGCAAGCGGGCTGACATAGGTCACCTTCAGGCCCGGCGCCTGGGTCAGGGCCGGCGGCGGTGGCGGGAACGCACCCGCCCGCATCAACAGATTGAAGGCCCGCGTGATGACGGGGGTCAGGAACTCTGTGTTCATGCGGCCAAGGTGCGGCCCCATGACCTGCAATTGCTGTTCTTGCAGGGCCAGAACCTCGGTTGCGGTCGCGCGGTCCCCCGGCTGCAACAGCATGGCGGACCAATAGAAGGCATCCTTGATGCTTTGCCGGCGCTGTTCCTCCAGTTCCAGGCCAAGGCCGATAGCGCCACCGGTCTGCAAGGCCTGCACCTTCACGCGCCCCGTCCACGGATCAATGGCGCCGGCATGCGTCACACCTGGCCGGAATTGGATGCCCCGCAACTCCAGCTCGTCGGTGGTCAGCAACGGCGGGCGCACCGCCGCCTGGGCACCCTCCAACAGGGTTTTGCCCATGACATTGACGGTCTTGGCGTCGGGCCTGGCCAGGGCCGCCGGCCCATCGCCATAGACTTCGCCCGCCTGCACCCACCACCGCATGGTGTGGTAGGGGAATTCGTGATAACCGCCCTCTTCCAACAGGTGGCTATTGTCCAGGTCCAGGTACCGGGACCGCGTGGCCATGAAGGCACGGCCCCGGCGGCGTGGATCGGCGTCCGGGTTCGGTTCGGTGGCGTGCAACATCCGCCATTTCCGATCCGGTTCCTTTTCCAGCGTCCGGCGCATGGCCGGATGCAGGGCGTCTTCGCCAAATTCCTGCGCGCACTGACGGCCCGTGAAACTGAAGGCGCGATACAGCGTATCGACCTGCCCCCGGCTGTTCTGGGCGATGAAGCATTCTGCCAGCGGGATCGCGGCATGGTGCAACTGCCCCGCCGCATAATCCTCGTCCGAATACATCACCGCCGTCCCCAGCGTGACGACGGACAGGAAGTAACTCATGGATTGGGCGTAGAAGTTGGCGCCATTCGCGGCAAAGGCCCGGAACATGGTCTTGGTGACCGTGTCGCACCACGCGCTCACCTCCCGGTCGCTGGACAAATCGTCCTGATCGGGAAGGATGCTGAACCATTCCGTCGCGCTGTTGGTGCCCATCGACCACAGCCCAGCGGAAAGCTTCGTGGCGCCATGGCCGGCGGTGAAGTCGAACAGGTCGCCGGGCGCGCGGCCATCCTTGGTGCCGGATTGCAGTTCCTGGGCAAGCGGCGTGGTCAGCCGTTGCAGCTCTTTCCAGTGGGCCTCCCGCGGCGCTCGCAGGCTGCGCAATGTGCCGAGACGGGAAACCGCCTCGGCAACACGGCTGTCAGCCACCGCCACCCAACAGGGTATTGACGGCGGATGGCATGGGCGGAACGCCCTGCCCGCCCGTCAACATGGATGCCATGAAGCCACGCCGCTGGGTCAGACGCCGCCGCGCCGCATCGCCCGCCGCCTGGGCGGTGGCGTCGGTGCGGCTGGGTACCTGCGGCTCTGCCTGTGCCTGGTCGTTCTTGCTGCCACCCCCGCCGCCAGGGGCAAGGATACCGCCCAACAGCTTGAACGGCGACGACACCAGTTTGCGGATAACCTTACACATGGGCAGCCTCCCGATGATCGGACAACCGCCATGCCCACAGGTCGAACGTCTCCCCACCCCGCCCGAAATCCAGGCACTGGCCCTCACGCACGAAGCCCAGATGGGAAAGCCAGCGGCCCGCGAAGGGATGGCCCTCCATGGAACGCGCCTCCATGCGGCGCATGCCCTCGGCCCGGCGTTCGGGAATGAAGATGTTGCGAACGAAGTTGGTGACGTTGAAGGCGACGGCGCCCCATTGATCGGTGGCGAACATGCCGGCGCTGTACACACCCGGCATGATGGGACACAGCCCCACCACCACCACGGGCACGCCGTCCGCCGTGGCCACGAACCCCTCGGTGCAGGCAATGGCCATCTCGGCGGACAGCGTGGCCGGGTCGTAACCGTCCGGCTGGCAAGCGCCGATCTCCCGCCGGTCGCAGGATCGCGCAAGCTTGGCCACCTGGGATATCAGACCTTCCGATAGCGGATGCAGGTCAAATGCAGCGGGCACCGGTTCCTCATACGACAAAAGCCGCAGGCGGGGGCCTGCGGCTTTTGGGGGTGGGGCGCTTGTCGCGCCAGCGTAGCTATATGGGGGTAGGACAGTCGGGACTGTCAAGGGTCGTTTTTTGCCGCATCGGGGTGCCCGATCTCCCCCCTTGCCAGTCGCCGGAATGTTCTGCATTTGTTCACATATGGCAAAGTACGGACACATCCTGGCCGAATGGCTCGACGTTGGCATGTTTATCCGGGTGGAGTGCCTGCGCTGTGAACGCGCGGCATCGGTCGATCCGCGCCCGCTCGCCTTGCGCTACGGTGCCGCTGCCAATCCCCTGACGCTGCCATGGCGCTGTACAGGGTGCCGGGGGCGGCGGGTCTGGTGTTACCTGGACACGGCTGGCGGGGAGCAGTTCGAAAGCCTTTCAAAGGCTGAGTTGCGTTGGCGTCCGCAAGAGCAATGGCCCCTCAAACCCTGCAAATCCTGGCGATAATGGTCACGCCGCCGCCGGCGCCGTGCGGACCTCACCCAGCCCATAATGCCCGACCAGAACGCCAAGCGCGGCAACAAGATGGGCGCCCACATCGTCACGCCGGACGTGCGTCCAGCCCGCGAACTGCTTCAACGTCTCGCCCTGGCCCAGCACATACCACGCGACCCGCCCCGCCGGCTGATCCACACCACCCAATGCCCGCATAGTCGCGTCCAGGCGCCCGCGCGGATCGCCACCGCCATAGGCCGCAGACGGGGCCGGGCGAATGCCATTCGCCAACGTGTCGGCAAAATGGTCGTAGCGCATGATCCCGACCGATCCATGGGCCGCATCCCATTGCTGCTGGAACCGCCGCCCCGCCTCCACCTGTGCCGGCGTGATCGTCCCCCGGCCATGCATGGCGGACAGGGTATCGGCGACCTTCTTTGCCACGGACTTTTCCGTCATGCTGCACCTCAGAATTCCAGGGGGTTGTAGTCGCGCATGGGGGAGGCACGGCGACGATGGTCGGGCCGCTCCCGTTCCTGCTGCTTCTTTTGCGTGTCAATCGAGTTCATGACGTCGGCAAAGCCACCCTCGGACAAAAGCGCATAACCACCCGCATCAATGAGGTGGGAAAATTCGCCTTTAGTTGGGATGCCGCCATATGTTGCAGCACCACCAGGCTGGATGACCTTGCTGTAAACATAGCCGCTGGCCAGGCCCTTGCGCGTGTAGCGCATGCGAGGCGACAGCAGCATTCCTGGCTGCCCCTCTACCATTGTGGACATGGGCAGGCGCCATGCTTCCAGACGCGGATGCAGCTTGTTGGTGGGGGCGGCTACGACCTTGATGCCGGCATGCTCCGAAACGGACTGGATCCAGGATAGGTCATTGGCGTCAGCCTTGTCCGATCCGTCGCCTCCCGACGGATCAGCAATGCCGATAACCTCGAACCCCCTGAATTCTGCGTCGATCATGCGACGCAGCTCTTGGGCGAACCGGCGAGGGCCATAGCCAGGCCTGTACATTTCGTTAAGCCCACGCCATTGCCCGCCCTGTGCGCGTTGCCAGAAGCTGGCGGCCGGATGAAGGTCTGTATCCAGGCCGATGATGATCCGCCGACCGGGGATAGGTGTCAGTTCTGAACTGGCAACGTGAAGATCATCGTTGAACTCGTCGGCAAATACCGGCATTCCCCGCTTGGAATAGGCGTACTTGGCGTGGATCATGACGTCGATCCACCACTTCTCCTTGCCGGGTATCTTCTCTAGGTAGTATTCACGACCGCCTGTAAGGTTGTGTAAATTCTCTGCACCGGGAGACAGCCCCCCAGGCTGCTTGAACAACTTCCACCCTTTGGGCTTTTCCTCTTCGAACAATCGGTACCACCAGCTTTCTCGGTCTGGCGCATTCGTATCCATCACCAATTGTGGCTTTGTGCATCCGCCATGGAGCACTGGCGGATAGCGGTTCAAGCGGCCATCAATGGCTTGCACAACATCATAGTTGGTTTCGACTGCCTCGTTCAGATAGCCGTCAGAAAGCTCCACACCCTTCAACTTGCCCACATCCTCGGGGCGGTCCATTGCCATGAACATGATTTCAAGCTTGGCTTTGAAGGGCTCCAGAAACGGCAGTGTGTGGGTCCGCTGTTCGGCACTCCAACTCCCTTCATGTTGCGGCACCACCTCGAACCAACTCTTCATGGTCGAGTTGGTCAGTTCCGTGTACGTGTTACGGAAAATGCCGATACGCCGCCGCCGGATACCATCGATAGGGCTTGGCACTTGGTTGGCTACCTTCAAAATCAACTTGCGGAAGGAAGCGTTGGTTTTCCCGGACCCTATGGGGCCGAGAATGCCGCACACGCGGGCATCGGACAGGATGTAGGCAGCGGCAACCGGGCCGGACGGGATGTACTGGTGAAGGATGTTCATGATGGCGCCGTTTATTTTAAAATTTGAAAGGTGAATTGTCCCGAGAAGGACCCAGGTCAGACGGGCGTATCGTCGGCTGGGGGGGTGGCCCCGTCGTCGCGTGCCACCCCCCCAATTCGCGATGCGTCGGTGCCGCTAGCCAGCCCGTCCGCCCCGCCTGTCGGATTGGAAGTCTGCTTGGAAGCGCCTGCAAGACATTGATTCATATAGGCATTCTCGCCATCTGCCACTTGCACCTTACCATCTCCGTTTTCAAGCGTGAAGCTAAGACCTTGATATTGCTCGATTTGTGACGCTTCCCCGTCCAAGGTCAGCCCCTGCTGTGCTGCCCCGGCCAAATCACCGATGATCAACGTCAGTCCGCGTTCCTGCTTGATCGCAACGTCGATAGGCTGGCGCTTCTCGACGTACATGGCGGCGGTCGCTGCGCATTCCTTTTGGAACTTCGCCACGGCCAGGAGATCAGACGTGCGCAGGCGCGCCGCCAACTCTTCCACGGGAACGCTGTAGAAGTCCGCCAGCACCAGCACCGGATGGCGATGCTTGGAAAGCAGCAGCTTGCGGAATTCCACGGTCTGGCGGTTCTGGCTGCCCCTGGGCCGTCCGCCCCCTGCCCCACGACGCGGTTTACCGAAGAGCGCCTCACCAAGCCGCGCCGCATCGTCCAGCGGCCCCGCACCCGCGCCCTCTGTCTCCGCCCATAGGTCCGGCTGTTGGGCATCCTGCTGCGCTTTGCAGGCAGGATCGGAAGACAATCCTTCCGCCGCGTCCAGAACCTCCGCAACCGCTGTTGCTACCCCACCAGTCCCTGATCCTGCCATATCCCCCCCCTATTTAACCGGTGGCGGTGGTACGGGCGGCGGTACGGTGCGTGGTACGGGCTATCCTATTGGAAACTAAGGTATATCTACCTATCCGTACCACTGTACCACCTGTACCACCACACCACTACGCACCCACGCACACACATGCACATACACATCAATCAAACCCGTGGTACGGGTGGTACGGTGGTACAGCGCTGATATTGCTGCGCTTTTCCGTACCACCGCCGTACCACTCTGCCGTACCACCCACCCCGACCCATCCCGCCCGCCAAAAACCCCGCGTTTTTTCTGCCCGTCATCCTCGGGTCGGGGTTAGGTCAATAGGGGTTGGGGTCGGGGAGATGATCGGGCCAGGGGTCGGGGCCGGGTGGCCGTCCCTGGTCAACATGGAGGCGGGATTGAGCATCGGCCCCACCATCCGCCCCTGACCGTTGTGATGGGTCCGGCGGCGGGGTCGGGGCGGATGCTGGATGCTTTGCGTGTGGATGGCTGTCGCCATCCGGCAGACAGATGGTAAGGGGCACAAGCAAGGCCCGGCTTGGATAGCCACCGATGCGTATCTTCCGGGGCTTGCCGTCGCTGCCGGCCTCCGGCCTGGTCGCACCCGGCAATCGCTCCAGCGTCTGCACCCACACGCCGCGCGTGTCGGCGGCACTGTGCCAGTGCGTGCCCTGCATCAACCGGTTCAGGCCCGTGGATTGGTTGGCGATGGCCACATACTTGAACAGATATTGGCTCTGCACCCGCATGCCGATGCTGCCCAGCACCGCCTCTGCCCTGGCCGCCCTGGCGCCGATATCGTCCTTCTCACCTGAGGTCAGGTTGTCGGCCACCGCCTCCGCCGCCGCCATGCGCAGCCATTCGGCCACGGTCAACCGCTTGCGGTCGTGCGGGTCCTCCACCACACAGGTCATGAGGTGCGTGAGACAGCTATGCTCGTCCGCATCGGGCTGCGCCTCGGCAATCGCCCCCGCCGGCAACCGCTGCGCCCACGGCTCAATATCGCCCTCAACGCTGGGCGCATCGTCATAAAGGGCCAGGTGCGCGCACGCCAGCACGGTGCCATACACATCCTGACCGCGCGCGCTGTGCCCGCCTTTGGCCATGGCGTCGCGGTACGCCTCCACCGTGGCCGGGAAATCCCGCCATCGGTCGATCACACGGCGCAGCAGACGCGCACCCAGCTTGGCCATCTTTTCCTCTGTGATGGCCGGCGCCTTGCCGCCCTGGGCCAGCGGCCCCAACCGGAAAATGAGCATGCGGCTCAAATCCTGCGGCTTCATGGGCGGCATCAAGATGGACGAGAAACCCACGACGGAATACAGGTTGAAGGTGGTCCCCTCATGGTCCTGCCCGCCACGCACGGCCATGGCGCCCGTATGCGCCGATCTGGCCAGCTCCAGCAGCGCCGCCAGCTTCCGGTTATCTTCCCGCGCCTCCGCCTCGTCCAGCCAGACGGGAAAGCTGCTGTACCGCACCGTCTGGCGCACGCCCGCCGCCGTGGCATCTGCCGTCTGCAACGCGCCACCGGGTCCGTGCAACCATCGCTGCGCATCCTGCAACGTGCTCTTGCCCGTGCCATACCCGCCCGTGGTCCAATGCACGGGCCGCCGGTCCAGCGCGCCGCCGATCATGGCGGCCACGGACAGGCCAAGCATCAGATGGGCGTCTGTCTCGCCCCGCTCCAATGCCCATCGCTGGTACAGGGCCTTGACCTGGGCCGCCGGCCCCTTGTCGCCCGCCGGCTGCCGTTCGTCTGCCGGTCGCAACCCCTTGCGGCCCGATGGATAGACATAGCCGTCAACCAGCCCCGGCGCGATCTCCCGCTGCTGACCATCCTTGTCCACGCACAACAGCACATCGCCCAGATGCAGGATCAAGCCGCCATCCGTCCCTTTCCAGGCACCGGGGCCGCGCACCCGCTCCTGCGGGCTCCACACACCGCGCCGTGCGGCCTGCGCCATAAGGGCGGCGGCGACAAGGTCGGGCTTCCACCCGGTGATGATCCACTTCGTCTCTTTCTCGCCCGTGGCATACTGCGTCACCACGGCCTTCATGCTGGCCCAATGCTTGGTCAGGTACTCGCTGGCCACCTCACCAAACAGGCCCTGTACGTTCAACCGGCTATGGTCCTTGGCCTTGAGGCTGCGCAGCTGGCCAAGCGCGTCCAGATACCAATAAACATCACCCAGAAGGCCAAGCGCGATAACCGGGCAATCCTTGGGCAGGTGCCCGTCATACGGCACATAGCCATCATCGCCCCCGCCATCATCCTCTTCGGGTGGCGGCGCTGGCGGCGGTCCCTCTGCCGCTGGCTCACATAGGGCGCGGGTCATCGGGTCCGGGTGCCCTGCCGCCGCTTCTGCCTCCGCCAGCATGCGGCGCACCTCGGACATGTTCCCTTCATCTGGCGGGCTCATGCGGCCACACTCCGGCCACGCGGCCCACGCTCTGCGGTGCCGCGTGCGGCCTTCAACACGTCATTCACGTCTTTCACCCCCTGGGGCGGGCGCGGCGTCAACACGCGCTTTCCCTGCGCCTCATAGGCCGGCACCACTTTGTGGGTCAGGGTCCGGTCGGCGGGGCTGTCGGGCGCGTCATTGTCGCGCCACACCACCACCGTCTGGATCGCCTCCGGCCATTGGATCGCCGCCATATTGTCAATGGATATGCCCGCCACAATGCGGGCCTCCGGGATCTCGGTGGCCACCGACAGGGCGTTTTCAATCCCCTCGGCAATATGCACCTCCGACGGGAACCGCATGTCGCGCCATGCCGGCAACCGATTAATCTGCCCTGTCTGGGCATTGATCCGCACACCCCGCCACAGGCGGATAACCGCGCTGGCGCCGCTGAACAGGCCAAGGCTTTTCTTGTTCTCTTTCAAATCGGCCTTCACCCATTGCCCGCCCTGGCAATCCAGCCAGGTGCGATGCAGCGCCATAAACGTACCATCCGCCGCCGTGATGGCCGCGACCATGGCGGGCAGGTTATGCAGGGGTCGGCCCTTTTCGTCGGTGCCCAGCTCCTTGCACGCCAGCGCAGGGTGGAACCGCACCCCGCGAAACCACCGCTCCGCAAAGGGCAGGCGCTCAATATCGATGCCGCGCCCCAACAGATAGGCGTCAACCGGCGTGTCGATGATCCGTTCCTGCGCCTCCAGATACCGGGCCATGGCGCCGCGCCGGATTTTCTCGGCCAGCGCCGCCGCCTCGTCATCGCGCTTCGCGCGCGCCTCTTTGGCCGCCAGCGTCTTGCGCATGGCATCCGGGTCCGTGCCGTCCAGGCCAAGCCAGGCCTTGGCCCACTGCACCGCCTGGCGCATGTCCCCGCCGAACCACAGCTGGGCCGTGAATTCCAGCGCTGACCAATTCTTGCCGGCACTCCAATCCTTGATCAGGCCCTGGCATTTGCCCCTGATCGCAATGCGAAAGCTGCCGGCCTCCCGGTCATCGCGAAACGGCGACAGGCAGACAAAATCATTGCCCCGCACATCGCCAGACAATCCCCAAGCCTGCACCAGCTCGGCCATCCGGTCGCGCAACGCATCGGCAATCTGCTGGGTTGTCGGCCCCTGGCTCATCGCTGCCACCACTGGCTGGGCGCATCCTGGCCCATATCTTCCGGCGGCGGGGGCTGCTGCTTCGTCGGGCGCGCGGGCTGCTGTTCACGGTGCCGGCGAATGGCATTCGCCCGCCGCCGATGCGCCACCTGTGCCAGCGTCTCCGACAGGGTCAGCATCGCGCTCGCCACCGGCCTACTCATGCTGCTGGGGTGGGGCGTCTGTCCGTCGCAAAGCTCCCGCACCTTTTCCAGGGCGCGTACCACCGGCTCCATGTCCGCCGGCATCGGGGCGCCCATTGCCGCCGTCACGCGCGCCCATCCTTGGCTGCTGGGGGCAAGGGCCCAATTGCTTGCCGCCACCAGCAATTCGATATCCGGCGGAAAATCCGTCTCTTCATAGCGTGGCATGGCCGTCGCCCTCCCCGCCCGTCACGGCGTCAAAGGCGCGATAGGCATCGATGGCGGCGTCTCTGTAGAGAGCCTGCATTGAAGCCAGATGGTCCGCGATTATCCACGCCACATCATTCGGCCCCGTGTCCCGGATGACGACATCCGGCAATTCCGCGATTGTCATGGGGCCGGAAAATGTTCGCTGTAGCCGCACCACAGGCTCAATCCATTCCGCCATGTACGGGTTGATTTTGAACCCTTGCACAATGTTTCCGGCGCGATCGAACGATGCGGATAAAAGGGCGATACGGCCATGTATCGATACGGCCCGCGATAAGGTCAGGATGGTCTGCATGTCGCCTCCCGCCGCATGTCGGCTATCATCTTGGCCAGCTCGTCCAGCTTGGCCGAAAGGTCGGAAACCGTAACGGGCTGGGGCGCGCCATCTTGGATCAGGACCCCGCGCACCGCCTCCATCCCGAACAACAGGCTGGCCCGCGCAATATTGGCCGCACTCGGCGCCGGCCCATCATCGGCAAGCCATCGCTCCGCCGTCTGCGGCGCCACCTCAAATTCCCGCGCGATGTTCTTGGCCCGGTGGCCGTCCGCATATCGGGCGCGCAGGAACCCGCGCCAACGGCACGCGATATCCTCCGGGCGCACGGCACCGATGGCCGCGCGAATTTCCTTGGTGATCTGCCCCATTTTCTGTTCAACCCCCGTCGCCGATGCTATCCGCGTCGGTTGGGGGTTGGTCTTCGGTGGGCACCGGGGCGGCATTTCCAGCGACAAGGCCAGGGTGGCGGCGGGGGCCGCCACCCTGGCAACCTGCGGGCGGGCGAAAAAGGATTTGGCCGATGGCTGCCAGGGCTTCATGGGCTGCTTCATGGGCGCACCTCCCGCCCTGCCTGTCCGTACAGCATCACCAGAACCTGGAATTCCCGCCGCTGTTCCGGCCCCGGCTGGTTGGCGGACAGGACAAGGGATGCCACAGCGTCCAGCACGGTGGAAAAGGGCGGGTCCACCCGCCGCCGCCGTCCCGCAAATCCCTGCGCGCGGCGCAGCTCATGCCAGACCTGGCCATGCGGCTTGCCACTGCCGATGATCAGGGCAAAGGCAAAGGCCTGGGCCTCTGGCCAGTCGATGGCACACAGCCGACCGGGGGAGGTCAGGAGGGTAACCTCCCCCGGCGGCGCGGTTCGGCCCTGGCGGCAACCGGGCGGAACCGCAGCGGGGGCAAGCCACCCCCCCGCCTGTTGGGTGTGGGCGCGGGCGGCTTTCATGCCTCTGCCTGCCGGAAAAGCGGCTTAAGAAAAGTCACTGCGTCGCGCCAACCGATAATGTCGGTCAACTGGTCCATCTGGCGGGCGCCCCACAACCGGTGCGGGGCGGGCCGGCGACACTTTTTGCCACCCCAAACGCGGGTGGTGCTCAAAACGTAGTCCAGTTCCTGCCGCCGCCGGGACCGGATGAAAGTGGGTGACCGGATCATGCTGCCACCTCGTCGGAGGGAAGCGGCGGGATGAAATCTTCGGGGCCAAGTGGAATGCCGTTGCGCCGCGCATAGGCCAGCAATGGCCCCTGGTGACGGGCCGGGATCAGGCCGCCGGTTCCACCCTCCGACGGGGATACCTGCCATTTACACACAGCGCTATGGGAACGTCCGACAATGCGGCCCACGGCAACGGGGCCGCCAAGCTTGGCGATGACAGATTTCGCAATGGGAAGTGTGGCGTTGGTCTGCATGGATACTATATGTGAGAAAACAGAACATCATTGCAAGCCGAAATGTCCATCATTCGGTCATGATATGCGACTGCATCCGCAGCAAATTGCGGACATGTCTGATTTTCTCCGAGATCGCCTTCGAGACGTGGGGCGAACACAGCAGCAGTTTGCAGACGCGATCCATCGTGATCGGGTAGTGGCCACCCGCATCATCAACGGATCGCAGCCACTAAAGCTCGATCAGTTGCAAGCGGCAGCCAAGCTACTGGAGATTTCTATTGCCGACCTGTTATCCGGGTTGGGTGTCGATCCGGGCTTACCGGCGATCGACGCCGACCTGCTGGCGGATTGCCTGTCAATTATTCAGCGCAAGGCAAAGGATATGCCGCCACAGGTTCAGGCCCGCATGACCGCCACGCTCTATGATCAGGCACGCCAACACCCTGAACTGTTGGCATCCATGGATGCCACCGCCGAAACCCTGGTTCGCTTCGCCCGTGCGGGCGGATAGTTTTTGCCACCCCAAAAACCCCTTGTGCAACCGGGTTTTTGGGTGTACGAAAACCTCATGGATATCGAATTCGACCCCATAAAGCGCGATGTGACCCTGGCTCAACGCGGCGTTGATTTCGCCGATGCGGCCCTGGTCTTCGCGACCCCGCACATCACCTTTCGCGATGATCGCGTGGAATATGGGGAGGATCGGTTCATCACCGTGGGGCATCTGAATGGCCGCATGGTGTTCCTGGCCTGGACCCCGCGCGGCGCGGCCCGCCGCATCATCAGCATGAGGAAGGCCAATGAACGCGAACAGAACCTCTACGCCCCCCGTTTCCGGGGTTGACGACACACCAGACGATGACATCCCGGACATGACCGCCCCGGAATGGCAGGCCCGGATTGCCGCTGCCCCCCTGATCAACCGGGGCGGGCGGCCAAAGGCGGCGGTGACAAAGCAGAAGGTGAACCTGCGTATCTCGCCGGACGTGCTGGACTATTACCGTGCCACCGGACCCGGCTGGCAGACGCGGATGGAGGCGGCCCTGCGCGCAGGCATGAAACTGTAATGACGATGGCGCGGGTCTTCCGCCCGCGCCCTTGCCACCGCACCGGCCTGGTCAAGGGGCGGACAGGGAACAACTGGTCGAACAAGGCTTCCAGCTTGCTCAGGCGTTCCTGACGCCAGGGCGGAAGGTTGTCGTTTATCTCCGGTATGGCGGATCATATTCCCCATCATTCGGGCGCAACTTATAAGCATATGGGTCGTTTTTGCTAACCGCCTTGTATATACCACCAATATTTAGAGCCACACCACAGAGTAGAAATATAACCGTTGCTCTGTCCTTCCTGCTTTTCCAGGCAGCAAACAACAGGCCCAAAGCTATAAAGGCGAATGTGTATAACATGAAAATTTCCAGGACTATTTTCTTTATTGGCGGGCAAGTTGGAGTGTCATTAATTAAAAAATCCAGTGCAGCAGGCCCCAATATATGGGCCAAATCTGCGCCAAAAAGACATTGATTGGGATTAGGATAATCCAGTTCCACCAGTTCATATCTGGCCAGTCTGAATACATCAGATACCCAAATGTCGCGATGTCCGCCGCCAAGTAGGCGCGGACCCACCATAATTCGGTATTCAAAGCGCCCTCGCATACGATTGAATGCACGCACTTTGATAAGCACATGCAATTGAATACACCAATAGGCTGCATCACTGACACTTTGGTGTCACGCAACAATGCGGTACATCGTCGCTTGACATTATGTTCTATTTTCTCACATCATCCTGGCGAACGACATTCGCCGCCGCCAAGGAGGATGCTTTGAGCAAGCCCGCAAATTCCATTCTGACCGTCACGGCCCACGGGCCGGGGGCGGCGGAGTTTATCGAAGCCCTGCGCCGCCACGCTGCCACGCTGGGTATTCGCCCCCTGTCCACCGCCTTTCATGATGCGTTGAATGAGATGGGCGGCGATTTCCCGCCGCAACTCCACGCCGTCCCCGACATCCTGGCGACGTCGGCGGTGGGCCATGCCTGATCCCCTGCGCGAAACCATCGCCGCTTTCAACGATCTCGATTGCGGGCTGACCATCACCCTGGGCTTTGCCCGGCAGATGAACCTGCTGCAATCCGATCTGGCCGAGATCCGCCAGTACGTGAAGGCCTTCCACCAGTGGAAGGAAAACGCCGTGCTGGCCCGGAACTGGAAGGGTGAGGCCGCCACCCCCGGCGCACCGCAACCGCCCACTTGCCTGCGCCGCTACATGCCCCGAAAGGAACCGGCCCATGCCTGATCCCGCCCCCCACGGCCTGACGCCGATGCAGTTGCAGGCGATGCAGGTTATCCAGGAATTGACAGATGCGTCGGGCGGCGTGCCGCCCTCCTATGCCGATCTGGTCCGCGAACTGTCCGTATCCAGCCGCGCCTCGATCCACCGCATTATCACGGGCCTGGAAGAACGCGGCTTCATCTCCCGCATCCCCCACC
The DNA here is from genome assembly GCF_057809555.1 of Niveispirillum sp. FG156. Taxonomy (NCBI): domain Bacteria; kingdom Pseudomonadati; phylum Pseudomonadota; class Alphaproteobacteria; order Rhodospirillales; family Azospirillaceae; genus Niveispirillum; species Niveispirillum sp. FG156. The sequence continues at coordinate 157,890 of NZ_JBMDKE010000003.1, read as the reverse complement.
GCGCCCGCACCATCGCCATCCGCCAGCGCGTCCCCATGCCCGATTTCACCCCCTTCGAATGGCTGCCCGGTCCGAACTTGGGCGGGCAGGTGGAAGCGATCAATGGTTGACGCCCCCCTGGCCACCGATCTGTGGGACTGCGCGGCTGTCGCCGCGCACCTCAAAATCAGCCGCAGGGAATTCTACCGCCGTCGCCCGGCGCTGGAAGCCCGCGGCTTCCCCAAGCCGATCCCGGAAAGCCGGCACTATCAGCCCCTGGCCATCATCGTCTGGGAGGTAGAGGCCAGCACGGGCCGCCGCCTGGATGGCGTCGCCCTGCTGGAAGCCGCCGGCATGTCCAACGTCTCAACATCCCGCATCCTGGCCGCCCGCGCCGGTGCGCTGCTTGCCTGAGGGACACCGCCCATGTCCACCGCACCCACCACCCCGTTCGGCCCCCGCCTGAGCCAGCTGCGCGCCGCGCGAAACTGGACGATGACGGAACTGGCCGATAAGGCCGACCTTGCTGCAAGCGCCATCTCCCAATTGGAAAGCGGCAAGAACGCCTCGCCGTCGCAGACCACGGCCCGCAAACTGGCCGCCGCCCTCGGCGTCACTTTGGCCGAACTGCTGGGGGAGGAAGCGCCCGCCAACACTTCATCCGTTGGAACGCTCCCACGCCGGGTTATCCGTCCCTCACCGCTCAACCCGCGAAAGCGCTTTGACCCGGAACAGCTGCGAGAGCTGGGGGAAAGCATTCGTTCCGCCGGGATCATTGAACCCATCATTGTCCGTCCGATCCCTGGGGAAGAAGGCGCCTATTGGATCGTGGCCGGCGAGCGCCGCTGGCGGGCGACCGAAACCTTCCTGTCGGGTGATGACCTGGATGCCTATCCCATGCCCGTGGTTATCCGGGAAGGGATGACGGATGAAGACCATCTGCGCCTGGCCATCATCGAAAATCTGCAACGGGTCGATGTGGCGCCGTTGGAAGAGGCTGCAGCCTTCGACCAGTTGGAATTCATGGGGTGGTCGAAAAAGGATATCGCTGGTGCCATCGGCAAGGTCCCTGAATATGTGCAGCAGCGCATCCGCCTGCTGAAACGCCTCTGCCCCGAGGCACAGGCCGCCTTGGCGGACAGGAAGATCAACTTCACCCAGGCACTGCACCTGACCTCTATTGACGCAGAGCAGCAACGTGATTTGCTGAAAAAGCTCGACCGCTACCCCACGGCGGAACGGATGCGCGATGCCATCTATGGCGACATGGTGCCGGTCAGCCGGGCTATCTTTGATCTGGCCGATTACACCGGTACCATCACTGAAAATCCGGTCACAGGCCTGCGCTACTTCGCGGACAAGAAGGCCTTCCTTGAGGCACAATTTGACGCGGTCAAGGCAACCGAGGCCCGCTTTGTGGACGCGGGTTGGTCATGGGTGGAACTCAAGAACTGGTCGCTTAGCGAAAGCCAGTACGAGGATGAACGCACCACCGACAAATCCGTTGGCGGCGTCTACATCGACCACTGTTCCTATGACGGTACGGTGAAGATCCACGAAGGGCTGGTTAAGCGCGACTTCTCTGAGCGAACAGCGAAAATCAAGGCCGAAACAGAAAAGCGAGAACGCGATGACGCCGCGCATGAAGCGTTTGTCGACATGCTCCGGCACCGTTTGAGCCTTGATGTTGAAATGGTCGCAAGGCTCGCGGTGCTTAGCCTGATGGCACAGGGCTATGACGGCGGCTTCTTCGAAACGCATCGCGGACTATCGGCGAAATGGTTGACGCCTAACAGTGTTAGGAGTGGCCAGCCGATTTTGCCGGCCTTCGCCGCCCGCTTGCAAAACAATGCCAAAGAGCAATGGAGCGGCAGCGATTGCCTGACCATGGACACCGACACCATCTGGGCGGTTCATGCCCTCATGGGCCTGCAAGACGATGAGAAGGCAGGGTCGCCAACGGCGTTTGATATCTGGGCCGAAGAAACGGCCCGCCGGCTCAAGGTTCGCCGGCATAGCAAGGCCCACCCCATGGTGGAATTCCTCGCCCGCCGCTATGCCATTCCTATCCCGGCCCATCTCCAGCCAGCACAGATCGATATCGAAGACGCTGCGAACGCCGTTCGCACCGACGCTGCGGCGGCGGAGTAACCGGCCATGCGTCGCCCCATCCTCCGCCCCCTGCTGATCGGTCTGGCGCTGGCCTGCCCGTTCCTGCTGGCTGCTTTATGGCCGGGGGTCTGAATGACGGGGCCGCGCACCACCGATCCGAATGGGGGCGAGGCGCGGCAACGCTGGCGCCCGCCCATGAAGGAAGACAGGCCTGCCCCGCCCGACCCGGACAGGCCCTATCTGGCCCTCTATGTCACCCTGGTCACCTGCATGACCAGCCTGGGTGACAAGGCGTCGATCAAGGCCTGGATCGCACAGAACAAGGCCGCGTTCGACGCGCTGTCGCAGGGATCGCCCGAACGGGCGCGCATGCTGCGGGATATCTACGCGCTCCATGTGCTCTGTCTGGACCCGCAGACGGTCCAGGCTGCCCCCGCCGCTCCCGCCCTGGTGCTGCCGGCATCCGACATGGTTGACGGCATATTGCAGGGGACCGGCGATGACACGTAGGCCGGTGCCCGTATGCCTTGAAGCCGCTGACATCGCCCTGCTTGCGCTGGGGCGCTTCACATCGGCGGCAAAGGATGCGCGATGCCGTCGCCTTGCCCGCCTGCGCCTGATTGAGAGCGTCAGCCTGTTCGTCGAAAAGGGCGTGGATATGGTGGCGTGGCGCACCACAGACAAAGGCACCCTTGCCGCCGCCCAAACGCGCATTGTGCGATAAACCGCCCTGTCCTACTCTCCCTTTCCAAGCTGCCGCCACAGCGAGGCCCCATGTCCAAGTCTGCTGCCCGCCCTCCCCTTTTCCGCGCCCGCGACGCTGCCGGCGGTCGCACCCGCTACAGCTGGGAACCGCCCACCTGGCTGGCCAAGGCTGGATGGGCCACGGTACCTATCGGCATGTCGGACACGATGACGGAGTTTGAGGCGTGGGAGAAGGCGCGCGCCATCAACGCCATGGTAGAAGATTGGCAGGCCGGGCGCCTGACAGAGGTGCCCGATCTGCTGCTGACCATGAAAGCGGTGAAGCGTGACCGCCGCCCGGCGGCAAAGCGTCTGGCCCGCGCACCGGCACTCAAGGGCACCTGCGGCCACCTGATCGAACGCTATCTGGCCAGCGATGAATTCGGGGATCTAGCCGACAGCACGCGCCGCACCTACAAGCCTGACATCGATCTGCTGCGCGATTGGTGCGGCGATCTGGCGGTATCCTCCATCTCACCGAAGGACTGCAAGGGCCTGTACAACACCCTGAAAAAGAAGGCCCCAACGCGGGCGGCCAAGGTGGTGGTTATCGGTCGCCTGCTCTGGTCCTGGGGGGAGGGCGAAAACCTGGCCACCATGAACCCCTGGCGCAAGGTGGTGGCCAAGCGCCCCCGCCGCGCCCTGCCCAATCTCTGGACACCGGAGGCGATTACCCATTTCGTGGCCACTGCCGACAGGATGGGAGAACACGGGATCGGCACCGCCGTCCTGCTGAATAGCTGGCTGGGCCAGCGCAAGGCCGATGTCCTGAAATGGTCGCGACGCATGTACCGGGACGGTTCCTTGGCCGTGGTGCAGCAGAAGACAGGTGCCCGTGTTGAACTGCCCCTGGGCATCGTGCCGCAGCTTGTGGCGCGGCTCGAAGCCGACAATGTCCGCGCTGCCGCGCGCGGCATATCCTCTACCTTCCTGGTCTACGATCCCGCCACGGGCTTGCCCTACAGCGATGACAGCAGCCGCGACGTGTTCAACCGCGTGCGCGACGCGGCCACCACCGGCATGCCGGCCACCGATGATCTGCCGGCACTGCCCCCCATGCCGGAGATTGCCGACCTGGATATGATGCGCCTGCGCCATACGGCAGTCACAGCGCTACTGGATGCCGGCTGCACCATCCCCCAGGTCCGCGCGATCTCCGGCCACTCGCTCGCCAGCATCACCCAAATCATGGAACTATACGGCATCGTCACCGCCAAACAGGCCGGCGACGCCTTCCGCCTGCGCATGGCGGCGGAAGGGATGGACGGGGCGGAGGATTGAAGGTAGCTTTCTCTCGGGTCTAACCCACGAGATCACCGCAAGGTGGTTGCCAGACGCCCGGCCATTGGTCGGGCGTTTTGCTTTTCAGCCACATCAATCCGTTCTGAAAACGTTCTATCTTGCCCCGCCACAGACGGCAGCAAATGGTATGGATGGTATGATGCAGATGGTAAATCCGGTTTTGTTCTCATGCCCAAAAACCGGAAAAATCCCAATGAAATCAAATTGGTGCCCCCGGTCGGACTCGAACCAACACGCCCTTGCGGGCAACAGATTTTGAGTCTGCCGCGTCTACCATTTCGCCACGGAGGCACCGAGCGCTTCAACGCGAGGCGGCACTATAATGATGAAAGGCGGGCGGTCAATGAAATCCTGCGGGGAGTGCCGCTTGCGGCCATCGGTCCCATCGGGGTGGCCCTTTGCGGGGGCGGGTATCATCATTATAGTGTCGGCCATGATGAATACGCCCCCCTCCCCGCTCGCCCGCCTTACCGGCGCGCCCCGCCTCCCTTCCGTGCTGCTGGTGCTGGCCGCGCTGGCAGCGCTGGGGACGGCGTTCGCCTCGCAATATTGGGGCGGGTTGAACCCGTGTGAGATGTGCTGGTGGCAGCGCTATGCCTATATGGCCGCCATCGTGCCGCTGTTGCCCTCGGCCTTTCTGCGGCTGACGGCGGCACAGCGGCGGGTGTCGCTGCTGCTGGGCGGGCTGGTCTTTCTGGTGGGGGTCGGTATTTCGCTGTTCCATGCCGGCGTGGAGCAGAAATGGTGGGAAGGTTTCACGGCCTGCACCGCCCCGATCAGCGCTGGCGGCCTGGATGATCTGCGCGCCGCGATCCTGGCCGCCCCCGTTGTGCGCTGTGACGAGATCCCCTGGTCGCTGTTCGGCATATCCATTGCCGGGTTCAGCGCCATTGCCAGCTTGGTGCTGGCCCTGTTCGCCGTGAAGGCGGCCTTTTCCACGGAGACGGCACGATGAGCCATCCCAATCCGACCCTGCCCGCCCATCTTCTGGCCCCCCGCCCCCTGGCCGACGGTCCCGCCGCCGATGCAGGCGAAGTGCCGGCCTCGGCCCGTCCGCGCCGGCTGCCCGGTGATCCCGCCCCCAGCCTGGAACGGATGATCCGCGTCGATCAGGCCGGTGAATATGGCGCCGTTCGTATCTACACGGGGCAGATGGCCGTTCTGGGCAAGGGGGATAAGGGCCCCATGCTGCGCCATATGACGGAGCAGGAGCAGGTCCATCTGGACACGTTCACCACGTTGGCGCGGGAGCGCGGCGTGCGGCCAACGATGCTGCAGCCCGTCTGGCATCTGGCCGGCTGGGCGCTGGGTGCCGGTACCGCCGCCCTGGGCAGCCGGGCCGCGATGGCCTGTACGGTGGCCGTGGAAGAGGTGATCGACCAGCATTATGCCGAACAGGCCGAGCAGCTGGGTCCCGAGGAAGCGCCGTTGAAGGCCACCATCGAGCAGTTCCGGGCCGAAGAACTGGAGCACCGCGATATCGGTCTGGCGCATGAGGCGGAGCTGGCCACCGGCTATCCGGTCCTGTCCGCCCTGATCAAGGCGGGGTCGCGTACCGCCATCTGGCTGTCGCAACGGATTTGAGGGTTAGGCCGGGGCGGCGCCAAAGGCACCGCCCCGGTCCCGCGCCTTACCGATAGCGCATCGCGTCCGCGATCTCGCGGTCGATAATGGTCTTGCCGATAGGGGCGAAGGCCAGGCCCGCAAACTTGAAATGCTGCAGACCGAACGGGATGCCGATGACCGTGATGCAGCAGGCCAGCCCGATGATCAGGTGGCCCAGGCCCAGCCAGATACCGCCGAACAGGAACCAGATCACATTGCCGATGAAACCCAGCGGGCCGGTACCGATATCTTCGCGCCCCGTCAGGTCATCACGCGATACCGCCACCCGGCCAAAAGGCCAGAACATGAAGATGGCGATGTTCAGCGCGGCCCGCGCCCAGGGGATGCCGACAATGGAAATGACCATGACCAGCGTCGCCGTGAGCCAGGCCAGCCCGGCATTCCAGCCGAACAGCAGCAGCCACAGGATATTCATCAGAAGATTGATCATCGCGCGGTCCCTCCTTTTAGGACGTGCCCTTTAATCTGGGGGTTCAGAGGAAATTTGAAACGACCGTTGCGACGACTCCGATTGGTGCCACTACGCGGACCAGAATGCGCCAGAAGCTGTAGAAGAACGGGCTTTCAAAGCCCACCGCCGCCACACTGTCCTGGCGCGTCACCACCCAGCCCGCAAACAGGGCCAGCATCACGCCGCCCAGCGGCAGCAGGATGTTGGAGGTCAGGAAGTCGATCCAGTCGAACCAGGTGCGGGTGCCGCCGAACGGATGTAGATCCGACCAGATATTGAAGGAGAACAGGGTCAGGAAGCCCAGCACCCAGGCGACGATGCCGCCGGTCCAGGCCAGCGCCGAGCGTGACAGGCGCACACGACCGGCAAAGGCCGCGACGATCGGCTCCAGCAGCGAGACCGAGGAGGTCAGGGCCGCGATGGCCAGCAGCACGAAGAACACAGCCCCAAAAATGGCCCCGCCCGGCATGGCACCGAACGCCACGGTCAGCGTCACGAACACCAGACCCGGCCCTTCTGACGGGTTCAGGCCATTGGCGAAGACGATGGGGAAGATGGCGGCACCGGCCAGCACCGCCGTCAGGATGGCCGCAAAGACGATGACCACCGAGGTGCGGGGGATCGACACGCCGCCCGGTAGATAGGCGCCATAGGCCAGCATGGTGCCAAGCCCGATGGAGAGCGAGAAGAAGGCCTGGCCCGTGGCGGCCAGCACCACATCCCAGGTCACGGCCCCGAAATCCGGCTTGAACAGATAGACCATGCCGGCGGTGAAATCGCCCTCGACCCCGGCATAGATGCAGAGCACGACCAGTAGCGCGAACAACAACGGCATCATCCAGACCACGGCCTTTTCGATGCCAGACTGGATACCGCGCGCGACCGGGATGATGGTCAGCAGCATGAACAGCGCGTGCCAGAAGGTCAGGGCCAGAGGATCGGCCAGGAAATCATTGAAGGCCTTGCCCGTTTCCGCCCCCGACAGGCCCGACATGCCGCCCATCAGCAGCTTGGGGATATAGGCCAGCGACCAGCCCGCCACGACGGAGTAGAAGGACAGGATCAAGACCGCAGCCAGCACGCCGACACAGCCGACCAGCCCCCAGGTCGCCCGCCCCGAATAGCGGCGCCCCAGTTCGACCAGGGTCTCAATTGGCCCCTGCCGGCCCATGCGGCCCAGGGTCAGTTCGGCGATCAGGATGGGCAGGCCCACGGCCAGCACACAGATCAAATAGACCAGCATGAAGGCGGACCCGCCGCCCGTGCCGATCATATAGGGGAATTTCCAGATATTGCCCAACCCGACCGAGGAGCCGATGGCGGCCATCAGGAAGGCGAAACGTGACGACCATTGGCCGGCGGCAGCACCGGCATTGTCATTGGATTGCAAGAGGCCTACCCCTGTTCCGATCCGGCCATTATCCCCCGCATGGCGAGGCCGGCCGGGTTTTGTCCGATATTTCAAGCAATAACCCTGGCCCCCAGCCAGGGGCAAGCCCCGCACCAACCGGGCGGCGGCGATTCCAGGACGATTCCATTACGGAAATCCTAACACGCGCATGGATGCCGGCCCGGTCCTGCGTTGATGGCGGATTGACGGGCTTGGTCACAGAGCATACTTTATGCCCAACAACTGAGGTGTGTGATGGCGATCAGCGGCGTGTCCTCTTATAGCTCTTCTGTCTTCCAGACCCCCGGCGTTCGCCCGGCGGAGAGCAATACACGCGTGCAGCCGGTGCCCCCGTCTGATGAGCAGGAGCAGCAGACCGCCGCCACCCAGCAGGATAATCAGCAGACCAACACCAATCCGACCGACAATGAACGTCAGGAAGCGGTTGCCTCTGGTCGTACCCGTGGCAGCTTCGTGAATATCACCGCCTGATCCGGTGATAGGTTCAAAACAAAAGGCGCGGTGCCCACGGGTACCGCGCCTTTTGTTTTTTGGGCTGGGTGAGCCCCGGATCAGGCCAAGCTGCCAAAGGTTTAGAGCGGACTTCTTTTGACTGTAAACGCGTTTTCTTCGTCATCCCGGCGACAAGCCGGGACCCAGCGTGAGGCGTGGTTAGCGCCGATATGACTCATGTCGCGGCTATCGCCGCTCTACACTGGGTCCCGGCTTCCGCCGGGATGACGATAGGGGATGATTCCAGTCAACATAAACCCGATCTAAACCTTGGCAGCTTGGAGGCTGGCGACTGCCAGCCCGGCGCTTGAGGGAACGTGAAATCTCCCTTGATCGGTTACGATCAAGGGGATCACTGTTCCTTCTTTTTCTTCAATTCCCGCTTCTGGTCGGTCTGGGCGCGGTCGAGTGCGTTCAGGTTCTGCAGGGCGATATTGGCGGCGGACGTACCGGCGGCCACACGGCGTACCGATTCCCAATCCTGCTTGGCCCGCACCATATCGCTCTTGGCGGCGCGCAGATTACCGCGCAGCAGCAGCGCCTCCCCACTTTGCGGGGACAGGCGCAGCGCCTCTTCCACATCGTTCATCGACTTGCCATCCAGCGCCAGAAGATGGTGCGCCTGGGCCCGCAGCAGCCAGGCCTCCGGCATCTTGGGCGCCAGTTCCACGACCTTGTCCAGATCGGCGATCACTTCCCAGTAGCGTTCCATGCCCGCGCGCGCGATGGCACGGTCCATCAGGATCTGCGGGTCGCGCGGCGTCAGCTCCAGAGCCTTGCCGAACGCCGCCTCCGCCTGCGGCAGCTTATGGGCATTGGACCAGGCCGTGCCCGCCCGGCTCAGCAGATTGGCGCGCACGGCGGGGCGTTCACGCACCATCTCCGCCGCCACCGTCTCCAGCGCCGGTGCCGCCTGTTCCCAATCCCCGCGCAGCATCTGGGCCAGGGCCTGGCAAAGACGGGCATCCACACCCGCCCCCTGCCGTTCCCAGAGCTTTGCCTCTTCATAGGCGAAGTCGGGCAAGGCCTCGGCCCGGTCAAGGCAGGCGGTGCGATTGGCGAAAATCGCCCCTTCCTGCGCCGTGGCAGACAGCGGCAGGCACAGGGGGATAAGGGCGATCAACGCCCCGGCATTGAGCATTCGGTTCATGGCACGCTACAAATCCTGATCCGTCCCCTGCTGGCAAGTGTCAAAACGTTCATGATCACAACACTCCCCCTGCCGGTCGGCCGGCTGTTCATCTTCGGTCTGGGTTACACGGCCCTGCATCTGGCCGACCGTCTGCGCCATATGGGCTGGTCGCTGGCCGGCACGGTGCGGGGACAGGACAAGGCCGATGCCTTGCGCGCGCAGGGCATTGACGCCTTTACCTTTGACCGGGGAAAGCCGCTGGCCGATATCGCGGCGGCACTGGATGGGGTCACCCATATCCTGTCATCGGTGCCGCCCGATGCCGATGGCGACGCCGTGCTGGACCATCACGGGGCCGATATCGCGGCGCGGGCATCTGGCCTGCGCTGGGCAGGATATCTGTCGACCACCGGCGTCTATGGCGATACCGGCGGTGGCTGGGTGGATGAGGACAGCGCCTTGAACGCCACCGGCCCGCGCGGTCGGCGGCGGGTGGCGGCGGAGACGGGGTGGCTGGCCCTGCACCGGCAGGCCGGCCTGCCGGTGCATCTGTTCCGCCTGCCCGGCATCTATGGTCCTGGGCGCAGCGCCCTTGATACGGTGCGGGCGGGCACGGCGCGGCGCATCGACAAGCCGGATCAGGTTTTCTGCCGTATCCATGTCGATGATATTGCCGGCGCCATCATCGCCTCCATGGCCGCCCCCCACCCCGGCACGGCCTATAATGTCGTGGATGATGAGCCCGCACCCGCCGCCCAGGTCGTGGAACATGCCGCAGCCCTGCTGGGAGTCGAACCTCCCCCGCTGGAACCTTTCGATCCCGCAACAATGTCGGCCATGGCCGCCAGCTTTTATGCCGATAATCGCCGGGTCCGGAACGACCGGCTTAAATCCTGGCTTCAATATCGGCTGATCCACCCCACCTATCGGGAAGGACTGGCGGCACAGCTGTGGGCGGAGACAAATGGTGTCAGGCCTGTAACGGCTGGGTAAATCCGCAGGCGGACCATTGCCGTCCAGGTTAGGATCAAGGAATGCACGACCCCGCCCCCCTGAACGACATCACCGCCCCCGTTGCCGCCGAAAGCGATGATGCGGCCCTGCGCCACGATCTGTCGCGCCACCGCTGGATGGCGGGGTCCTGTCTGGCCCTGGCCGCCGGTGGCTGGGCCGTCAGCCACGCCCCCTTCATGCCGTCCGGCATCGCGCCCGCCCTGCGGGCCGTGGCAGAGGCGGGGATGATCGGCGGGTTGGCCGACTGGTTCGCGGTGACGGCCCTGTTCCGCCATCCGCTGGGCCTGCCCATTCCGCATACGGCCCTGGTGCCCCGCAACCGCGACCGCATCGCCGACGGCATCGCCGCCTATATCGACCGGGAATTCCTGGAACCCGCCATGCTGGTGGAACAGGTCCGGCGCATGGACCCGGCGGCCAAGCTGGCCAATCTGCTGGCGGATGAGGAGGATCGCGGGCGGCTGGTCGATCTGGTGGCCGGCATGCTGCCGGGGCTTCTGTCGCGGCAGGGCGATGCCCCGCTGGCCAATGCCCTGGGCCACGCGCTGGCCGCCGGCCTGTCACAGGCCGACCTGCGCCCGGCCCTGGCCGGCGCCCTGCGCCATTTCGTGAACAGCCCGTCGCTGGAACCACTGCTGCGGGAGATCGCGGACCGGCTGATCCATCTGATGCATGGGCAGCGCGGCTGGGTGGAGTCGGCGGTGGCCGGCAAATCCCGCTGGTGGATGCCGTCTTCGGTCGATAAATCCCTGGCCGACACGATCAATGAGGCAATCCTGGGCCATCTCTGGGATCTGCGCTCCCCCCACGCCCCGGCGGGGCAGGAATTGCGCGACTGGCTGAAGTCCCTGCCCGATGAGGTGGAGACCGGCAGCGAGCTGGCCCAGCGTCTGCTGGAGGCGCTGCGTCAGTTCACGGGGCCGGAGGTGGCGGGCCCCTTGCTGCATGACCTGCTGTCGGGCCTGCGCGATGCGGCGCTGGCTGATCTGGACCGGCCCGATGGCCATATCCGTTCCGCCCTGCATGGTGTGGCGGCGTCATTGGCCGATGCCATGCGGGAGGCACCGGTGCGCGACCGCCTGAACCAGGCGGTGGAGCAGGCCTTCACCGCCGCCCTACCCCGCTGGCGCGAGGCGATTCGCGATTTCGTGGCCCGGACCCTGAAGGCGCAGGATGTAAAGGAATTCACGCAGCGCCTGGAACTGCGGGTGGGCCGGGACCTGCAATATATCCGCATCAACGGCACCCTGCTGGGTGCCGCGATCGGTGGGCTGCTCTATGCATTGAACCAATGGCTGGGCGGGTGACGGCGGCGGTTACGGTTCGAACAGCAGCCGGCCAGCGACATATTCTTCCTTCATGGACCCCCATGCCGCCAGATGGATGACACAAACCTCACGCACCGGCTTGGCATATACTGACAGGACCACTCCCGTCGTAAGGTCCCGGACAATGCCCCCCATGTTGCAGTGAAAATTGTACAGCGGGTCCAGTACCGTGACCATCCCGGTACGGCAAATCACACCGTTGAACGCCGTCTGTTCGGTAAAATGCGTAAATCCGGGATTGCAGATATCGACCCTTGGCGCAATTTCCAGGATGTCCTGGAACCAATTGTCCCAGAAGGGGGAAGCACCAGAAATGGCAAAGACGCCGGAACTGAAGAAGGACCGCCCCGCCATTGCGCGTGCAAACCGCACCTCATAGGTGCCATAGAGCCAGTTTTCCTGAACATTCCTGGTGAGCGTCATGTCGTGCAGCACACTGGGATAGTAATGAGAGACCATCGGAGAGGCGACAACCATATCCTGTCCAAACATCTGCGCCTGTTTTACAGCCGCAACCAGAGTATCGTTCTGAACCCAGGTGTCACAATCCATGTAGATATAATTGGCATAGCCAGGGATGATTTTAGGAAACAGCGGCCGGATGAACTGCCCGAATGTGTAGCCATGTCGCCTGACAATATCGGCGAGCACCGTAGGAAACACGTCCAAACCCAGCGGGACATAGCGCACGCCGTACCGGGCCAGCTCGTCCTGATGTTCAGGGGACAGGCCGGGGGACACGCAGAACCGGTCTTGTGCCGCCATGGTGGGCGCGCTCTTGGCGATGGAGGCCAGGAGATTGCGGCAATGGAAGAAAAAATTGTCGTCGCAGGCGATGACAATGGCAAACTCGTTTTCCGACACCTGCAATCTCCATATCATCATAAATGAGAATCCGCGCCCCGGAAGCCGACCAGAGCGCGGATATCATCAAACTACGTGATTGCGGGAAAGACTGGCAAGCGTACGCAATTGTCAGGGTGTCGCGAAGGCCGACAGGGTCACCCGCGCCTCCAGCACCATCTGGTCCTGCACGCCGGGCAGGGCATCGGCCATCTGGGGTGCGGCCGCCATCACCATCTTTTCCCGATAGGCACTGGCCGGCATGGCCACACGCTGTTCGGTGAAGCTGATATCGCCGGCCCGGTAGTTACGGCCTGGGAAGGCGGCGTTGAGGCGCTTCAACTCGGCATTGACCTTGGCGTAGATCTTGTCGCGCAGGGCCGACCGGGTTTCCTCCGTCTCCGCCAGGGTCGGGTCGAAGGCGACACCGCCCACCCGCACCTGCAGGCCGGGCTTGCTGGCCTTCTTGGCCCGGTCGCCCAGCGCCGACAGCTGGCCTTCCGGCAGACGGGCCTGCAACTGTGCCTGCCAGCGTTCCAGTCCGGCGCTGTCGCTCTGCGGGTTCATGGCGACGATGCGCCATTCCGCCCTGTCCGCCATTCCGGCCACCGCCTTCAGCACATCCGACCGGACGGTGCCGCCATTGCCGTTGCCCGCGATATCAACGACCAGGGTGACCAGGGCCGTTTCCGTCTTCACCCAATCTTCCACCGAGACGTTGAAGGAAACGGTATCGATCACGGGCTGCACGGGCAGGGTCTGGGCCGACACAACCGGAACGGCGGTGAACAGCAGGCTGGCAAGGGCAAGGGGGACCAGCGACCGGCGCATTTCATTTCTCCACAGAACACGTATCAACGGGGCGAAAACGCCCTGCCCGCATCCTACCCCATGGGTTGCGGCCAAATTGCGTCGGGATTGCGGAAAGGATCAGAAATCCAGATCGGCGTAATGTTTGGGCGGCGGCAGGCCCGGCTGATGGTCGGTCAGCAGCGGGCGGAAGCTGGGCCGGCTTTTCACGCGGGCATAGAAATTCCGCGCCTCGGGATGATCATCCCAGGGCACATCGCCCAGGTAATCGATGGAGGACAGCTGTGCCGCCGCCGCGATATCGGCCCAGCTGAACTGATCGCCGGCCAGCCAGGTGCGCCGCTCGCACAGCCAGCCGATATAGTCGAGATGGTAATGGATATTGGCCAAACCGGCGCGGATCGACTGTGTATGCGGCGTTCCCTGGCCGGAGAAACGCTTGAACAGCTTTTCCCCCACCAGCAGGTCCGTCACCTCGGCCCGGAATTTCACATCGAACCAGCCAACCAGCCGCCGCACCTCGGCCCGCAGCGCTACCTCGCGGCCCAGCAGGCTGCTCTCGGGATAGGCATCTTCCAGATATTCGCAGATGGCGGTCTGGTCAGCGATGACGCTGCCATCTTCCTCCACCAGCACCGGCACTTCGCCGGCGGGGTTCAGCAGCATGAATTCCTCACGCCGCTCCCAGGGCTTTTCCAGCTCCAGCGCGAAATCCAGGCGTTTTTCGGCCAGCGCCACCCGCACCTTGCGTGAAAAGGGGGAGAGGGGATGGTGAAAAAGCGTCCGCATGCTGGTTCCGATCCGCCGTCTGATTACCGGCTGAAGTCAAGCTGTGCCACAGAGAATACCCGTCTGACAAGGGTTGGGCACCGTAACCTTATGGCCAGGGTCTTGTGATCACGGGGAAAATTGCGGCTGAACCCCGGTTCTGCCCCCGAATTGGCCCCCGATTCGTGTCGGGGCGGGTGGACAGGCCCCCCTGCCCGATGCGATATCCGGTGTCGGTTCAGAATGGGGGATGGAACATGGGCGGTGGCGTAACGGTGCGGGCGATCCAGGCGGATGACCGGGTGCAATGGCGGGGCCTGTGGGATGCCTACTGCACCTTCTACCGTGCCGATGTGCCCGCCGATGTCACCAATGCGCTTTGGGCCCGCATCCTGGACCCGTCCAGCAGCGTGAACGGTCTGGTGGCCGTGGATGATGCGAGTGGGCAGTTGCTGGGCCTGTGCCATTACGTCCTGCACCCGCATACATGGTCGGCCAAGCTGGTCTGTTACCTGGAGGACCTGTTCACACAGGAGGCCGCGCGCGGCAAGGGTGTGGGCCGCGCCCTGATCACCCGGCTGACGGCGATGGGGCGTGAGGCCGGCTGGGGCCGCGTCTATTGGAACACCGAGGAAGACAATGCCCGCGCCCGCCACCTTTATGACAAGGTGACAGGCGGGGCCGATGGCTATGTGCGGTATATGATCAAGCTGTGAGGGATGTGACCACGTAGGTCAGGTCGACGCGCAAGCGTCGCCCTGACAGAAAAGGCTTTCAATCCATATCTGTCAGGGCTCGCTTTCAGCTCGACCTGACCTACGGCTTCACACAAACAGCACCAGCACACCCGTGTAGCCATAAAGCTGCGCGTTGGAGATTTCACCGCCGGCAAAAAAACCGGTCAGCGGGAAGTCGCCCAGATGGCGGCGGATCAGGTCGCGCTCCACCCCTTCCCTCCCGAACAGCCGGCCCCCGCGCGCCACACAGGTGATGTAGATGCCGGCGCGCGGCACCTGACCCACCGGTAGTCGGCGTTTCAGCCCCTCCAGCATGCGGACCATGTCCGCCTCGGCGGCGGCGGCATCACGGCGGCAGAACTGGATCGGCTGCCCGTCGCGCACATTCTCCCCGATGGCGACCCAGCCACGTTCCAGATCGATGGCCGTCAGGTCACGGACCAGCCGGTCACCCCGGTCATCGCCGGGAATGGGCAGGCCCGCCATGATCAGCCCCGATATCCGGCGCAGATCGGCGGACAGTTCCGGCCCGATATCGGCCTTCAGCGCCGACAGCGCCGGGGCGCCGTCAATCTCCATCACCACATGCGCATCCGCCCTGGTGATGGCGCGGACCGGCCCGATGGGGGTGCAGCCCTGGGTCAGACCCGTGGCGACGGCGATATCGGCATCGAACATCACGCCCGACAGGCCCGGCCCCGTTTCATGCCCGCACAGCACCGCCTGTTCCCCGCGCGAGGCCGTGAGGCCACCCACGATGAACCCGCCCGTCCGCCCCGCCACATCCAGCAGCAGCGATGGCAACCGCGCATGGCGCGGATCGCCATGCAGCAGCAGCAGCAGGGGGGCATGGTCGCGCAGCCAGGGCTGAACCGCATCCACGGCCCCTGCCCCGTCGGTCATCGGCCCCAGCAGTTGCACCGCCCCATCGGGCAACCGCCCGATCAGGACAGACAAGGCCGGGCGGTCATAATGCTCAGCCCCCTGGCCCAGCACGCCGATGCCGACCGTGCCGACCCAGTCGCGCACGCCCGTCACCCCGCGCAGCAGGGTGGCAATGCTGCCGATCTGGTCGGCCAGATGATCGGTGACATAGAGCACGCCGAAATTGGCACCAGGCACCAGGGTCAGATGATCCAGGCAGTTCTTGGCGGCACTGGGCCAGTCGGCCCCGGTGCCGGTCGCGCTGGCGAACAGGGGTGCGTCGTCGGGCATTTCCTCCATCACTTCGCCCCGGCCTTGATCTGGTCCAGCGTGGCGGTAACGGTGGGCAGGATATTCTTGACGATGACGGCAACGCCTTCGGTGGTCGGGTGCATCCCGTCCTCCTGGTTCAGCTTCGGGTCCATCGCCACCCCTTCCAGGAAGAACGGGTACAGCGTCACCCCATGCTTCTTGGCAAGATCGGGATAGATGGCGTCGAACACCTTGCCATATTCACTGCCCAGGTTGCGGGGCGCCATCATGCCGGCCAGGATGACGGGCACATTCTTTTCCGCCAGCTTGGTCAGGATCTTGTCCAGGTTTTCGCGGGTGCGGACCGGGTCGATGCCGCGCAACCCGTCATTGGCGCCCAGTTCCACGATCATCAGGCCCGGCTTGTCAGCCAGAATCCAGTCCAGCCGCGACAGGCCGCCCGATGTCGTCTCCCCCGACACGCCGGTATTGGGGACGGACACGGCATAGCCCTTGGCCTTCAGCGCCGTTTCCAGCTGGCTGGTGAACGCCGCCTCACGCGGCAATTTATAGCCGGCGGACAGGCTGTCCCCCAGGACGATGATCTTTAATGGCGCCGGTGTGACCTGCGCCATCGCGCCCGACGGTGCCAATAGGCATGAAAGCAGCAGGATCAGTATCCCGAGTCGGTTGAAAGCGGCCCCCACGGGGCCATATCGGTTCGGTTCACCCTTGCTGCGAAGGTTTGTCATGGCGATGCCCATAGTTCCGGCCGACCCCGTCGTCCTGTTGCGCGATATCCACCTTAAGCTGGAGAGTGAGGCGGGCAGCGTCAACATCCTGAAAGGCATCGATCTGCATGTTGGCCGTGGGGAAAAGGTGGGCGTGGTCGGGCCCAGCGGGTCCGGCAAGTCCTCCATGATGATGATCCTGGGCGGTTTGCAGCCGCCTACCTCCGGCTCGGTCAAGGTGAAGGGCCATGAACTGACCCGCATGAATGAGGATGAACTGGCGCGGTTCCGCCGGGATGAGGTGGGGATCGTGTTCCAGTCCTTCCACCTGATCCCCACCATGACGGCGCTGGAAAATGTCGCCATCCCGCTGGAATTTGCCGGTGCCCCCGACGCCTTTGACCGCGCCCGCAAGGGGCTGGAAGCGGTCGGCCTGGGCCACCGCCTGACCCATTATCCAGGACAGCTGTCGGGCGGCGAGCAGCAGCGCGTGGCGCTGGCCCGCGCGTTTGCGCCTGAACCCTCGCTGCTGCTGGCCGATGAGCCGACAGGCAATCTGGATGGCGACACCGGCAAGCGCATCATCGAACTGATGTTCACCATGGCTGACCGGGTGGGCACCACCATCGTGATGATCACCCATGATCCGGGTCTGGCGCGGGAATGCGACCGCGTGATCCGGCTGGTCGATGGTCTAATCGTCGATGACAGCGCCGGCGATGCCCGGCCCCTGGCGGCGGCGGGGCGTTGAGATGACGGCCACCACCCTGTCCACCAGCAGCACCCAGGCAGCACCGCAATCGGGCGGCTTCCTGTCGGAATGGAAGCTGGCCTTCACCATCGCGCGGCGGGAACTGCGCGGCGGCCTGTCGGGCTTCCGCATCTTCATCGCCTGTCTGGCCATCGGCGTCGGCGCCATCGCGACGGTGCAGTCGATCTCCAGCGGCATCGAGGATGCGATGCGCAGCGATGGCCGCGCCATCCTGGGCGGCGATGTCTCCGCCCGCATCCTGTATCAGCAGGCCACGCCCGAACAGATGGCGTTCCTGGCGGCACGCGGCGAGGTGATGACCGCCGCCGAAATGCGCGCCATGGCCCGCGACCCCGATGATGGCGGCAACACCGCGCTGGTGGAGCTGAAATCCGTCAGCGGCAATTACCCGCTCTATGGCAGTTTCGACATCCAAGGGCCGGACGGCCTGCCGCAGACGGTGGATATCCAATCCCTGCTGGCCGAACGCGAGGGGCGTTACGGTGCGGTCGTGGAGGACACGCTGGCCACCCGCCTGAACCTGAAGGTCGGATCACCGGTCAGCATCGGCGGGCAGGTGGTGGAGGTGCGCGGCCTGATCGCGCGCGAGCCGGACAAGGCCGGGTCGGGCAGCTTCTCCCTCGGCCCCCGCCTGATGCTGTCGGAAGCAGCGCTCGCCAAGACGGAACTGATCCAGCCGGGCAGCCTGATCACCTGGTCCTATCAGGTGAAGCTGCGCGACGGGATCACGCCCAAGGATTTCCGCGAACAGGCCAAGACGGGGATGGAGGGGGCACCCTGGCGTCTGCGTGACTATCTGAACGCCGCCCCGCAGCTGTCGCGGTTCATTGACCGCATGACCCTGTTCCTGACCCTGGTGGGGCTGACGGCCCTGCTGGTCGGCGGGGTGGGCGTGGGCAATGCCGTGCGCGCCTATATGGATGCCAAGTCGAACACCATCGCCATGCTGAAATGCGTGGGCGCGTCGGGCTCGCTGATCTTCAAGACCTATCTGATCCAGATCCTGGCCCTGGCCTCGGTCGGCATCGTCATCGGTCTGGCCGTGGGCACCGCCGGCCCCCTGGCCGCAGGGCAGGCGCTGGCGCAGGTGCTGCCCATAACGGCCCGCATCGGGGTCTATCCCGAGGCGCTGGCCGTGGCCGCCGGCTTCGGATTCCTGACGGCGCTGGCCTTCTCGCTGTGGCCGCTGGGCCATGCGCGGGAGGTGCCGGCCATCGCCCTGTTCCGCGAACTGGTGCAGAAGGCCAAGGGCCGGCCCCGCCTGTCCTATCTTCTGGGCATTGCGGCATCGGGCCTGGGTCTTGGCACCCTGGCCGTGGCGACGGCGCAGGAAAAGGGCTTTGCCATTTCCTTCGTCATCGGCGCCGTCCTTGTGCTGGGCCTGTTCTGGCTGGCCGGGATCGGCGTGACCAAGGCGGCAAAGGCCGTGGGCCGGCCCCGCCTGCCCGTCCTGCGTCTGGCCTTCGCCAATATCCACCGGCCCGGCAGCCCGACCAGTGCGGTTGTCCTGTCGCTGGGTCTGGGGCTGACGGTTCTGGTCGCCATCGCCCTGATCGAAGCGAATTTCCAGAAGGAGGTTTCCGACCGCCTGCCCACCAACGCGCCGGCCTTCTTCTTCGTCGATATCCAGCCCGATCAGGTGGAGGAATTCCGCCAGACCGTGCTGGCTGTGCCGGGGACCGAGGATCTGGCGCTCACCCCCAACCTGCGCGCCCGCATCGTGGCCATCAATGGGGAAGAGGCGGAAAAGGCCCTGAAGACCAAGGAATATTCCTGGGTCCTGAACGGCGACCGCGGCATCACCTGGCAGGCGCAAGCGCCGGCCAACGACAAGGTGCTGGCCGGTGAATGGTGGCCCGCCGATTATCAGGGCCCGCCCAAGCTGGCCGTGTCCAAGGAGATCGCCGAAAGCTTCGGCATCGGCCCTGGCGCCACCATGACCATCAATGTCCTGGGTCGCGATATCGAGGGCGAGGTGGCTTTGGTCCGGGAACTGGACTGGGACACGATCACCATCAACTTCACCCTGGTCTTCTCCCCCGGTGTCCTGGAATCGGCACCCCAGACCTATCTGGCCACGGTGCGCGCGCCGGTGGCGGCGGAACCGGCGGTTCAACGCAACGTGGCCGTGAAGTTCAGCAATATCAGCGCGGTGCGCGTGAAGGACGCGCTGGAGACAGTGTCAGAGATCCTGGTCAATGTCGGTCTGGCCGTGCGCCTGACGGCGGCGGTGACGCTGCTGGCCGGCACCCTGGTCCTGGCCGGTGCGGTTGCCGCCGGGCATCGTCGCCGCGTCTATGATGCCGTGGTGCTGAAGGTGCTGGGGGCCACGCGGGCGACCGTCCTGCGCGCCTTCCTGCTGGAATACGGTCTGCTGGGCCTGATCACGGCGGGTATTGCCGGCCTTCTGGGCACCATCGTCGCCTGGATCGTGGTCAGCGAAGTGATGGACTTCCCGTTTGTCTTCATGCCCTGGGCGGTAATCAGCACCGCCTTGATTTGTACTGCCATCACCCTGACCTTGGGCTTCATTGGCACCTGGCGCGCTTTGGGTCAGCCCGCTGCACCTGTCCTTAGGATTGATTGACGACAACTGCGCCTGTCTGTTGTAGATATATAAGGAAAGGCTTCCCACGCGTGATAGGCGTGGGAAGCCGCTTGGCACCGGATGGGACAGCGATGCAGGTGGCAACGATGGAACCGGCGACGACGGTCGATAGCACCGGCCCGATCCCGGATGAGGTGTTGAACGCCAAGCTGATCGCCTGCTGGCAGGCGGCGTTGAATACCGATGACCCTGATGAAAGCCAGCGCTGGGTGGATATGGCCGAATGGCTGGCCCATCGCGACGATGAACCCGCCCCCACCACGCGAAGCAAGCGCCCCGTCGGCGACCGCCGCCGTTTCCCCCGCGTGCCTGTGCGCAGCACGGCGCTGCTGACCCTGGAGGGCCGCGTCATCCGGGGTGAAACCGTCAACCTGTCACGCACCGGCGCCTGTTTTGCCTGCACCGGCCCGGACGGGCTGGAGATCGGCATGCAGGGTGTATTTTCGGTGCACGGCTGGGTGGAGGATCGCCCCGCCCATATCGTGGCCCTGGACCCCGGTCAGGTCCGTCTGCGGTTCGACTGAAACACGCGTACGAGTCGCCGCGGCTCTGTGGGTAAGTGACTGCATTCAGACACTTGTTGCCGTTTCAACACATTACCGCACTGCACAACGGCCCTGCAGGGGTTTCATTACGCAGTTGCGAAATCCAGGCGGCGCCTAGGGAATGGCATCTGCCCGAACCCGGCGTCACGGAACTTTCATCGCAACGACCGTTCACCTCTCTGACGTTCGATCTATGACTGCGCGATCACGCGGGACCGGGATGGGGATACAGCCCCGCTCCTGCGTCGATCGAGACATTGTGAGAGAGAGTAGAACGGATCATGCAGTCCACCTTGAAGCACGCCCTGCTGGCGGGCCTGTCCGCCGTCACGCTGGCCACGCCGATGGCCGCCCTGGCCCAGACCAGCACCGACACGCTGGAAGAGATCATCGTGACGGCGCAGCGCCGGGCCGAGAACCTGCAGGAAGTGCCGATGTCCGTCGCCGCCATTTCGGGCGAGGGCTTGCGCGATCTGCTGGCCGGCGGTGCCGATATCCTGGCCCTGTCCGCCAAGGTGCCGGGCCTGTACGCCGAAACCTCCACGGGCCGCATTTTCCCGCGCTTCTATATCCGTGGCCTGGGCAATAACGACTTCTATCTGGGCGCCTCGCAGCCGGTTTCCGTCGTCATCGATGAGGTGGTGATGGAGAACGTGGTGCTGAAGAGCAGCCCGCTGTTCGACGTGCGCCAGGTGGAGGTGCTGCGCGGGCCGCAGGGCACGCTGTTCGGTCGCAACACCACCGCCGGCATCGTGAAGTTCGACAGCATCGCGCCCAGCCAGGATACGTCCGGTCGCGCCGCCCTGTCGCTGGGCACCTACAACACCTTGACCATGGATGCCGGCTTCGGCGGCGCGCTGGTGGAGGACAAGCTGTCGGCCCGCGCCTCGGTCATGTATCAGCGCCGCGACGATTATGTCCGCAACGCCACCACGGGCCGCGATCTGGGCGGCTATCAGGATGTGGCCGCGCGGCTGCAGTTCCTGCTGACCCCGTCCGATGACACCAGCGCCCTGCTGAACATCCATGGCCGCGACCTGGGCGGCACCTCGTCCCTGTTCCGGGGCAATGCCCTGACCAAGGGCTCGAACAAGCTGAACGCCAATTATCGCAAGCGCACCGTCGCCTATAATGACGGCGACAATAACAACCAGGAATATGATGGCTGGGGTTCGTCGCTGAAGATCGACCATGATCTGGGCGCTGTCACCCTGACCTCAATCACCGCCTATGAGACGACGGACGGCTATTCCCGTGGCGACACGGACGGCCTGCCCCTGAACGCCGCCGAAAGCCAGGGCAATATCGATGACCTGGACCAGTGGACGCAGGAAGTGCGTCTGGCCAGCGACACCGATGGCCCGCTGAACTGGCAGGTCGGCGGCTTCTATTTCAATTCCGACGAACAATTCTCCTTCCGCCCCTACCGTTTCTTTGAAACTGGCGGCGCCAGCGGCTTTGTCACGCTGCGCAACCGTAATGAAAGCTGGGCCCTGTTCGGCCAGGCCGGCTATCAGCTGACGGAAGACCTGAAGCTGACGGGTGGCGTGCGCTATACCGAAGACGACAAGAAGATGAATGTGCTGAAGGCCCTGACCGCTGGCACCTTCCGCTCCATTGAGAACGGTACCGCGCAGGTTCAGACGGCCTATACCGGTACTCGCTATGTCCGTCTGAAGGATGACGAGGTCAGCTGGGACGCCAGCCTGTTCTATAACGTCACCGACGATGCCGCCGTCTTCGCCCGCGTCGCCCGTGGCTTCCGTGGCCCCACCATCCAGGGCCGCACCGTGTCCTTCAACGGCCCGCCGACCACCGCCACCTCGGAGACCATCATCTCCTATGAGGCGGGCGTGAAAAGCACGCTGCTGAATGACAAGCTGCGCCTGAACGGTGCCGTCTATACCTACACCGTCAACGACATCCAGTTGACGGCGTTCGACGCCAACGGCACCGCCCGCCTGTTCAATGGCAACAAGGGCGAGGCCAAGGGCTTCGAACTGGACGCCGAATTGCAGGTGACGCGCGATCTGGTCCTGACCGCCGGCGTGACCTACACGGACACGGAGATCAACGACAAGAGCGTGACCTCCAGCGTCTGCGCCCCCATCAGCGTCTGCACGGTCAAGGACCCGCTGGTCAGCGGTCGCGCCCTGATCGACGGCAACCCGTTCCCCAACGCGCCGGAATATATCCTGAACTTCACGGCGCGGTACGACTTCCCGCTGGCCGATGGCGGCACCCTGTTCGCCTTCACCGACTGGAGCGTGACGGGCAAGACCAACTTTGTGCTGTATGAATCCGCTGAATTCTACAGCAAGGGTGATTTCGAGGGTGGTCTGCGCCTGGGCTACAAGGCCCCGGACGACAAGTATGAAGTTGCCGTCTTCGCCCGCAACATCACGGACGAGCAGAACGTGAAGGGCGTGATCGAGAACTTCATGGCCCCGGTGGTGAGCGACCCGCGCACCGTCGGCATCTCGCTGTCCACGAAGTTCTGATGAGGATCAGCGGCGGCCCTGCTCTGGGCCGCCGCTGACATTACCCCGCATAGACATTGGCCCGGCGCAGGCGCAGCGAGACGGTCTGTCCCGGCGTCAGCGGTGTGGTGGTGGCGTGGCGGTCCAGGACCGCTTCCACCACCTTGCCATTCAGGTTCAAATCCAGACGCAGCTGCGGCCCCACGGGCTGGATCAGGCGGATGGTGGCGGACAGGGTCCCCGCCTCTCCCGGTTCCGCCAGATCAATATCATGGGCGCGGATATAGGCCGTGGCCGGACCCGGCGGCGGCAATTCATTGACCACCGGCACCCGCGCACCGGCAATGACCGCCGCCCCGTCGGCCACCACGCAGTCCAGCCGCGTGCCGCCGCCCAGGAAATCGCAGACAAAGGCCGAGGCCGGGTTGTCATAGACCTCTGCTGGGGTGCCCACCTGTTCAATGCGCCCCTTGTTCAGGATGGCGACACGGTCGGCCAGTTCCAGCGCCTCTTCCTGGTCATGGGTCACGAACACCGTCGTCACCCCCATGCCCTTGTGGATGTCACGCAGCCAGCGGCGCAGTTCCTTGCGCACCTTGGCGTCCAGCGCGCCGAACGGCTCATCCAGCAGCAGCACGCGCGGTTCGGTGGCCAGCGCACGGGCCAGCGCCACACGCTGCCGCTGCCCGCCTGACAGCTGGTTGGGATAGCGGCCCGACAGGGGCGCCAGCTGCACCAGTTCCAGCAGGTTCATGACGCGGGTGCGGATGTCGGCGTCGGAAATCTTGGGCTTGCGGCGGGAGACACGCAGGCCGAAGGCCACATTCTCAAACACGCTCATATGCCGGAACAGGGCGTAATGCTGGAACACGAAGCCGACGCGCCGCGCATGCGGCTCCGACACCGTCGCATCCTCCCCCTCGATCAGCAGGGTGCCTTCATCGGCATAATCCAGGCCGCCGATCATGCGCAGCAAGGTGGTCTTGCCCGATCCCGAGGGACCCAGCAGGGCCATCAGTTCCCCGGACTGGATATCCAGGTCAATCCCGTCCACAGCCGCAAAGCCGCCGAAACGCTTGGTCAGGTTCTTGATATTGATGCTCATGGGTCCGTTCCCATCAATGGCGGCGGGCGGTGGCGGCCAGTTCGGCGCCGTGGCGCCATTCCAGCAACGATTTGGCGACCAGCGTCACCAGGGCCAGGATGGCCAGCAGCGAGGCGACCGCAAAGGCGGCCACGAAATTATACTCGTTGTAGAGGATCTCCACATGCAGGGGCATGGTGTTGGTCTCCCCCCGAATATGGCCGGACACGACCGATACGGCCCCAAACTCCCCCATGGCGCGGGCATTACACAGCAGCACGCCATAAAGCAGACCCCAGCGGATATTGGGCAGGGTTACGCGGCGGAAGGTTTGCCAGCCGCTGGCGCCCAGCGTGATCGCCGCCTCTTCCTCCTCCACGCCCTGTGCCTGCATCAGCGGGATCAGTTCGCGGGCCACAAAGGGGAAAGTGATGAACATGGTGGCCAGCACCAGGCCCGGCACGGCAAACACGACCTGCACCCCATGTTCACGCAGGAATGGTCCCATCAGGCCGTGCGCGCCGAACAGCAGCACATAGACCAGACCGGAAATGACGGGACTGACCGAGAAAGGCAGGTCGATCAGGGTCAGCAACAGGGATTTGCCGGGAAACTTATGCTTGGCGATGGCCCAGGCGGCGGCAACCCCGAACACCACATTCACGGGCACGGCAATGACCGCGACTAGCAGGGTCAGCTTGATGGCCGCCAGCGCGTCCGGTTCCACCAGCGCCTCGAAATAGGCGCCCAGGCCCCGGCGCAGCGCTTCCGTAAACACAGCCGCCAGCGGCAGCAGGATGAAAAAGCCCAGGAAGCCCAGGCCCGCCAGCATGATCAGCGCCTTGACCCAGCCGGGTTCGGCCACCGTCACGCGGGATTTGGGGGCATGTCCACTCATCTCACACCCCCGCCCAGCGGCGCGACCAGCGCTGCAACAGATTGATCACCAGCAGCATGATGAAGGACAGGATCAGCATGGCGATACCGACAGAGGCGGCACCGGCATAATTGAACTGTTCCAGCTTGATCACGATCAGCAGCGGCGCGATTTCCGACACCATCGGCATGTTGCCGGCGATGAAGATCACCGATCCGTACTCCCCCACCGCCCGCGCCAGGGCCAGGGCAAAACCGGTCAGCAGGGCCGGGAAGATCACGGGGAAGATGACGCGGATAAAGGTCTCGAGCCGCGTGGCGCCCAGACAGGCCGCCGCCTCCTCCAGCTCCGTATCCAGTTCCTCCAGGACGGGCTGTACGGTCCGCACCACAAAGGGCAGGCCGATGAAGGTCAGCGCCACCACCACGCCCAGCGGCGTATAGGCGACCTTGATGCCCAGCGGGTCCAGATACTGCCCCACCCAGCCATTGGGCGCGTAGAGAGAGGTCAGCGCGATGCCGGCCACCGCCGTGGGCAGGGCAAAAGGCAGATCGACAATGGCATCCACCACCCGCTTGCCCCAGAAATCATAGCGCACCAGCATCCAGGCGACGGCCAGCCCGAAAACGGCATTGATCGCCGCCGCCACGAACGCCGCGCCGAAGGACAGGCGCAATGCGGCCAGCACGCGCGTTTCCGTCACCTGATGCCAGAAGCCGGACAGGCCGATATCCCACGGGCGGATCATCAGGGCCGCCAGCGGGATCAGCACAATCAGGGTCAGATGGGTCAGCGTGATGCCCAGCGTCAGGCCAAAGCCCGGAATGATGGAGCGGTTGCGCCGTTTAAACAGCGAGAAGCCGGAAGCACCGCTCATGCTGCGCCCCCAAGGGTGGCACCCGCCGAACGGCGAAGGGAAGGCAATGAAGGCAAGGCGAAATTCCTGTCCATGACCACCCCCCTGTTTTGACGCGCATGCCCCGCCGGTCCTGTCGGGTCCGGCGGGGATGGCTGGGGGTCAGACTAGTCTGGTTTGCCACCACCACAAAGGGTGCAGTGGTTAACGGCCTTATTACTGACCGGGCTTGTAAATCTCGTCAAACACACCGCCATCGGCGAAGTGGGTCTTCTGGGCCGTGGCCCAACCGCCGAACTTGGTGATGTCGAACAGTTTGATGTTGGGGAACTGCGTCGCATATTTCTGCGCCAGGGCCGGCAGACGCGGACGGTAATAGTTCTTGGCCGCGATCTCCTGCCCTTCGGGGGTGTAGAGATAGGTCAGGTAGGCTTCAGCCACCTTGCGGGTGCCCTTGCGGTCAACATTCTTGTCCAGAACGGCGACCGGCGGTTCGGCCAGGATGGAGACAGAGGGAACCACGATCTCCAGCTTGTCGGCGCCCAGTTCATTGATGGCCAGGAACGCTTCATTCTCCCAGGCCAACAAGACATCGCCGATGCCACGCTGTACGAAGGTGGTGGTGGAACCGCGCGCACCGGTATCCAGCACGGGCACGTTCTTGAACAGCTTGGCCACGAAATCCTTGCCGGCCGCATCGCCGCCGCCATTCTTATCGGCGGCATAGCCCCAGGCCGCCAGATAGTTCCAGCGCGCCCCGCCCGAGGTCTTGGGGTTCGGCGTGATCACCTGGATGCCCGGCTTGATCAGATCGTCCCAATCCTTGATGGCCTTGGGATTGCCCTTGCGGACCAGGAACACGATGGTGCTGGTATAGGGCGTGGAATTATAGGGCAGCTTGGCCTGCCACTGCTTGGACAGCAGGTCCGTATTCTCGGCGATCGCATCGATATCAGAGGCCAGTGCAAGGGTCACGACATCGGCGTCCAGCCCGTCAATGACAGAGCGCGCCTGCTTGCCCGAACCGCCATGCGAGGCCTTGATCTCGATATCCTCGCCCGTGGTCGCCTTCCAATGCTTGGCGAAGGCGGTGTTGAACTCCTTATAGAGTTCGCGGGTCGGGTCGTAGGAGACGTTCAGGATCTGCCCACTGCCCCACACGGGCGACACGGCCAGGCCAACCAGGGCGGCGGTGGTGATGGCGACACGCTTGAACCATTTCATCGTGGAAACTCCTTCATCCATCAGGCGGCTGCCACGAAGCATGGTTCGTGGCGCTTTAGCGTTTGGTGACGCGGCGCAAGCTGCGCGATCAAATTGCCGCGACCGTCGGGTTAATCCCTATCGGTGAAATGGACTTTGTACTGACCTTGATGTGCTGTCAATACGGATTTTTAACGTATAACTAATGTTGATTATGAAACAACCGCGACTTTTCACTGTTAAAATATGTGAAATCACGGTTAACTATTTAATATCAGTTACTTAAGTGGAACCTGATCGAATATCAGGTGGGTATAGCATCAGAGGTGGCGTGCCCGGTCGCGCAGAAATGCCCAAACCGGTCAGGGCCTATCCCGTATCCATCGGGCTGGGCGCTGCCTATTCTCCACTAAACTCAGGTAAATAAAAAGGGCGCCGGTGGCGCCCTTATCTGCGGAGATATCAGGGGATCGGATAAGGTCGACGGCTCAACCGCCGCGCTGCCAGACCTTGCTGATCAGGAAGTTCTTGGCCAGGAACTGATAGGTCCGCTTCAACCGGTTTTCGGTTTCCGGTTCCTTGTCGATATCGTTGCCGTCCCACATTTCGATCACTTCGTCCCACACCATCAACATGGTGTGCAGTTCGTCGCGCATGCGCCGGATGAAGGCGACCTGGGCGTCGAAGGTGCGCAGCATGGCCATCACTTCGGCCGTCTGTCCATCCACCTGGTCAAAGATATCGTCAAAATTGGCGACCGGGGTCTTGGCCAGCGCCTGCATGCGCCCCACATCGGCCACCACCTGCCCCTCACCTTTGAAGGTGCGCTTGGCCTGACCGAGCTTCGACATGATCTTCTGAACATGCGAATAGCGGTCGCGCAGCGCCTCGATATAGGACAGCTCGCGGGCCAGATAATCGACCTTGTCGACCATCTCCTGCTTGCGGTCATCCGGCAGGCCGAACTGCTTGGCCAGCTTGGAGAAGGCCTCCTGGGCCTTCTGCTTGGTCTGCGGGTCTTCCACGATCTGTTCCAGTTGGAACCGGTCGGTGATCATGGACTCACGGCCCGTGATCCAGGAGACGAGCTGCAGCGTCAGGCGGCCACGGGCAATGGTCAGGTGACGTTCATCCACCCGCCACGACGCCGAACCGTCCAGCAATTCGCGCGGAATGCTGTCGCCCGGACGGATTTCCTTGACGAATTTCAGCCCCTTCTCGACGATGGTCAGCAGACGTGCATCGTCACTCTTGTCTTCGATCTGAAAACTCTCGCGCAGGGTGCGGAAGGGAATTTTCCCCCAGACATCGCCCAGATGAACATTGAGGACGGGGTCGTTATTATCCTTGGACAGCGCGAAATAGCCGCCCGGAAGCTGAAAGACCTTGGAGGTGAACAGGAAATGGGTGCTGGTGTCGCCCTTCTGGTCACCCTGGTCCTTGCCTTGGCCTTCTGTCGCGCTTCTTTCAGACACTGAAACCATCCGGGCTGACCCGGTCCCCATCTTCCGCGATCATTGCAACGGCCAGTATAACCCGCCCGCCCCTTTTTGCGACACGAACCATATCACCCAAAGGGTGGGTTGACGAACCCTTATCTGGATTTCCGGGATGTATCGGATTGGAAATGGACAGACCCCTGTAACCTTGCCGGCCCACGTTACAGACGGTCGGCAACTGCCATCAATCATTCATCATCTTGGCGCTCTTGATGGCGTCGCGCAGCAGCACGCCCTTGCGCAGGATATTGTCGACGATACGGCCCTGGACCATCTGGATGCCCGCCTTTTCCGCGAACATCAGGCCCGATACCGAGCCGCAGCGGGCCAGGATGAACCGGCAATTGCTCTGCGCCTTGATCTTTTCGGAAAAGACCTCGAACTCATGGTCCGACATCATGTCCATTTCGTCGTTCCAGAAGATCTTGGCATAGTCGCAGGCCATATATTCCAGATCCATATGCGTGACCCAGAAATCATTCAGCCCGTCGATACAGATCTGGTACCCCTTGGAAGAGGCGAAATCGACCACCTCCTTATAGGTGTCGATATTCTCCACCAGATCGGCCTTGTTGATCTCCAGGATCACATTGCCGCGCAGGTCCGCCGTCAGACGTTCGTCAAACTTCACGAACGAGGCCGACATGATGGTGGACAGGTTCAGGTTCAACCCGATGCGCCGACCGCGCAGGAAATCCACACCGTAATTCAGCGCCTTCAGCACCGAATTATCGAGATTGGCCGTGAAGTAGCTGAACAGCCACTTGTTGGCGGTGATGTCGTAATTGGGTGACAGCCGTTCTTCCAGCGCCTTGATGGCGATATACAGTTCGAAATATTCGAACTGGTTCTGTTCACCATTGGTGATATCGACCACCGGCTGGTTCAGCATGAAGGGTGACAGGTCGAACATCTGCACGGCGCGTTCGATCTTGCCCAGCTCTTCCAGCGTGATGGGCGGCTTCGTCTCCGCCTTGGCCGCGTCGGCATTGCTCTCCCGCGCCAGACCTTCGATGAACCGGATCACGTTCACGAAGTTCAGCGACAGTTCCATGATGGAATAGAGGCTGTCTTCCCCATAGGGATTGCGCTTCACCATGGAGGTGCGCGACAGCATCAGCTTTTCGATCTTGGAACAGACGTCAGAGATCAGGGAAAATTTGATGCCCTTGTACAGGACGATGACGTCGTCGTTGGACAGGGAGAAAAGCTGGAGATAGGCGGACTGATCAGCGGTTTCCTGCATGGCCCGCTTGATGGAGATCAGGTCAAGCTGGCTCTTATCCTTCAGAAGCGACATATGCAGATGGATCAGGCGCAGTCCCTGCACCTCGCGCTTGGCGCTTTGCAGCAGCGTCAGCAGCTTCTGATCGTCATACTCGGGCTTTTCATTCATCGCAGTGGCAGACGAACGCTCGCCCGGTTTTACCCGGACCCAGTCGCGTTTCGGTGCATTCGGTTGGCGATTCATGAAGTTGCCCTTGCGCCCTTCCGCTTGGAATGTGCCAGTACCGGCCTTTGCCTGCGATGGTGGTTAATCGGCCATTAAAGGGGCTTATACCCCAAAGGCATAGATTTCACTATCCACCATCGGACAAGTATACAAAATTTTATCTATTCCTCCTACCGTGATTTTCCCCCCGAACGACCTGAACCGCAAGATGACCGGTCGCATATATGCGGAAGATGGGACGCCACGGCGTGCCAAGCTTGATCGCGGAGAACAGGGAGAGGAGGGGTGGCTGGGGCGCCAGGATTCGAACCTGGGAATGGCGGTACCAAAAACCGCTGCCTTACCGCTTGGCGACGCCCCAACATTGTCCCGTCTGACGGGCGGCGCGCACCATAGTCAGTTTGCCATCGCTGTGCAATAGCTTCGCGAAAGGCTGCGCCCCTTGCTGCGGAACCACTGGCAGGCGCTGGTAATCGTGTTAGTGTCGCCTTCATCCTACCACCTCTTGTGGCTGAAAGACCGGCTCCGCCCGGATACGCGAAGAATGCCCAAATACGCCGCCCGCCCCTTGCGCCGATTCGTTCCCGCCCTTCTGGCCCCCTTGCTGCTGTCGGGCCTGACACTGGCCCCCGCCGCAGCCCCTGCTGCGGCGCAGGAGGTGAAGAAGCCGACGGTGCAGAAGCCGGTGAAGCCCACCGTGAAGAAGCCGGCCACCACCGCGCCCAAACCGGCGGCAGCCCCCAGCAAGCCACGCCGCAAGGCCGGTGCCGCCACCGCGGGTGCCGCGGCAGCGGCCGGCGGTGCTGCGGCCCTGGCTGCCGGCACGCAGGTTCCGGCCCTGCTGCCCGCCGGGACCGACCCGGAATTGAAGGCGCTGGAAGGGAAGGCGCGGGAAGGCGACGCCGATTCGCAGATGGCCCTGGCCGATGCCCTGACGTCACAGACGCCGACCGGCGCGCAGGATCTGCGCCGCGCCATCTACTGGTACGGACAGGCGGCGGCCAAGGGCGACGCCGATGCCGCCTGGACCCTGGCAGAGCTGTTCCGGGGCGATATCGGCATCCCCGACGATATGGAACAGGCCGCCAACTGGTATCGCAAGGCTGCCGAAATGGGCCATGCCGAGGCGGCGTTCGATCTGGGCCTGCTCTACACCGAAGGCTATGGTGTGGAGCGGGATACGGGAGAGGCCGCACGCTGGTTCCAGCAGTCCGCCGATGCCGGCGTGGCCCGCGCGCTTTATATGCTGGGCACGCTCTATGAACAGGGCGTGGACGGCGCGCCCGACCTGGATGCGGCACGGGCCTGGTATGGACAGGCGGCGGAGGCCGGCGACCCCGGCGCCCGTCAGGCCCTGCGCCGCCTGGATGCCGGGGGCCGCAATGTGGAAGTGGCGGAAGGTCCGCCTGCCGGCATGCTGGGCGGCCCACCGGGCAGCGCCACCATCCGCCGGTCCACCGTGTCCGGCGTCCTGCCCCGCAGTGACCAGGATGGGGACGATGATGAGGATGGGGCCGCCCCGACCGCCGCCGGCCCTGTGGCGGCGATGATCAGCGGCGCTGCCGCAGGCACCGGTGCCCGCGCCATCCCCGTCGATCAGGCGGGCGTGCGCGAAATCCAGACCCGCCTGATCAAGCTGGGCTTGCAGAAGGGCAAGGCCGACGGGTTCCTGGGCAAACGGACGGTCGCGGCCATCCGCGCCTATCAGAAATCCGTAGGCCTGCCCGTGGATGGCAAGGCCAGCCAGACCCTGCTGCGCCGCCTGCGCCAGGGATAGGCTAAACTCGGCGTTCCATCAGGATCTCCGTGCCGTCGTCGCGAACCTTGGTAAAGCCCGCACGCGACAGCAGGTGGCGGGCCCGGCTGTCATAAAACAGGGTGGCGCGGATGGACTGCTTCTGTGCATCGGCAAGGTTGGTCAGGGCCGACAGTAGCCGTGCCCCCCGCCCCTGCCCGCGCAAATGCGGCAGAAACAGGAATTCCAGCAGCGTCACCGGCCCCTGGACCGGCCAGTCCAGGACCAGCAGACCCGTGGTCCGCATATCCTCCCCCATCAGCAGGGTGACGGCATCGGGATGCGTCCGCCGGACCGCGTTCAACCGGCCCTCCACCTGTGCGGAGACAAGAACGCCACGGGCAGATGCCGGCACATCGGCCAGCATCTGTGCCGCATCCGCCCCAACAATCTGACGCAGCAGCGCGCGGTCACCCGCCAGGGCGACCCGCGCCTGCATACCGTCAACAGCGCCGATAAGGGCGGCAATAGGGTCCGGTTTCATGAAGCGGCCATTTTGGGTTGCGCACTCCCCACACGATAGCCGCCAAATGACAGGATGCCCCTGTGAACTGCTTCACGTCACGCGATGTGAAATGCCACTTTTCCCGCGTGACGCATCATGATTTCATGTCCCCTCAATCGCCGGGCCGCGCGGCGGCAGTCCCCGCCGCACCAACGGTCAAAGGATTTTACCGTTGGTATCACTCCGCCGCCGCCCCCGTTGATGGCAGGGGATGGTTCAGGAAACGCTTGCGCAGTTCCGTCTTCAACAGCTTGCCCGTGGCCGAATGCGGCAGTTCGGGCACGAAGACAATATCGTCAGGCAGCCACCATTTCGCCACCTCGCCTTCCAGATGGCGCATCAGAGCCGTCTTGTCCGGTTCATGCCCGGCGCGCGGCACGATGACCAGCAGGGGCCGTTCGACCCAGCGCGGATGCGGCACACCCACCACCGCCGCCTCCTGCACCGAGGGGTGGCCCATGGCGGCATTTTCCAGATCGATGGAACTGATCCATTCGCCGCCCGATTTGATCACGTCCTTGGCGCGGTCCACGATGCTCATGGCGCCGTCATCGCTGATCACGGCCACGTCGCCGGTCTTGAACCAGCCATCGGGGGTGAAGGCGTTCTCATTGGCCTTGTCATCCTTGTAATAGCCGCGCGTGATCCACGGCCCGCGCACCACCAGCTCGCCATAGGAATGGCCGTCGCGCGGCTGATCCTGGCCATCGGGGCCGATGACGCGCATTTCCACACCATAAAGCGGGCGTCCGGCCCGCAGCTTGGCGTCATGCTGCTGTTCCACGGGCAGGGCCGCTTCGGCCTGGGACAGGGCGCCGACGGACCCGACGGGCGACAATTCCGTCATGCCCCAGCCCTGGACACAGGCCACGCCATGGGTCAGCTCAAATTCCTCCAGCATGGCGCGCGGCAGGGCGGAACCGCCGACCGTCACATTCTTCAGGCTGCTGAATTTCGCCCCCGTGGCGCGCATATGCGCCAGCAGACCCAGCCAGACCGTGGGCACGCCCGAGGAGATGCTGACCTGTTCCTGTTCCATCAACTCATAGACGCTTTTGCCGTCCAGCTTGGGACCGGGCAGCACCATCTTGGCCCCCACGATGGCGGCAGAATAGGGGTAGCCCCAGGCATTGGCATGGAACAGGGGCACGACCACCAGAATGCTGGACGCCGCCCGCACATCCAGCCCCGGCGCCGTCAGCACGCCATAGGCATGCAGGACCGAGGAGCGATGGGAATACAGCACGCCCTTGGGATTGCCCGTGGTGCCCGAGGTATAGCAAAGGCCGCAGGCCGTGTTCTCGTCAAACTCCGGCCAGTCATAGGTATCGGGCTGCGTGGACAGCAGGGTCTCATAGCAATGGAGATGGGGGATCACGCTGCTGGCCGGCATCAGTTCGGCCCGCGTCATCACCACCACGCCTTCGACCCCCTTGAAGAAAGGCCACAGCTTTTCGACCAGCGGCAGGAACATGGGGTCGACGAACAGGAACCGATCCTCGGCATGGTTCACGATATAGGTGATCTGGTCGGGGAACAGGCGCGGATTGACCGTGTGGCAGACGGCACCGACACCCGGCAGGGCATAGTAGAGTTCCAGATGCCGATGGTCGTTCCAGGCCAGGGTGCCCACCCGATCCCCCGGCTTCACACCCAGCGCATCCATCGCATGGGCCAGCCGCGCGGTGCGGTGCCAGGCATCCTTCCAGGTATAGCGGTGCGCCGCCTCGCCCGCGAAACGCGACGTGATCACCTGATCGGCATAATTCTGCGCGGCATGCCGCAGCAGACCGATGATCATCAGCGGACGGTCCATCATCAAACCAGCGAGCATTCGGATCTTCCTCCCAAGCGTATCCGTCACCTGTGTTTTCCACAGTCTTGTTGACGATAGCTTGGGGCTTTCCGATGCCGGTTTCCAGAGGGATTTAAACGCTTGTTCCAAATTTTTCCGCCGGCGGAGACATGCCGCACAGCAACAAAAAACCCGGCCGCCGTTGCCGGGGCCGGGTTTGCTGTAACGAGGGTGTCTTAACTGATCTGGGAGAGGAGTTCTTCCAACTCGTTGAAGTCGGGCATGTATTCCGAGGGCACCTTTTTTCGGGCCGCTTCGATGGAGACCTGTGGGGCGTATCCGCCCAGATGGGCCACCACCGCCGTCTTGATCACGCCATAGAACAGGCTGTCCTCTTCCGCGATGCCCTTCAGGCGCCCGGCAATGGGGGCGGCCAGACAATAGGCCAGGAAGATGCCCAGGAAGGTACCGACCAGCGCGCCGCCGATCAGCTTGCCCAGCACTTCCGGCGGTTCGGAGATCGAGGCCATGGTCTTGATCACGCCCAGCACGGCGGCCACGATGCCAAGGGCGGGCAATGCGTCGGCCAGGCCCTGGATGGCATGGGACGAATGCTGGTCCTCATGCTTCATCTTGTCGATCTCGGCTTCCATCAGGCTTTCCATTTCCATCGGGTTATCGACGCCGATGGAATACATGCGCAGATAGTCAGAGATGAACTTCACCGTCGTGTTGCTTTTCATCACGGCGGGATAGGCGTTGAAGATGTTGCTTTCCAGCGGCTTTTCGATGTGCTGCTCAATCGCCAGCACGCCCTTGCTCTTCATGGTCTTGAGGATCTGATAGAGCAGGGACAGAAGCTCGATATATTCCTTCTTGTGGAAGGGCGAACCCGCGAAGATCTTCTTGATGTCCCGGCCCGACGCCTTGACCGTGTGGGCGGAGTTGGTGATCAGGAAGGACGAAACGCCCGACCCGCCGATGATCATAATCTCCTTCGGCATGGCTTCGATGATGATGGCCATCTTGCCGCCAAAGATGACGTAACCGCCAAACACACAGAAAAACACGCCGACAAGGCCGATGATGGCGAACATGCGCTACCCCGGAATGGTGGGTCCCGCCCTGGACCGATGGGTGAAGGTAAACCAACGGCTTGGCAAAACCAACCCAGCATAGAGAGCGGGTCTGTGGAAGGCGCAGGAGAGCATGTCGCCCTCACCCTCCCAAGCCTCCCGGCTTGGGCCCCTCCCTCTCCCACCTTTATGGGCGAGGGCTGAATTTTTAGCCCCTCGCCCGCCTGCGGGAGAGGGAGGGGCCCGAACGCGCAAGCGTTTGGGAGGGTGAGGGAGCGA
Organism: Niveispirillum sp. FG156; assembly: GCF_057809555.1. Classification (NCBI taxonomy): domain Bacteria; kingdom Pseudomonadati; phylum Pseudomonadota; class Alphaproteobacteria; order Rhodospirillales; family Azospirillaceae; genus Niveispirillum; species Niveispirillum sp. FG156. The sequence continues at coordinate 122,407 of NZ_JBMDKE010000003.1, read as the reverse complement.
CGCCCCCGCCTTACCCCACCAGCGAGGCCGCCAGAACCGCCTTCACATCCTCCAGCGCCACATCGGCACAGCGGAAGGCCTTGCCGATACCGCGCGCCAGGATGAAGGTGACGCGGCCATCCTTGACCTTCTTGTCCTTGGCCATGTGCGCCGCCAGCTTTTCCGCTGTCCAGGCACCACCACCCAGATGGGCCGCCGACACCGGCAGACCGACCGACGACAGATGCGCCTTCGCCCGCGCCAGATCGGCAGCGGGGCACAGGCCCATGCGCACCGACAGGTCAAAGGCCATGACCATGCCAATGGCCACCGACTCGCCATGCAGCAAGGCCGTGCCATACCCGGCCTCCGCCTCCAGCGCATGGCCGAACGTGTGGCCCAGGTTCAGCAACTCGCGCAGGCCGCCTTCGCGTTCATCCTTGGCCACGATATCGGCCTTGGCATCGCACGAAACCCGGATTGCCTCGGTCAGCAGGGCATCGTCGCCATCGACCAGCGCCTTGCCGTTGGTTTCCAGCCAGGTGAAGAAATCCGGACGGTCGATCAGGCCATACTTCACCACCTCGGCATAACCGGCCAACACTTCCCGCTTCGGCAGGGTCTTCAGGCTGTCGGTATCGGCCAGGACCAGACGCGGCTGGTGGAAGGCGCCGATCAGGTTCTTGCCATGACGGCTGTTGATGCCGGTCTTGCCGCCCACGGAACTGTCCACCTGGGACAGCAGCGTGGTCGGCACCTGGACGAAGTCGATGCCACGCAGGGCGATGGCCGCCGCGAAGCCGCCCAGATCGCCCACGACCCCGCCGCCCAGCGCCACCAGCACCGTCTTGCGCTCGATCCCGCGCGACAGCAGGGCGTCCATCACCGCGCCCAGCTTCTCCATGTCCTTGCTGGCCTCGCCCGACGGCACCACGATCGGGTCCATGACCCTGGCCCCGGCGGCGCGCAGACTGTCCAGCAGGGGGGACAGGTGCAGGTCGGCCACGGCACTGTCGGTCAGCACCACCAGCGGGCGGTTGCCCACCGCATCGCGGATCAGGGTGCCGGCATTGCGGATCAGGCCCGGCCCTATATGGATGTCATAGGAACGGTCACCCAGGGCGACGGGGACGATGGTGCTCGGGCGGGTCATGGTCGGTTCCGGATGCTGTCGGGCGGTCAGGCGGCGCTGCTGTCGGCATCGCCCAGCCACTGGCGAAGGGCAACGATGACGCGGTCGGTGGTGACGTCGGGCGGGCTGTCGTCGCTGTCCACGGTCAGGTCGGCCTGGGCATAGACGGGATAGCGGACATCCATCAGCCGGCCCAGAACCACGCGCGGATCACCCTGGCGCAGCAGGGGCCGGTGGTCACGCCGGGCGGTACGGTGAACCAGCAGATCCAGATCGGCGCGCAGCCAGATGGAGATGCCATGGTCGCGGATGGTCTGGCGCGTCGCCTCATCCATGAAGGCGCCGCCGCCCGTGGACAGGACCTGCACCGGCTGATCCAGCAGCCGGCTGATGACGCGGCGTTCGCCGTCGCGAAAGCCCGCTTCCCCGAACCGGTCAAAGATTTCCTGAATGGTACAGCCGGCGGCCCGCTCGATCTCGTGATCGGCATCGACGAAGGGCAGGCCCAGCTTGGCGGCCAGGCGCTTGCCGATACTGGTCTTGCCGGCCCCCATCAGGCCGATCAGCACCAGTGTCTTGGGGATGGGCAGCACCGTCACGGACATGGGCTCCAAGGTCCAGCTTGCCGGCATACCCAGACGGGGGACAACCGGGATGGCGGATGGTGGCGTGATTGCCAGCCCATGGCGCGGGCGCTATGGTGCGGGTCAAGGCCACCGGAACGGACGTTTCCATAGCACGAGGGGGTGGGGTCACCCAACCCTGGGAGCCAAGGGAAAAGCGGAGCCGGCACTGGTCACCGACGCATGGCTGGACCCTCTATCCATGCGACTGTCTGTCATTCTGGTTCGGGACCTGTTTTCCATGAGCATGCTGGTGAAGATTCTGCTGCTGGTCGTTGTGCTTGTCGGTGTCGGCGGTTTCGCCGTGCTGGCCAGCGTCGATCTGCCTGCCCCCTCGCAGCCGGTGGAACGGGTGATCCCGAATGACCGTTTCAAGTAACCGGCACCGCCGGCTGGGTGGCCCCCTGGGTGGAATTGCGGCCCTGGGCCTGACGCTGCTGGCCGGCACCGCGCTGGCGCAGCAGGCGGAGCCCGTGCCCTCGATCCCCACAGGCGCCCCTGTCTCCCTGTTCCCGCCGGCACCCGCCACGGACCCGGCGCCCGCACCCGATGTGGTCGGCACGGATGCCGCCGCCAGCCCGGATGCAGCGGCGGCTCCCACCGCCGACGCCCGCTCACCCAAGGGCGTGATGGTGGAGGAATTGAAGGCGCAGGACCCGGAACTGGCCGGTACCCTGGGCCCCGACAATGGCGGCCTGCCGCCCGATCTCTGGCACGGGCTGCCGCGCGCCGATGTGGAGGCGCTGGTGGCCGGCATCCCCGCCGGCCTGACCAGCCCCGCACTGCGCGCCATGACCAGCAGCCTGCTGCTGACCAGTGCGGACGGCTTGGGTGCGGGGGAAAAGACCCGGAATTTCGCGGCCCTGCGGACCGAGGCGCTGCTGCGCATCGGCGATGCCGACGGGGCCGATGCCCTGCGCAATGTCGCCCCCGCCGTTCTGGAGGATGAAGGGGCGGCGCTGGCCTGGCTGGAGATGCGTTTCTTCGCGGGTGACCGGCAATCGGCCTGTGATCAGGTGCCGGGCCTGCTGTCGCGGTTCCAGCATCCCGTCTGGCAGAAATGGCAGATCGTCTGTCAGATCGCCAATGGACAGATGGATGGCGTCTTTCTGGGCCTGGACCTGATGCGCGAACAGGGCGACAAGGACGACCTGTTCGCCCGTCTGGCCGAAGGGGCCGCCAACGCGGTGAAAACGCCCGTGAAGGGCGTTCTGGAACCCACGCCCACGCAGTTGGCCTTGATCCTGGTATCGGGCCGGCCCTTCCCGCCGGAAACCAAAATCGCCGGCCCCGGCCCGCTGGCCGCCTTGGCGCGGCTTGCTACCCTGCCAGTGCCGCAGCGTCTGGCCGCCGCCGAACGCGCCGTGGCGCTGGGCGGGCTGGACGGTCCCGGCCTGCTGTCGGTCTATGAGGCGGTGGCCGATGCCGATCCCAAGGCCCTGACCATCGCCGCCGCCAAGAAGCCGACGCCGCTGCTGCGGGCACAGTTGCTGCGGGCCCTGCGCGCCGAACCGACGCCCGCCGCCAAGGCCGGGCTGTTCAAGGTGGCGATGCTGGCCAGTTCCACCGAACAGCAGGCGGGCGCTTACGGCGCCCTGCTGCTGGAGGAGGCGCGGCAGTTCCGCCTGACGGTCGGTTTCGCCTCCATCGCGCCGCTGGTGGCCCGCCTGCATCTGTTGCAGGGGGAGGCCACCGCCGCCGGCCCCTGGATCAATCTGGCGCGCGATGATTTCAACGCGTCGAAGGATGAAGGGGCCTTCGCCCGGCTCTGGCCGCTGGCCGCCGCCCATGGATTGCTGCGGGAGACGGACTTTGACCGCGCCCGCTGGGTCCGCGACCTGGGCGGCGATACCGCGCGCGACAAGGCGGAAGAGGTGCTGATCCTGCTGACCGCCCTGCATGGCGGCAAGGATGCGCCGCTGCCGCCGCTGGCCGATGGCGGCGCCCCGCCGGGTCAGGTGAAGGGGGCGGTTCTGCTGGACGCCGTTACGGCGCTGGGCAGTGACGGGGCCGTGGGCACGCCGGCCTTCGACCTCGCCGCCATCCTGACCGATCTGACCCGCGCCGGCCTGTCCGAACAGGCCCGCCAGATCGGGGCGGAGGCGATTGCCGGCCTGCTGCGGCCGGGGGCGTGACCAGGATGGCGGGGGCAGCGGCCACAGCAGGGGCGGCAAAGGCACGGCCGGGCCGGCCCCGCAAGGCCCCCGCCCCGCCGCCGCCCTGGGTCGATGCCTTTCTGGACATGATGGTGGCCGAACGCGCCGCCAGCCCCAACACGCGCGATGCCTATCGCCGCGACCTGACGGATGTGGCGTCGTTCCTGACACAGGCCAAGCGGCCCAGCCTGGATCAGGCCAGCAGCGATGATTTGCGGGCATATCTGGAGCATCTGGCCGCCGCCCGCATCAAGGATGCATCTGCCGCCAAGACCGTGGCCCGCCGCCTGTCGGCCCTGCGCCAATATTACAAGTTCCTGGTGTCGGAAGGGCACAGGGCCGAAGACCCGGCCAGCGTTCTGGATACGCCCAAACAGGGCCGGTCCCTGCCGAAAATCCTGTCAGAAAGTGATGTGGCGGCCATGCTGACGGCAGCGGCAGCGCTGGGCGCGCCGGAGGGACGGCGGCTGAATGCCCTGCTGGAGGTTTTGTACGCCACGGGCCTGCGCGTGTCGGAACTGGTGGGCCTGCCCATGAGCGCCCTGACCCGCGATACCCGCGCCCTGATTGTGCGTGGCAAGGGCGGTAAGGAACGGCTGGTGCCCCTGTCGGCCCCGGCCCGCGACGCCATCGCGGCCTATCTGCCCGACCGGCCCTATTTCATGACCAAGGGGCGGGAGGGCAAGCAGCAGGCCTATCTCTTCCCCTCGCGCGCCACCGCCGGTGTCCTGACGCGGCAGCGGTTCGGACAATTGCTGAAGGAACTGGCCATCCGCGCCGGGCTGGACCCCGCCAAGGTCAGCCCCCATGTCCTGCGCCATTGCTTCGCCACCCACCTTCTGGACCATGGGGCCGACCTGCGCTCGGTACAGAAGATGCTGGGCCATGCCGATATCGGCACGACGCAGATTTACACCCATGTCGTGGGCGAGCGCCTGAAACAGGCGGTGGAACAGCATCACCCCTTATCGGCCAAACGAAAGGCAAAGGCATGATCCGTCTCGTCGCCGCACTGGCCCTGACCGTCGCCCTGGCCCTGCCATCCCTGGCGCAAGAGGTGGTCTTGGTCCGCCATGCGGAGAAATCGACCGAGGCTGATCCCGGCCTGACCCCCGACGGACAGGCCCGCGCCCAGGCCCTGGCCAGCCTGCTGCGCGCCACCCCGCCCACCCTGATCCTGACCAGCCCCGCCCGCCGCACCCGCGACACCGCAGCACCCGCGGCGGCCCAGGCGGGCGTGACGCCGGAGGTGGTGCCCATCCCGCCCGGCGATATGCCGACGCATATCCGCATGACGGCGGAAAAGCTGGCGACCCTGAAACCAGGTCAGGTGGCCTTGGTGGTCGGCCATTCCAATACGGTGCCCGCCATCATCAAGGCCCTGGGCGGCCCCACCATCCCCGACCTGCCCGAATGCGCCTTTGACCGGCTGTACCGCTGGAACGTGGCGGAGAAGACGCTGCGGATTGAGCGATATGGGGTGGAGAGTGCGTGCCCCTTGATGGAGTAACACACACGAAATCCGCGCTACCAACCATGACCTACGAAACAAAAAAGCCCGCCTCGTTGGAGGCGGGCTTTTTCATTCTCAGGCGGGGTCCGCCGTCGTGATCTTCGGCTTGGGCAGGTCCAGCTTGATGTGCAGTTCCTTCAGCCGGTCCGGGGTGGTGGCGTTGGGGGCCTGCATCAGCAGATCTTCGGCGCGCTGGTTCAGCGGGAAGACGATGACCTCGCGGATGTTCGGCTCGTCGGCCAGCAGCATGACCATGCGGTCGATACCGGGGGCCGAACCACCGTGCGGCGGGGCGCCCAGCTTGAAGGCCGACAGCATGCCACCGAACTTGGCTTCCAGAACCTCCGGCGGGTAGCCGGCGATCTCGAACGCCTTGTACATGATCTCCGGCTTGTGATTGCGGATCGCACCGGACGACAGTTCCACACCGTTACAGACGATGTCGTACTGATAGGCGTTGATGGTCAGCGGGTCCTGATTCAACAGCGCGTCCAGTCCGCCCTGCGGCATGGAGAACGGGTTGTGGCTGAAATCGACCTTCTTGCGCTCTTCGTCATATTCGAACATCGGGAAATCGACGATCCAGCAGAACTTGTAGGTGTCCTTCTCGATCAGGTCCAATTCCTCGGCAATCTTGGTGCGGGCCAGACCGGCCAGCTTGGCGGCAGGGCCGACCTGATCGCAGACGAAGAACACCGCGTCGCCATCCTTCAGACCGACCAGTTCACGCAGGGCTGCCTGTGCGGCTTCCGGCACGAACTTGGCGATGGGGCCCTTGCCGCCCGCCGCTTCGAACAGGATATAGCCCAGGCCCGGCGCGCCCAGGCCACGGGCCCAGTCGTTCAGCTTGTCGAAGAAGCTGCGCGGACGGTCGCTGACCGACGGCGCGCGGATGGCGCGGACGACGCCGCCCTTCTCGATCACGCCCTTGAAGGCCTTGAACTCCACATCATCGCGCTTGAACACTTCCGTCACGTCGGTGATCAGCAGCGGGTTGCGCAGGTCCGGCTTGTCATTGCCGTATTTCAGCATGGATTCAGCGTACGGGATGCGCACGAACGGATACGGGGACACGGCCCGCTTGGTACCCGTGAAACCGCTGAATTCCTCGAAGATGCCGTGGATCACCGGCTCGATGGCGGCGAACACGTCTTCCTGGGTGACGAAGCTCATCTCGAAATCGAGCTGGTAGAACTCACCCGGCGAACGGTCGGCGCGGCTGTCCTCGTCACGGAAGCAGGGCGCAATCTGGAAGTACCGGTCAAAGCCCGACACCATCAGCAGCTGCTTGAACTGCTGCGGCGCCTGCGGCAGGGCGTAGAACTTGCCGGGATGGTTACGGCTCGGCACCAGGAAGTCGCGCGCACCCTCCGGGCTGCTGGCCGTCAGGATCGGGGTCTGGAATTCCACGAAACCCTGCTCGATCATGCGGCGGCGGGCCGACGCGATGACGTTGGAGCGCAGAAGGATGTTCTTCTGCATCTTCTCGCGGCGCAGGTCCAGGAAGCGGTAACGCAGGCGCAGTTCCTCGCCGGCATCCTGCTCGCTATTGACCTGCAAGGGCAGCGGATCGGCGGCCGACTGCACCGACACGTCGCGCACCACCACCTCGATATGGCCGGTGGGCAGGTTCTCGTTGATCGTCTCGCCCGTGCGGGCCACCACTTCACCCGTGATGGTCACCACCGATTCCAGGCGCAGACCTTCCAGCACCTTGAAATGCGGCGAGGAGGTATCGACGACCAGCTGTGTGATGCCGAAATGGTCGCGCAGATCGACGAACAGCAACTGCCCATGGTCGCGCTTGCGGTTGATCCAGCCGGACAGGCGGACGGTCTGACCGGCATGGTCCAGGCGGAGTTGGCCACAATTATGCGAGCGATAGGCGTGCATGGCGGATCGATCCCAGATGCGAACAGGCAACAGAAAGGGGACACCGGCGGCAAAGCCTCCGGCACGAAGAGCGCACACCACACCGGACGGGCATGGCTTGTCAAGGCCGGCAAGCGCGGGACAGCCCCGGCATCGCCGGGATTTAGGCCCGGAAAACGGGTCTTTGCATGCCGGCCCGACGGATATCCGCATTCGACAGCGGCGATGGCCTGATGTATCACATCCGGCCATGAGCCTGATCACCACCACCGACGCCCTGTCCGCCTTCATCGCCCGTGTCCGTGACGCCGAGTACGTCACCGTCGATACGGAATTCATGCGGGAAAAAACCTACTGGCCCGAACTGTGCTTGGTTCAGGTGGCCGGCCCGGATGAGGCCGCCGCCATCGACCCGCTTGCCCCCGGCATCGACCTGTCGCCGCTGTATGAGCTGCTGGCCGACCCGAAGGTGCTGAAGGTATTCCATGCGGCCCGCCAGGACCTGGAAATCTTCGTCAATCTGACGGGTCAGGTGCCGGCCCCGCTGTTCGACACGCAGGTCGCGGCCATGGTCTGCGGCTTTGGCGACTCGGTCGGGTATGAGACGCTGATCACCAAGCTGACGCCGGCCCGCATCGACAAATCCAGCCGTTTCACCGACTGGTCGCACCGGCCCCTGACCGACAGGCAGCTGCATTACGCCCTGTCCGACGTCACGCATCTACGCCCGGCCTATGAGAAGATCCGCGCCAAGCTGACCCGCACGGGGCGCGAAGGCTGGCTGGCCGACGAAATGGCCATCCTCACCGATGCCGCCACATACCGCACGGAGCCGGAGGATGCCTGGAAGCGCCTCAAGGTCCGTACCGAGAAGCCGCGCTTCCTGGCCATCCTGAAAGAGGTTGCCGCCTGGCGGGAGCGGGAGGCGCAGCGCAAAAACCTGCCGCGCAACCGCGTGCTGCGGGATGAGGCGCTGATGGAAATCGCCGCCCATGCCCCCACCAATATCGATGATCTGGGCCGCACGCGCGGGCTGGGCGTCGGCATGGCGCAGGGCCGTTACGGCACGGAAATCCTGGCCGCCATCAAGACGGCCCAGGCCATCCCCGACAGCGCCCTGCCGCGCGCCGAACCGCGTGCGGAGCCGGCCCCCGGCATCGCCCCCATTGTGGAGCTGCTGCGGGTGCTGCTGAAAATGGTCTGCGACGATAATGACGTGGCCAGCCGCCTTGTCGCCAACGCTGCCGACCTGGAAGCCATCGCCGGCGACGACAAGGCCGATGTCGATGCCCTGAAAGGCTGGCGCCGCGACCTGTTCGGCGACGCCGCCCTGCGGTTGAAGCAGGGCAAGCTGGCCCTGGCCATCGCCGGCAAGAAGGTGAAGATCGTCGATCTGGGGTGAGGGTGGGCTGGTAGCCTGTCGGATTACATCATCCGTCATCCCGGCGAAAGCCGGGACCCAGGGGCCAAATGCCCGACCTGTCGGCAGCGATGATCGACGCGGCGTATAGGTTTGATCCTGTGGCCCCTGGGTCCCGGCTTTCGCCGGGATGACGAAGAAAAGTGCGATTCAAGTCTGAAGAATGACGATCTAAAACACCCGCACATGCTGCTGCTCAAACGCGGCGCGAACGGGCGGGCGGAAGCTGTCGATTTCGCCCAGGTCCACCGGTCGCCCCAACAGCCCTTCCAGCATCAGCCGCGTATCTTCCATACGGATCAAGGAGAAGGAACGGTTGGGGTCGATGTCGATGGCGATATCAACGTCGCTGTCGGCCCGATCCTCACCCCGCGCAACTGAACCGAAGACCGACAGATGACGGATGCCGCGCCGGCGCAAATCGTCCGCGCGGTCCCTGATCCTTGTCACCACCTCGTTCAATGTGTCGGCCATGGGTCTGATCCCTTGCATGACCCGGACAGCATATAGGCATTCACCCCAAAAGAAAAACCGCCGAGGTTTCCCCCGGCGGCTTTCTTCAGATGCGTGTTCCTGTCGGAACCGTCAACCGTGGCTGGATCAGCCGACGATCTCGGTACCGGCGAAGAAGTAGGCGATCTCGATCTTGGCGTTGTCCAGGCTGTCGGAGCCATGGACGGAGTTCGCCTCGATGCTCTCGGCGAAGTCCTTGCGGATCGTGCCGGCGGCGGCGTTGGCCGGGTTGGTGGCGCCCATGATCTCGCGGTTGCGAGCCACGGCGTTCTCACCTTCCAGAACCTGCACGACGACCGGGCCGGAGATCATGAAGGACACCAGCTCGCCGAAGAACGGACGCTCGCGGTGAACGTCATAGAACTGCTCGGCCTGCTGCTTGGACAGCCAGACGCGCTTCTGGGCAACGATGCGCAGGCCGGCTTCTTCGAAGCGGGCATTGATCTTGCCGGTCAGGTTGCGGCGGGTCGCGTCGGGCTTGACGATCGACAGCGTCCGTTCGACAGCCATGGGTATCTCCATAAGACATAAGGCTTGAAACTGCGGCGGCTTATACAGGGGGTGTTTCCGCGCCGCAACGCCGAATCCGGCGGGCCATGTATGCGTCCCGCTTCTGCGCCACCCGGCTTTATGCTACAGGGCGGGCATCATGCTGCAGATCACCGACCTCACCTATCGCATCGCCGGCCGCCTGTTGCTGGATCAGGCCTCCGTCACCATCCCCGCCGGCCATCGTGTGGCGCTGGTGGGCCGCAACGGCACGGGCAAATCCACCCTGCTGCGCCTGATCGCGGGCGAGGTGCAGGGCGATGCCGGGTCCATCACCCTGCCCACCGGCCTGAAGATGGGCTGGGTCAAGCAGGAAGCGCCGGGCAGCGAGATGTCGCTGATCGACGCCGTGCTGGCCGCCGATACCGAACGCACCGCCCTGCTGGCGGAGGCGGAGATTGCGACCGATCCGTTGCGCATCGCGGAAATCCATCACCGCCTGTCCGATATCCAGGCCCATTCGGCAGAGGCGCGGGCCGCGCGCATCCTGTCGGGCCTGGGTTTTGATGCCGATGCACAGCGCCGCCCCTGTTCGGATTTCTCCGGCGGCTGGCGCATGCGTGTGGCGCTGGCCGGTGTGCTGTTTGCCGAACCCGACCTGCTGCTGCTGGACGAGCCGACCAACCATCTGGATCTGGAAGCGACCCTGTGGCTGGAGGAATACTTACGCAACTACCCGCACACCATGCTGATCGTCAGCCATGATCGTGGCCTGCTGAACCGCGTGCCGACCAGCATCGTGCATCTGGACCAGTTGAAGCTGACCGCCTATGGCGGCAATTACGATCAGTTCGTGCAGGTCCGCACCATGCGGATGGAGCATGCCAAGGCCCAGGCCGTCAAACAGGACGCCCAGCGCGCGCATTTGCAGGCCTTCGTGGACCGGTTCCGCGCCAAGGCCAGCAAGGCGACCCAGGCGCAGTCGAAGCTGAAGGCCATCGAACGGCTGGGCCCGCGCATCCAGGTTATTGACGACACGCCCGTCAATTTCAATTTCCCCTCGCCCGACGAACTGGCCCCGCCACTGATCCGGCTGGACGATGTCTCCGTCGGTTATGGCGACCGGGTGGTGCTTCGCAAGCTGGGTCTGCGTATCGATGCCGATGACCGCATCGCGCTCTTGGGCGCCAACGGCAACGGCAAGTCAACGCTGGTCAAGCTGCTGGCCGGGCGCCTGGGCACCATGGGCGGGGAGATGTTCCGCTCAAGCAAGCTGCGCGTCGGCTATTTCGCACAGCATCAGTCGGACGAACTGAACCTGGGTTGGACCGCGCTGCAGCAGATGCAGTCGGTGATGCCGGCGGGCACGCTGGAGGGGCAGGCGCGGTCGCATCTGGGCCGCTTCGGCTTTACCCAGCCCAAGGCCGATACCAAGATCAGCAGCCTGTCGGGCGGGGAAAAGGCCAAGCTGCTGCTGGCCATGATGACGCGCGACGCACCGCATATCCTGATGCTGGACGAACCGACCAACCATCTGGATATCGACAGCCGCGAGGCGCTGGTCGAGGCGCTGAACGAATATGAAGGGGCCGTCATCGTCATCAGCCACGACCCTTATCTGGTGGAACTGACCGCCGACCGGCTGTGGCTGGTCAATGACGGCACCTGCAAGCCGTTCGAGGGCGACCTGGACGATTACAAGCGCCTGCTGCTGGAGAAAAGCCGGGCGGAGCGGGCGGCAGCCGCCGGTGTGGGCGGGGGTGCTTCCGCCGACAAGTCCGGCGGGCGCGATGCGCGCAAGGACGAACGCCGGGCAGCGGCAGAGTTGCGTCAGCAACTGGCCCCCCTGCGCCGGCAGATCGAGGCGCTTGAAAAGAAGATGGCCACCCTGACCAAGCGCAAGACGGAGTTGGAGGCCAAACTGGCCGACCCCAAGCTCTATGAAGGCCCGTCGGACAAGGTCGCCAAATTGCAGATCGAGCTGGGCGCCGTTGCCAACGACCTGGAAGGCGTGGAAATGGAATGGCTGGACCTGTCCGAACAGATGGAAACGGCGCTGGCGGCGGGCGCGCCCTAAGCCCACATACAGTGAGGTGCGGCGAGACATCCCAGGCTTGTCACGGGGCGGTCGTTGCATTGCGGCAATGGGCATGCCATGTCTGTTGCCGGTATCACCGTCAGGTTGACAGAATGATCCATCGCCACGCCACGGTCCGCACGCATCAAGACGCCAGCGCCGCCTGGCTGTTCTTCAAGCGCTGGCTGGCCAATCCGCTGAGCATGGCGTCCATCACCCCGTCGGCCCCATCCCTGTCGCGCCTGATGGCCGAACAGATCACACGCGGACCGGACGAGGTGGTGGTGGAATTCGGCGGCGGCACCGGTTCGGTAACCCGCGCCATCCTGGAAGCCGGTGTGCCCGCCGACAAGCTCTACACCGTCGAACGCGACCCCGAACTGGCGGACTACCTGCGCCGGCATTATCCCGGCATTCATGTGCTGGAAGGCGATGTGGCCGATATCCGCGCCATGCTGCCCGATGATGTGAAGGGCAAGGTGGGCACGGTCCTGGTCTGCCTGCCCATGATCCTGATCCCGGCGGAGGATCAGGGGCGCATCGTGGATGCCATCTTCGACATCATGCCGCCGGGCAGCGCCTTCTATTCCTACACCTATTCCGCCCGCTCACCGGTAAAGCGCCGGGCGCTGAGCCTGAAGGGCCGCCGCGTCGGCTTCACCATCGCCAATATCCCGCCGGCCAGCGTCTGGCGGTTCTGGCGGGAATAGGCGGGCGTTGCTCCACGGATTACGACTAACGCCTAATCCACGCTACGATTGTCAATGCCGACCGGTCGGTTGTAGCGCGGATTAGCGCAGCGTAATCCGCGGCGCAACGGATCAGGTGGAAACAACCGGCCTGCAAAACGCAAAACGGGGTGCCGTTTCCGACACCCCGTTCGCAAACTCAAAGCCTGTCAGGCGCCTGATCAGGCGGCCTTCAGCTTCGACAGCTTTTCGACCGTCGCGTTGACGCGGGCGGTGATCGGCTCGGCGGCCTGGTTGGCGACCTTGATGCCGGCTTCGGAGACCTTGGTGGCCTCGGCGACGATGGCGTCGAAGGAGGACTTGGCGAATTCGGTCTGCAGGTCGACCAGTTCCTTCACCGACTTCACGGCGAACAGGGCCTTGGTGGTCGCGACCGACTGCTCATACTGGGCCTGGGTGAAGGCGGCGATTTCCTTCGACAGGGCTTCAAAGCCCTTGGTCAGGATCGTGGAGGAAGCAACGATTGCCTCCACATTCTCCTTCTGGAAGCCAACGACATCTTCGAACGTGGCGAAAACCTGCTTGCTCATCTTTTCCACCTTTTCCTGGGTATAGGCGACAGCCTGGACAACTTCTTTTGCCGCAGGGGCGGCGGGTTCTTTTGCCGCGGGCGCGGCGGGTTCGGGCGCTGACACCGCTTCCGGGATCGGGGCGGGGGCAGCAGCGGCCTTGGGAGCCGCCGGTTTCACTGGGCTGGGCGCCACCGGCTTGACCACGGCCTTGGGGGCCGGTGCCTCGGGCGCCTTGACCACCACCGGAGCCTCAACGGCCACAGGGGGGGCGACAGGCGGGGCCTGGGTGGGGGCCACAGCAGCGGCCACGGGCGTCGGCGCGGGTTCGGCGGGGGCGGTCTTCACCTCCTCCACCGCATGCGCGACCGCCGGGGCCGGTGCGGGTTCAGCGGCCACGGGGGCCGTCACAATCTTTTCAACCGGCGGAACCACCGCAGGCTTCGCAACGACTTTCTTCAGCGTCGTGCCAGCCACGGGCCCCTTCGGCGTGCGGGTTGCCATATGCTATCTCCTTCGCGCTCTGTCGTTGCCGGTCCGCTGGTGCAGCCCCGGCACCGGTCGCCGCCTTGTCATCCCGATGCGGACCTGCCGGCCCGGACCTGGACGTGCTGCAATGCAGCATGGGGATAGATATATCGGCACGATGGAGAAGAGTCAAGGCACTTTTGTGCAGTGCAACAAAAGTGTCGGTTGTCCATTCGGATAGGTTTCCCGCCTGCTGCCTGCATGCCTTCCCGTCGCGGCGGGGATGTACGCTTTTTGGTTTCGCGGCCCGGTTGAGCATGACAGGATGCCGCCCCTTCCGCATCGCACCCGGAGCCACTGGCCCATGACCTATTGTCTCGGCATCAAGATCAAGGACGGGCTGATCGCCCTGGCCGATGGCCGCATCACCGCCGGCACCCAGGTGACGGCGGCGCGCAAGGTCACCTTGATGAAGAATGGCAAGGAACAGTTCTTCGTCATGACGTCGGGCCTGCGCTCCGTCCGGGACAAGACGCTGGCCTATCTGCGCCGGGAAATGGCGGACAAGAAGGCCAAGCCGTTTCCCACCATGCTGGACGCGGCCAACGCCTTTGCCCGCTGCCTGCGCACGGTCGCCAAGGAGGACAAGGAGGCGCTGGAAGCGTCGAACCTGAAGTTCAACCTTCATGCCATCATCGGCGGCCAACTGTCCAAGGATGAGGAACCGACCATGTTCCTGATCTATCCAGAGGGCAATTGGATCGAGGTGGATGAGCGCACGCCCTATCTGTCCATCGGCGCCACCACCTATGGCAAGCCGATCCTGGACCGCGCGCTGAAGCATGACACGACCATGACGATGGCGCTGAAACTGGCCTATCTGTCCTTCGACAGCACGCGCTATTCCTCCGCCGATGTCGGCTATCCTATTGATGTGCTGACCTACCACCCGTCCGACCGCAAATGGCGGGAGGATCAGTTCGACTATGATCATCTGGTCGAACAGCGTCATTGGTGGAACAAGCACATCACCGATCTGGCCAACCGTCTGCCCAACGGCCCCTGGATGGACACGCTGCTGCCCGATCAGAAATAAGCAGCCGATTCGCCCGCACCCCCGCCCCGCCGCCGGTCACCGACAGGGGCGGGGCGGGCGGGGCCGTCAAAGGCCTGCATACGTGCATGTGCGGGTCAGTGCCCGACAGCGCAATCAGATGGCGGGCCACGCCAGGGGCGTGCATAAAGCTTGAACCTGAACACGCCGAAAGCGTAGTTTGCCACCATAGATATAGTTAACGGGAGTCCGTGGCCGTGACGGATTTCACCATCGTTCCCCCCACTTCGCAGGACGAAGAAGGCTGGCGCCGTAACTGGGCCACCTATCAGACACGGTATGATGTCATTGTTCAGCCAGTGACCACGGATGTCATCTGGGCCCGGCTGCTGGACCCCGCATCTTCCATGCGGGGGCTGATCGCCCGTGACGAACAGGGCAACGGCATTGGTTTCTGCCATCTGGTCCTGCATGACAATGCCTGGACCCTGCGCCCCTTCTGCAATCTGGCCGACATGTTCGTGGCCGCCAGCCACCGCCGGCGTGGCGTGGGGGGCGCCATGCTGAAGCGTATCATCGCCATGGCGGAGGAGAACCAGTGGGCCCGCGTCTATTGGACCACGGGCAGGGGCAACGAACCGGCCCGCGCCCTTTATGACAGCGTCGCCGGCGGTCCCGACCAGATGGTGCAGTACACGGTCAAGATGAAGCCCTGATCGTATCCCTTCCGTCAGTGTCGATGATTTTCGACAGCGCTGTCGTTCCCCTTTGGTTCGCGCGGTAACCATGTTAGGCTGCTGCCCGCCGGAAGGGTCGGGGGGGGCCTTGTCCGGCGGGCCGGTCCGTTTCACGAAGCCGCGAACCCGTTTCGCGTAATCGACCGTGAAAAGACCGCCCCCTTTACCGATATCCAAGCCGCCCCACCCTTATCCCCACGCCGCATGCCGGCGGGGAATGTCTGGATGCTGGACGGAAAACAACGATGACAGATAAACGTGACCTGCTGCGCTCCCTGACCATCGACCGCCCGGCGGATATGCCGGCGGCGGGGATGGCCCCGCCCCGATCCGGTCTGCCGGGCTGGGCCAAGGGGGTGGGCGTTGTGGCCCTGCTGGCCCTGGGCGTTGCAGGTGGCGTCTATGGTCCGGCCCTTCTGGGGGGTAAGGAAGCCGCCGCCCCGGCCAAGGTGGCAGCATCGGGCGCGCAGGCCACGGCACCCGCCAGCGGTGGTGCCGCCGCCGCCACACCGGCCACCCCTGTGGCCGCACCGCGCCCCACCAACACGCTGGTGGCATCGGGCTATATCGTGGCGCGGCGCACGGCCACGGTTTCCGCCGAAATCACGGGCCGGGTGCAGGATGTGCTGGTCGATGAGGGCATGGTGGTGACCAAGGGCCAGGAACTGGCCCGCCTGGACGCCACGCTGGCCGGCATCGATCTGGACCTCTCCAAGGCGCGCGTCGCCTCTGCCCAGGCGCAGATCGAGGGGCTGTCCGCCGACCTTCGCGACGCCGAGCGCATTCTGGCCCGCACCGCGTCCCTGTCGAAGGCATCAAACGTCTCCGAAGCGGAACTGACCCGCGCCCAAGCCCGCGCCGAAACCCTGCGCGCCCAGTTGAAGGGGGCTAGGGCCGACCTGGAGGTGGCGCGCATTTCCGTGGCCCGGCAGACGGAAACGGTCGACCGCCATATCGTGCGTGCGCCCTTCAACGGCGTCGTGATCGACAAGAATGCGCAGCCGGGAGAGATCATCTCCCCGATGTCGTCGGGCGGCTTTACCCGTACCGGCGTCTGCACCCTGGTCGATATGGACAGCCTGGAGGTGGAGGTGGACGTGAACGAGGCCAATATCGGCCGCGTCCGCAGCGGCCAGAAGGTGGAGGCGGTGCTGGACGCCTATCCCGACTGGAAAATCCCGTCCAGCGTCATCGCCGTGGTCCCGCGCGCCAACCGCGACAAGGCGACCATCAAGGTGCGCATCAAGCTGGAGCAGCGCGATGGCCGCGTGCTGCCCGACATGGGGGCCAAGGTCACTTTCCTGGACGCGCGTCCGGCGGGCAACTGAACCTGTTTCATCGATATTCAACCGGCTTCGGGAATGGCCGGCAACGGGGGGAATACCATGACGTCACTGATCAGCATCCAGGGTGGGGCCAAGCGCTTCGTGAAGGGGCGTGAGACCATCACCATCTTCGACCATCTGGACATGACCATCGAGGCGGGCGACTTCATCGCCATCATGGGTCCCTCCGGTTCAGGCAAGACCACGCTGCTGAACCTGCTGGGCGGCATCGACCGCGCCACCGCCGGCAGCATCACCTTTGCGGGGCAACGCCTGGACCAGATGAGCGAGGGGCAGTTGTCGGCCTGGCGGGCCGCCAATGTCGGCTTCATCTTCCAGTTCTACAATCTGATGCCGGCCCTGAACGCCGCCCGCAATGTCGAACTGCCCCTGCTGCTGACGAGCTTGGGGGGCGGTGAACGCAAGCGCCGGGTGGAAACAGCCCTGAGTATCGTGGGCTTGGCCGAACGGGCCAAGCATTTCCCCCGCGAAATGTCGGGTGGTCAGCAGCAGCGCGTGGCCATCGCGCGGGCCATCGTGGCCGACCCCAAGATGCTGCTCTGTGACGAGCCGACAGGCGATCTGGATCGCAAGACGGCGGACGAGATTCTGTCCATGCTCCAGCTTCTGAACAAGGAAATGGGTAAGACCATCATCATGGTCACCCATGACCCGGAGGCCGCGCGCTATGCAAACCGCGTCCTGCATCTGGACAAGGGCCGCTTCGTCGAACAGGTGGCCGCATGACCGATTTCTCCTTGATCCTGGCCAATCTGTTCAGCCGGAAACTGCGCGCGATCCTGATGCTGGTGGCGATCTTCTTCGCCTTCCTGATCTTCGGCGTGCTGGCCGGTGTGCAGAACGGCTTCAACAGCATTGGTGGCGGGGCCGGTGAAAACCGGCTGGTCACCATCAACAAGATCAACTTCACCCAGCCCCTGCCCGTCGCCTATGTGGAGCGTATCCGCGCGGTGAACGGGGTGGCCCGCGCCACCTATGCCAACTGGTTCGGCGGCTATTACCAGGATGGCAAGAACCAGGTCGTGACCTTCGCCATAGACCCGGAATTCTATCTGGATGTCTTTGCCAGCGAATTCACCCTGACACCGGAAGAGCGTGCGGCCTTCATGACCGACCGCACGGGCCTGCTGGTCGGGCGCAAGACGGCGGATCAGCAGGGCTGGAAACTGGGTGACCGCATCCCGCTCTCTTCCAACATCTACACCAACAAGAATACCGGCAAGCAGACCTGGGATTTCACCATTGTCGGCATCCTGGAACCGGCGCGGGAGGATGCGGGCACCAACGTCACCTTCTTCCACCACGCCTATTTCAACGAATCGGTGACCTTTGGCCAGGATACGGTGGGCTGGATCGTCATCGAAACGGCTGACAAGGCCCAGAATACCGCCGTGTCGAAGGCGATTGACGAGATGTTCGCCAACTCGCCTGCCGAAACGGCGACCGACACGGAGAAGGCCTTCAATCAGGCCTTCGTGGGTCAGCTGGGCAATATCACGCTGATCGTGACGCTGGTGGTGGGGGCGGCCTTCATCACCATCCTGATGATCGTGGGCAACACCATGGTCATGGCGGTACGCGAACGGACCAAGGAGATCGGCGTGATGAAGACGCTGGGCTTCCCGTCGGGCCGTATCTTCAAGATAGTGCTGGGCGAATCGCTGATGCTGTCGCTGCTGGGCGGTCTTCCGGCCCTGGGCGTGTCCGCCCTGCTGCTGCATCTGATGCGCAAGGCGGTGGGTTTTCCGGGTCTGGCCCTGTCGTCGGACTTCGTGGCGCTGGGCATCGCCATCATGCTGGCCCTGGGCCTTCTGACCGGGATCATTCCGGCCTGGAACGCGCTGCGGCTGAATATCGTGACCGCGCTCGGTCGGCAGTAAGGACAGGGGGCAAGGATGCGTATCCTCAATCAGATCATCGCCGTCTGTTCCATCAATCTGAAAAGCCTGCCGCAGCGTTTCTGGCTGTCCTTTTCCACCGTGGTCGCGGTGGCCATGGTGGTGACGGTACTGCTGGGCTTCCTGGCGCTGGCCGCCGGGTTCAAGCGCACGCTGGATGGCACCGGCTCCGATACTATCGCCATTCTGCTGCGCGACGGCTCGCAGCAGGAGGTGAACTCCGTCATCATGCTGGATCAGATCCGCCTGATCGGCGAGGCGCCAGGCATCGTCCGCAAGCAGGACGGCAATCCGCTGATATCGGGTGAGCTTTACGTCATCGTCGATGGTGTGAAGCGCTCAACCGGGTTGAAGGCCAACCTGCCCCTGCGCGGGATCGGCAAGGATGGTGCGGTCCTTCGCGACGACCTGACCATCACCCAGGGCCGCATGTTCGAACCGGGCAGCAACGAGATCGTGGTGGGTGAAGGCCTGGTGCGGGAATTTGCCGGCTTCGACCTGGGCAGCGAGGTCCGGCTGGGCACCGGCACCTGGAAGGTGGTGGGCGTCTTCTCCATGAAGGGGTCGGTTTTCGAAAGCGAGCTGTGGGGCGACACGGCGGTGGTACAGAGCCTGTTCCGCCGTGGTTCCTCCTTCCAGACGGTGCGCGTCCGCCTGGAAAGCCCGGAAGCCATTGACCAGTTGCGCGACTATGTGGCGGGCGAACCCCGCCTGAAACTGGAAGTGTTTTCGGAGAAGGGCTATTTCGCGGGCCAGTCGTCAAACACTGTCAAGCTGATCCAGAATGCCGGCTGGCCGCTGGCCATCGCCATGGCGCTGGGTGCCCTGGCCGGGGCGCTGAACACCATGTACAGCTCCGTCGCATCCCGCGCGCGGGAGATTGCGACCCTCCGCTGCCTGGGCTTCGGCGGCTTCCCCAGCTTTGTCGCCACCTTACTGGAAAGTCTGGTACTGGCCGGCATCGGTGGCCTGATCGGGTCGATGGGCATCTTCCTGTTCTTTGACGGGTTCAGCACCTCGACCCTGGGCCAGGGCTTCACGCAGATCGTCTTCTCGGTCAGCCTGACGCCCGCCCTGGTGAAGCAGGGCATCATCCTGGCCCTTCTGGTCGGTTTGATCGGCGGCTTCTTCCCGGCGCTCCGCGCCGCACGTCTGCCCATCGTGACGGCCTATTCGCAGGGTTAATTCCCCATATCCCCCGTGATGGTTCTGAAATGGGCCATCACGGGGGATGGCGCGTAGTAGGGTGCCGGATCGCCGGGCAGGGCCTTTGCACCGCGCAGGGCCGCCAGCCGCCCCTCATCGTCCAGCAATATCCAGGGCGGGTTGCGCCACAATTCCTCGTCCAGATCCAGCAGCAGGGCTGGCATCTCCGCCGCCTGCGCGCGGGCGGGGCCGGTATGGGCCGCCACCATGGCGACCGGCCCCCTGCCCTCCTCCCCATCCAGGCGATGCAGCCACTGGCTGACTGCCGGACGCTGACGACGGATGGCAAGGGCGGGCCAGGTCCCTTCCGGCAGGCGGACCAGCAAGAAACCGAAGGCACGCGCCGCCAACTGCCCCGTCGCCGCCCGCCCATCCGCCAGCAGCAGCGACAATGGGTCGGCCAGATCGGCACCGGTATCGGGCAGCAGCACCCATCCACGCGGATCGACGATCACCCCGGTATTGGCTCCCATCTGCACGCGCGCCGCGCCCGGCGCCACGGGCATTGCCGCCTGCATCGCCGGCTCCGGTTCCGGCGGTTCGTCTGCTTCGACCGTTGCGACGAACGGGGCAGGCTGACCCGGCACTGGCACCGGCAAGGCCGGAACCCGCCCGGCGGCGGCAGGCCCCTCACCCCCCAACGGCGACATCACCAACTGGCGGAATTCCGGCAATGCGGCCAGACGACGGGCGGCATCGGCGGCGGCATTGCGCAGGATGATATCGTACTGACCATTCAGGGACGGGATATCCGTCTCCCCCTCACCCACCGTGGTGAAACGGCGGACGGGCCCCGGCGGGTCGGTCAATTCCCAGTCGATGCGGACATTCCCTTCACCCGTGATGCCGATCGGCTTCTGCGACAGGGCATCGCGCTGCCGGCACAGCGACAGCTCGACATCGACCAGCCGCCCTGTCAGCACACGTGCCGCCCCCGCCGTCAGGCCCAAACCGCCCAGGCCGACACCGTCGCGCGCCGCCTGGGTCAGCAGTCCGGGCGTCCGCCCCTCCGTGATCCAGGCCACTTCGTTGAAGGGCGCCACGCAGCTCCAGTCCCAACGCCAAGTGTAGGAACCCGCCTTGTGTCCCACCGGCAGATCAACCTGTATCCGCCCCAGGCTCAACGGCACCGGCACGCGCGGCCCCGCCGGGGGTGGCGCATCGGCACAGGCCGACAGCAGCAGGATCAGGCACAGGGCAAGGATCGAACCGGTGGAACGGCGCATGCGACACAATCTGAAAGGATCAAGCCGCCCTAAAATTACAATTATAATCCACCTCGCGTCCAGGCCCGCGCAAGGGAACGGACGCAGCCTTGCAAAAGGTCCGGATGACAGGGACGGCCCTGGTTGATAGGAAATTCCCATGTCGAACGCAGCCGCCCCCTCCGCCCGTTCTCCGCGCCGTGCCGTTGTCGAACGCACGACGAAGGAGACCCGCATCCGTGTCGCCGTCGACCTGGACGGCACCGGGGTCTACAAGGTGTCCACCGGCATCGGGTTCCTGGACCATATGCTGGAACAGCTGTCGCGCCATTCGCTGATCGACCTGGAGGTTGAGGCGGTGGGCGATCTGCATATCGACTTCCACCATACGACCGAGGATACGGGCATCGCCATCGGCGAGGCTGTGGCCAAGGCCCTGGGTGACCGCCGGGGCATCCAGCGTTACGGCGACGCCCTGATCCCCATGGATGAGACGCTGACCCGTGTCGCCATCGACCTGTCGAACCGTCCCTACCTGATCTGGAAGGTGAACTTCACCCGCGACAAGCTGGGTGACATGGACACCGAACTGTTCAAGGAATGGTTCCAGGCCTTTGCGCAAGCCGCCGGCGCCACGCTGCATATCGAGAACCTGTATGGTGAGAATAACCACCATATCGTGGAAAGCAGCTATAAGGCATTGGCCCGCGCCTTCCGCGCTGCGGTTGAGATCGACCCGCGCAAGGAAGATGCCGTGCCCTCCACCAAGGGTGTGCTGGGCGGGTCGCTGTAAGCGCCCTCCCCTTTTCCCTTCCCTTCCCGTCGCATGGGCAAGGCACCATGACCGATAGCGTCGCCCTGATCGATTACGGCTCCGGCAATCTGCGTTCCGCCGCCAAGGCATTGGAACGCGCTGTGGCCGATGGCGGGCTGGATGCTCGCATCATCGTCACCAATGATCCGGATGTGGTGCGCGGTGCTGCCCGAATCGTCCTGCCCGGCGTCGGCGCCTTTGCCGATTGCAAGGCCGGTCTGGACGCCGTGCCCGGCATGGTCGATGCCCTGACCGAACGCGTGATCCGCCAGGGCACCCCCTTCCTGGGCATCTGTGTCGGCATGCAGTTGATGGCCAAGGCCGGGGTGGAGCATGGCGTGCATCCGGGCCTGGGCTGGCTGGATGCGACGGTGGAGGCGCTGACGCCCGCCGATCCCGCCCTGAAAATCCCGCATATGGGCTGGAACGAGTTGATCGTGAAGGCACCGGCGCACCCGGTGCTGGCCGGCATCGCGCCCGGCACCCACACCTACTACGTCCATTCTTATGCCATGAAGGTCGCTGATCCGGCCCTGGTCCTGGCCGCCTGCGATTATGCGGGGGAGTTCTCGGCCATTGTCGGGCGCGACAATCTGGTGGGCATGCAGTTCCACCCGGAAAAAAGCCAGGCCGCCGGCCTGTCCATCATCGGCAATTTCCTGCGGTGGCGGCCATGAGTGCGGAGCACCAGAACCCGCTGGCCGGGTCCGACAGCATCGTGACCGTGGAAAAGGTGACGGAGCTGAAGCGTTCCGACCTTTACGACCTGTGCGACGCGGCAGAGGCGGCCATCATCGATGGTGGGGGTTTCGGCTGGGTCACCCCGCCCGACCGCGAGGTGATGGAGCGTTACTGGAGGGGCGTGATGGCCGTGCCGGAACGCACCCTGATCGTGGGCCGCCTGGACGGCGTTATCGCCGGCTCGGCGCAGTTGGTCCGTCCGACCCGCAATAACGAGGCGCAGGCCTTTGCCTGCAACCTGACCACCAGCTTCGTCGCCCCCTGGGCGCGCGGCCATGGCATGGCGCGCATGCTGACCCAGGCCATCATCGACGAGGCGACGGCCCTGGGCTTCGGCATCCTGAACCTGGATGTGCGGGAGACGCAGCGGGCCGCCATCACGCTTTACGACCATATGGGTTTCACGCGCTGGGGCACGCATCCGCATTATGCCCGCGCCAAGGGCCGGACCATCGCCGGCCATTTCTATTACAAGGTCCTGAAACGGCCGGAAGACGAGACGGAGCCGCAAGCATGATCCTCTACCCCGCTATCGACCTGAAGGATGGCAATGCCGTCCGCCTGCTGCGTGGGGAGATGGATCAGGCGACCATCTTCAACACCGATCCCGCCGCCCAGGCCGAGACGTTCCAGGCCCAGGGCTTCGAATGGCTGCATCTGGTGGACCTGAACGGTGCCTTCGCGGGATCGCCCGTCAATGGTGCCGCGGTTGAGTCTATCCTCAAGCGTGTGAAGCTGCCGACGCAGTTGGGTGGCGGCATCCGCGATCTGGACACGATCGGTTTCTGGCTGGAACGCGGCCTGACCCGCGTCATCCTGGGCACGGTCGCGGTGAAGAACCCGACCCTGGTGAAGGAAGCCTGCAAGGCCTTCCCCGGCCATGTCGCCGTCGGCATCGATGCCCGCGACGGCTATGTCGCGGTGGAAGGTTGGGCAGAGACCAGCACCCTGAAGGCGCTGGACCTGGCCCTGAAGTTCGAGGATTGCGGCGTCGCCGCCATCATCTATACCGATATCGACCGCGACGGCGCCCTGGGCGGCGTGAATGTGGAGGCGACGGCCGATCTGGCCAGCCACCTGACCACGCCTGTCATCGCCTCGGGCGGCGTCTCCTCGCTGGCCGACCTGCACGCCCTGAAAAAGGTGGAGCATACGGGCATCAACGGCGTCATTTCTGGTCGCGCGCTCTATGACGGGCGCATCGACCCGGCGGCGGCGCTGGCGGTCTTAAGGGGGGAATGAGACGATGCTGAAGGCCCGCATCATCCCCTGCCTGGACGTGAAGGATGGCCGCGTCGTCAAGGGCGTGAACTTTGTCGACCTGATCGATGCCGGCGACCCGGTGGAACAGGCCCGTCTCTATGACGCCGCCGGCGCCGACGAGCTGACCTTTCTCGACATCACGGCCAGCAGCGACAATCGCGAGACCATTTTCGACGTGGTGCGCCGCACCGCCGAACAGGTCTTCATGCCGCTGACCGTCGGCGGCGGTGTGCGCACGGTTGAGGATATCCGCAAACTTCTGCTGGCCGGTGCCGACAAGGTGTCGATCAACACCGCCGCCGTCCACCGCCCGGAATTCGTGCAGGAAGGCGCGCAGAAGTTTGGCGCACAATGCATCGTGGTCGCCATCGACGCCAAGGAGGTCGAGCGCGGCCCCAACGGTGAGCAGCGCTGGGAAGTATTCACCCATGGCGGGCGCAACCGCACCGGTATCGACGCCGTTCAATGGGCGCGGCGCATGGCCGAATACGGGGCCGGTGAGATCCTGCTGACCTCCATGGATCGCGACGGCACCAAGCAGGGCTTCAACCTGGAACTGACCTGCGCGGTCGCCGACGCCGTGACCATCCCCGTCATCGCCTCTGGCGGCGTCGGAAACCTCGACCATCTGGTCGATGGCGTGAAGTTGGGCCATGCCTCCGCCGTGCTGGCCGCCAGCATCTTCCATTTCGGCACCTACACCATCGCCCAGGCCAAGGAACACATGGCCAAGGCGGGGATACCGATCCGACTGTAAAGGGAACGCCGATGTCCAATCCCGCCATCCTGGACGATCTCTACGCCACCATCCTCTCGCGCAAGGGCGGCGATCCCGACAGCTCGCATACCGCCCGCCTGTTCCATCGCGGCCGCGCCAAGATCGCCCAGAAGGTGGGGGAAGAGGCAGTGGAGACGGTGATCGAGGCCATGGCGGGAACGCCGGAAAAACTGGCTTCGGAATCCGCCGATCTTCTTTACCATCTTCTGGTGCTTTGGGCCGATGCCGGGGTGCAACCTGCCGATGTCTATGCCATCCTGGAAGGGCGGAAGGGCGTCAGCGGGATCGAGGAAAAGAAGAACCGCACACAAGCCTGAAACGGCGTTCCCATAACAGTGGAAGGATCGGTGCCTTGATCTATGATCGCAGCAATATCTTCGCCCGCATCCTGCGCGGGGAAATTCCCTGCAAGAAGGTGTACGAGGACCCGTACGCCCTGGCCTTCCACGATATCAATCCCCAGGCCCCGGCCCATATCCTGGTGATCCCCAAGGGCCCCTTCACCAGCTTCGCCGATTTCTCGTCCCAGGCCACGATCGAGGAAATCGCCGGCTTCGTGCGCGCCGCCGGTCTGGTGGCCCGTCAGGCGGGGGTGGAGGATAGCGGCTATCGCCTGCTGTCCAATCACGGCCCCGACAGCCACCAGGAAGTCCCGCATTTCCATATCCACATCGTGGGCGGAAAACCGCTGGGTCCGTTGCTGGCTTAGGGACTGTTGAGCTTGAGAAAATCTGCCTCCCCGGCGAAGGCCGGGGAGGCAATTTATAAACTTCAGCGGCTTAGCCCACATAAATTCTTGAATCCTCCCCCTACCCGATGTCCTTGCGCATCGGGACGAAGGGGATGACGTTGCCGTCTGACAATTTCTCGGCATGGGTACCGGTGGCGATGAAGCCCAGCGCCTTGTACAGCGGCACGCCAGGCAACGTCGCCATCAGTTCCAGGCTGCGGAACCCCTCGGCCAGGGCTGCCTGTTCGGCGGCGCGCATCATCAGGCTGGCAATGCCGCGCCGGGCAAAGGACGGGTCGACAAAGAAGGCCCGGATCTTGGCGGCATCGACGCCTGGGTCCAGCAATTCCGGTGACCGGCCCGCCGCCTGATCCCCACCGAACAGGGTCCGGCGCCGACTCCACCCGCCGCAGGCGGCATAGCGGTCGCCGACCATCACCGCGAAATAGGTGCCGTCGGCGATCAGAGTGCCGTCGATGCCGAAAATCGCCTGCAACGAGGCATCGATCTGGCCGGGGCTATAATAGTCCCGGCTGAGATCGCGCACCGACCGTTCCAAAAGCGCTTCCAGCGCGAGCCGGTCTTCGGGCGTGGCCAGGCGCAGGACGGGTTCATCCACCATGGTTACGGCCGCATCCCCTTCACATCCTCGGGCGTCACGGCATCCTTATAGCCGTTGCCGAAATGCGTGCGGACATAATTCACGACGGCGGCCACCTGTTCATCCGACAGATAGGCGAATGACGGCATGGCCTTCTGCCCGTTGACCACCATGTGGATCGGGTAGGTCCCGGCCTCCAGATTGCCATTGGCGGCCAGGGCCGGATAGGCACCCGCCCCTTGCGCACCCTTGCCGTCGGGCATGTGACAGGCCTGGCAGATGGCGTGGTAGAGCTGTTCGCCATTCTGATAGGAGAAGCGGCGGGCATCGGCGAAATCGCTGCTCTGCGCATCGGTGCGCTGGGCGCCTGCAGGGCCCGTGGCAGCCAAGGCGGCAAGGAACAGGGCGGCGATCGACATCGGCTTGGTCACGCGCATGATCTTTCTCCCCCTCTTCATTTCGCCACAACGCGCTGGTGCAGGCGGGTGATGGCGTCCAGCGACGATTGCACCGCCCCTTCCTGCCAGGCCGGCAGGTAGGAGACATGTTCACCGGCCAGCAGGATGCGCCCATCGATCTGGCACATGTTCTTGTAATGCTCGGCCCGCTTTGCCTCCGTCCAGGACCCGAAGCAGCCCAGCGTCCAGGGCACGCGGTGCCAGGCCACCGCCACGCCATTATCGAATTCCTTGAGATATTGCGGGTGGATCTGCGCGCCGAACTCCACGCATTTCTTCACCCGCTCCTCCGGCGCCATGGAGGCGAATTCATAGGCGAACGGGCCCCAGGGATAGGCACCCAGCAGCACGCCCTTGCCCTTCTCGCCATAATGGCTGTTGGGGTAGGCGATCAGGGAGATGGGCAGGTCGGTATAGGTGATGCCGCCATAGATCTCCTCATCCTGTTCCCAGAAGCGGCGCTTGAACTGCAGGCCCACCTTGAACGCCGCCTCGTACGGCAGGGCGTTGATGGCGGCATCCATGTCCGCCGAGACGTTCTTCTTGATCTGCGACAGGATGGAGGCCGGGATGGTGCACAGGCACCAGTCGGCCTTGGCCGTCTTCACGGCCCCGCCGGCCTTGGTGTCTTGATAGGTGACGGTGACGCCGCCCGTGTCCTGCTGAATCTCAGTGACCTTGGCGTTGAAGGTGATCTTGTCCTTCACCTTTTCGGCCAGCGCCAGGGGGCCGGCATCCATGCCGCCCTCGGGCTGGAACAGGGCTGTCTGGAACTCGTACCCCGATCCGGTACCGATGGCCCGCCACAGGCCGGATTGCAGCAACTGCGAAAACTCGATGGGTTTGGAGAAGACGGGCTCCCCCGACAGGCCACCGCCGGGGTCCTTCTCAAAGCCACGGCGATTGGAGGTCTCGGCATTGGCCTTGTAGGCGTAATTGTCGTCAAGCGCGCCCCAGTCCTGCATGGCCTCCAGCAGCTTTTCCTGGTCCTCCTTGGTGACATAGCCGTCCAGGCCGCCCTTGTGTCCCAGCTTGGACAGAAGCTCGGCGACATGGCCGTTGAAATCGGCCAGCACATGGCGGTAGCGCTGGGGCTTGCCGCCAAAGGCGCTCTTGGAGTGGACATAGGCGTTGTAATTGACCTGGAAGAACGGCTCCAGCTTCACGCCCAGCTCTTGATAGTAATGCATCACGCCGCGATGATGGTACGGCACGCGCCAGGGACCGGGGTTCAGGTAATGGCCCTTGTCGAACCCCACCTTCTGCGTGAACCCACCCAGTTCAGTGTAGGTGTCGCCACCGCGCAGGGTCCAGGCGCGGCCACCGGCCTTTTCCCGGTATTCCAGAACCTGCACCTTGTACCCGGCCTTGCCCAGCTCATAGGCGGCCACCAGACCGGCCCAGCCGGCACCCAGGATCAGCACGGACGTGCCCTTGGGCGCGCCGGACAGATTGGGCGGCCCCTTGAACGCGCTCTCCGCCGCATAGCCCAGCGACGTCGCCGCGTGATACATCACGGAGCTGCCGGCAGCCGTACCGATCATGGCCAGCAGTTCGCGCCGCGTCATGCGGGACCGGGTGGGCATGTTGTTCATTGCAACCATCATCGCCTCGGATGGGAAATTCAGGGCACGACCTCGCAAGCACCGCCCCCGGTGACGCCGGGGGCGGCGAAGGTCGAGATGACAGGGATTTCAAGGGCCGGGGGCGGGGGATGGGCCACCGCCCCCGGCCATGTGCCTCACGCTCAGAACTTGACGGTCACGCGGGCATAATACATGCCGCCATTATAGCCCATGGGCGAGGTGTCGGGATAAACCTGACCCACGGCATATCCGCCACCAGCCAGCGCATCGACCTTGTCCGGGTAATTGTCGAACAGGTTCTGCACACCGATGGCGAAGTTCATGTTGTCATAGAGATCATAGGAAACCTCGGCATCGAACACCCATTCGGAACCGAAGGTCTTGGCATAGTTAACGGTGTCGGTGAACTTGCTGTAATAGCTGGCGCGACCCAGGATCGAGAAGGCGTCCAGCGTATACTGGGCAGAGAAGTTGCCACGGAACTTCGGCAACTGCTTCTCCAGGTCGGCCTTGCGCGTATCGTCGATAACGGCGGTGTTGCGCTTGATGACCTTGGTCTTGTTGTAGTTCACGGCGGTGGTCAGATCGACCTTGCCCTCACCCGCCGACACCGTGGTATTGGCCACGAAATCCACACCCTGGGTGCGGGTGTCGAAGGCGTTGGTGAAGTAGTTGACGGCACCCAGGGTGTTGGCACCCGGCACGCCCAGGGCTGCCAGAGCGATCTTATCGGCAGCCGACGGGGTAAAGTCACCGGATAGAGCGATACGGTCCTCAACCTTGATGTTGTAATAGTCGATGGTGACATTGATATCCGCCAGATCGGCAACGATGCCGCCGGCAAAGTTCACGCTCTTTTCTTCAGACAGCGGCTTGGCGCCGAAATACTGTGCCACGACGCTGGCCGCCGGATAGGTGCCGCGCGCCACCGGGCTGGAGCTGCCGGCGGGGAAGTAGGTCTGCACCGAAGAGGTCTGCGACTGGCCCGGCGTGGGGGCGCGGAAGCCGGTATTGACGGAGCCACGGATGGCGAACGCATCCGTGAAGTCATAACGGCTGCTGAGCTTCCAGTTGAAGGTGGAGCCGAAATAGTCGAAATCCTCGTACCGGGCGGCGGCACCAACGGTCAGGCTGTCGGTCACGTCGCCTTCCAGATCGGCATAGAAGGCGATGTTGTCGCGCTTGAACTCGCCCGAATCCTCCGGACGGAAGCCGGGGTAACCGTTGGACCCGATGGGCAGGGCCGCCGGCTGACGCGACAGGACATCGATGAAGGAGGCATAGGGGCCGACCGTGTAGGAGGCCGTGTCGCCGGGACCGATTTCATACAGTTCGCGGCGGAATTCGGTACCGACCGCGATGTTCAGCGGCGTGGCCCAGCCGATTTCCACCGGATAGGACAGATCGACGTTGAAATTCTCTTCTTCCTGTACCAGGCGACCGACATAGAATTCGGTCGGGCTGGCCGGACCCATGGACGGGTTGACGGTATTCTTCAGGTCGTAATCGATCTGGCTGCGGCCAAAGGAGCCGGAGACATTGTAGGTCAGGCCGCTTTCCAGCTCATGCTTGAAACCGCCCAGAATGGAGGCGTCCTTCACATCGCCATAGAAGCGGGGGGTGAAACCCGTCGGGAACCATTCGCCGAAGCTGAAGCCGTTGGGATCACCCGCCACCGGCATCACCGGGCCCGTCACGCCATGGCTGCGGTCATTGGGGCGGTAATAGAAGGAGCCATTGGCCTTCGACGCGCCGTAATTACCGAACAGATAGATCGAGGCCGTGTCGGTCAGGTCGATGCCGGAATTCACGAAGACGCGCGTGGCTTCGCTGTCCGGGTCGCCCCAGTTCATGGCCAGGTCCTTCTTGGCCGCCGGTGCGCGCGGGTCCTGGACGCCACGGTTGGTCGGGTCGCCCTGGCTATATTCCGCCGACAGGTTGAAGAAGCCATTGGGGCCTAGCGGCAGACCGACATTGGCGGCGAACTTGGCATTGTCGCCATCGCCTTCATAGGTGGAGCCATACTGGATCGTGGCAGAGCCGCCTTCGGACGCGTCCTTCAGCTGGAAGTTCATCACGCCGGCGATGGCGTCGGAACCATACTGGGCCGCTGCACCGTCGCGCAGCACTTCCACCTGCTTGATGGCGATGGCGGGGATCTGCGACAGGTCGGGCGCCTGCGCACCCGCCGCCAGGGCACCACCGGACAGCTGCACCAGGGCCGACCGGTGACGGCGCTTGCCATTCACCAGGATCAGGGTCTGGTCGGGCGGCAGGCCGCGCAGCGTCGGCGGACGCACGAAGGTGGAACCGTCGGAGATGCCGTTACGGCTGACATTGAAGGACGGCACCAGGGTACGCAGGATGTCGTTGGTATCGCTAAAGGCCTGCTTTTCCAGATCACCCGCCCCCAGAACGTCGATGGGCGCCAGGCTTTCGGTCGCGGTGCGGTTGGCCACGCGCGTACCGGTCACAATGATCTCTTCGATCTCGCCCACCGGCTGGGCCAGGGCGGTCAGCGGCAGAAGGCTGGTCGTGCACAGGATGCCGAACGCGACCTTCCGCACGGATGCGCGCTTGGCCGGCTTGCTGTTATTTACCTGCATGAGAGGTCCCCTGTTCAACTCGGTTGTTTGGTTCCTTCCTCCTCGGTTGCGTTTCTTCCCCGATACGGTCCCTTTGCGGGACGCTTTGCCGGGGTCCGGTCCCCGCCGCCGGTGTTCCGGTCGTGCAGGCCCCCCGTCCCCGATCCCCCGCCTGTCCCTACCCGTGGAGCAGGCTGGAGGTTCGTTGAAAACCGAAGGGGCCGGTCAGGGGCTTTCCCGTGCCCCCGACCGGCCCCAGCCGGCTATTTCTTGGCCTTGGCGGCCACCACTTCGATTTCCACCAGCATGCCCGGTGTCACCAGGCTGGAAATCTGCACTGTGGAGCGGGCCGGTTTGTTGGGCTGCTCCGGCGTGCCGAAGAACTTGGTATAGCCGGCCATCATGCCGGCGAAATCCATCTTGCCCTCCTTGGCCGGGTCGCCGACCAGGTAGACATGCATCAAAACGACATCGCCCATGGTCAGACCCTGGGCCTTCAGCGTTTCCTGGATGCGGGTCAGGACATTGACCGTCTGCATTTCGGTATCGCCGAACACATCTACGCTGCCGGCGGGGGCATCCTTGTTCACAGCCGGCGGCACCGTGCCGGACAGGAAGAACAGATCGGACCCGGCCGGCACCTGCACTGCCGAGGCAATGGGGAAGTTCGGCACATCCGTGCGCTTGATCTCGCGGGCCTCTTCCTTGGCGCAACCCGTCAAGGCCGCCGCGAGGACCAGGAGACTACCCAACCGCTTCAACATTCTTCCTCCATTATGGATGGGCCGGGACCGCGTGTCAGCCACGGGCCGGCGGAGACAGGGGATGAACCAGCCAGACCTTGCGGCCTTCATCCCAGGAGACGCCGGACAGAAGTTCCGGCGGGTTGAGGCTGGCAGCCGGTTGCCGGACCTGACGGTCCACCGCCCGCGCCTTGGCAGCAACCAGAGCCGGCGGGGCCGTGACCACCCTGACGACATTCCTGACGGCGACCCTTACGGCATGTTTGGCCATATCCACCTTCGCGTCTGTCGGCGGGGAAGCGGCAGCCATCGGGCCTTTGCGTCGCCGCCCATCCCCCTGATACGAAACAGGGTTTCAGCAACAACCGTGCCACAGCTGTGCATGTGCGAAATCAAGGATGCCGCTGGGGAAGCCACCAAGACGACTGCTCAACAAAGGGGCAGCCTGCCATCAAAGAAGAAGTTCTGGTGATTTTTGAGGCAGGGAAGAATTGAAAAAGGGCAGTTTGGTTAATTTTTCCTTAATTAACGCAAGAATAGTGCCGGTCTTCGCGGCAAAGTTACAACTGTCCCCTACCTTGGCTGCTATTGCTTATGATTTGAGCAAATCTTCATCCATCCCCGCGTTCGGCCATCATTAGGGCCGGCTGGCTCTGCGCCCGGCGCCAGGTGCGGCGGCCCGGCACTTCCTGCGCCACGAAGATATAGCCCTCGGCGGCCAGCTGTTCGGGCCGCATCGGGTGGTGGTGGCGGTCATCCAGATAGATCTCCTCCACCCCCTGTTCGGCCTGACGCCGGACGGACAGGATCAGATGATGGCCGCCATTGCCGGGCAGGCGCACGATGGTGGCGCGCAGGGCGCCACGCGGGAAACCCCGGCGCAGCAGCCGGGAAATGCTGGTCATGACGACATCATCGCAATCCCCGGCCATGCCGCGCCCCGGCGTGCCCAGAATCTCCCATCGGTCCTGCTTGTCCTCGCGATAGATCAGGTCATCCACCACCTGCCGGTGGACCAGCACGGCCATGCCCAGCGTGGCGCGCCCGGCATCGACCCGGTCCATCCCGACGGGCGTGCCCACCCTGCCGCCCAGACCCACGGCGCAGCCGGGATCACGGTCACCATAGGTCTGGCAATAGGTGCGGTACTGGGCCAGCGGCTCCATCTCCCCATCCCAGGCCAGGGCAAGGGCCGGCGCATTGGCCGTCAGGACCGTGGCCAGCAGCAGGGTCAGCGCCAGGAAGGGCGACAGCCGGCGCAATCGGTCGCGCGCTATAGATCGAAGGACATAGAGACTATCTTGCCGACAACTAAATATTAATATTTTGGTAACCAATATCAAAATGACGATACGCCGCAGCACGGAATAATAATGTTCAATATTGCGCTGCAAAATTTCTGTATTTGCATCGCAATATAATGGATTTGATATCCCGTACAGGACAGTGACGGTCATGGCCGTTCGCTTATCTGCGTTTCCTCTGGCCCATCACTGTATGTCAGCAAGAATTATTCGCCACCCGAAAATTGCCATCACGACAAGAAAAGACGCGCCTTTCCTGTTCCGGCAGCAGGGGCGGCCAGGCGGGGAAGGCGCGTCAAGTGGGTAGGTATGGGTGTGAGATGACGGGGCAGGTCGGGTCGGACTATCCCTTGCTGCCCCCTGCAAGACCGGCGGCGGACATCCGCCGGGTAGTCACACCATCGGTCAGAAATCCTGACCGATGGTGTCCGCGCCGACTGGCGCGGCGGCGGCACATGCCGCCGAAGCCTTTAGTTTCGAATTATCGAAACTAAAGGCAATCAGTATCAGGCGCGACTGCGCCAACCTGGCGCTTCCGCGTCCAATATCCTTTCAAGCTGCAGGACCCGGTCCTCCAGCCGTGCGGCCCGATCCGACAGTTCGGCAGCCGCCCCTTCCGACAGGCCCCCGACACGCATGGCCCGCATCTGGGTC
This sequence comes from Niveispirillum sp. FG156, assembly GCF_057809555.1. Lineage (NCBI taxonomy): Bacteria > Pseudomonadati > Pseudomonadota > Alphaproteobacteria > Rhodospirillales > Azospirillaceae > Niveispirillum > Niveispirillum sp. FG156. The sequence continues at coordinate 89,204 of NZ_JBMDKE010000003.1, read as the reverse complement.
AGATGCTTCATGACGATGGCCACGATGGGGATCATCAGGGCCATGACGGGAACGATAAAGGGAGAGTTGAACATCGTGCGTCGCCTTGGCTACCGGATCAGGGGGAGGGGCGTTCCAGGTCGCGGAACTGCCGGTTCAAACCGAATTCAGGGCTGGTGACATAGCGTTCGATGCCGGCCACCCGGCGGTCGATATCGTCCAGCGCCCGGAAACGCCGGCGCAGGTCGACCTCGCTCTGCGCCACCTCGATATCGATCTGGTGCCACCGGCGCACCCCCCGGGCAATCAGCGCCACGATGGGGATGCACAAGGCCAGAACGGGGATCATGAAGGGGCTCATGGCTTCACCTGATGCGGGGGGGAAGAAGCGGCGGGGCGCCTTACTTCTTCTCCAGGTCGCGGAACTGCCGGTGCAGGTCATACTCGCGGGAGGCCACGAACCCTTCCAGCTTGGCGAGGTCACGGTCCAGGTCGCGGAACTTGCCGCGCAGACCGGACAGGGTCTGGTCGGGCTTGGTGGCGACGGAGTGCATGAAGACCTCCTCCTCCCGCGTCTCGTACAGGCCTGTGGGCCGTTCTTTCAGCAGCCACCACAGGATGATGTAACCGGTGAAGAAGACGGGCGGAAACAGGAAGAAGCCAACAACAAAGCCCAGGCGGATGATCCAGGTATCAAGGTTGGCATACTCGGCGATACCACCGCAGACGCCGGCGACCTTGCTGTCGGTGCGGCTGCGCCACAATCGATACCGCCGGGAAGGATAATGGTCGCCCATGCCGTCCTCCGCATACCGTTCGTGGTGGTCTTGGGCGCGACCGGGATCGGATGATGACGGGGCCGGGCCCCAATCCTCACGCTGCCGCTGCTTTCCCTTGGACCCGCCGAACGTGTCGGGCCCCAGGCCGAAATAGTCCGCCCAGCTCTGTTCCGGGCGCTTGCCGAAATATTCCTGTTCCCAGTTCCGGTTGTGGCCGGAACCGCGCCCCGACCGCGACCGATACGGGTCGCGGCCGGGGAAGGGCGGCGGGGTGCCGGGGCCGTGGCGGTCGCTCATGCTTTCGCCCTCCAGCCCGGCGCCTCGGCATCCAGGATCTTTTCCAGCTGCCGGATGCGGTCTTCCATCTTGTTGGCGGAATGCCAGAGTTCGGACAGCATCTGCTCATCATCCGCCGACAGCGTCTTGGCGATGCGCCAGCGGGTTACGTAGTGAAAGATGATCCAGACGGGCGCCACGATCACCATGAAGATGACGGCGACGACAAATACTCCTTCAGGCATAGTTGCCCCCCTTATCCCAAGGCCCAGCCCAGTGCGGGCGGCCCCCTCTCATTCCCGATGCGAGGGGCGCCCCGTTCGGGGTTACCCCTGCTGATCCTTGGCCGCGAGCCTGGCCTTGAGTGCCGCCAGTTCCGACTCCACCTTGGACTCGGCTTCCAGTTCGGCGATCTCGTCGTCCAGGCTCTTGGCGCCGCGGCCCATGCCCAGCACTTCAGAGCGACCTTCCAACACATCGAGGTTGCGTTCAACCTGCTCGAAGCGGGAGAAGGCATCGGTGATGCGATCGTCATAAAGCTGGGTGCGGACCTTCAAGCGGTTGGTGGCGGTTTTATGCCGCGCAATCAAGGTCTTTTCGCGGGTCTTGGCATCGGCCAGCTTCACCTGAAGCGCGCCGATATCCTCGTTGGTCTTGGCCAAGGCGCTGTCCAGGCGGCCCAGCTCGCCAGCCATCTGCTCGGCGGCTTCGGCCAGCTTGGCCTTGGCAACCAGGGCACCCTTGGCCAGATCTTCGCGGTCCTTGGACAGGGCGAATTCGGCCTTGCGCTGCCAATCCTCCGACTCGCGGCGGATTTCGGAGAGGCGGCGCTCGATCTCCTTCTTCTCCGCGACCGTCTTGACGGCGGAGGAGCGGACTTCGACCAGCGTGTCTTCCATTTCCTGGATGATCAGCCGGACCAGCTTCTCCGGGTCCTCAGCGCGATCCAGGATGGCGTTGATGTTCGAATTGACGATGTCGCCGAGGCGGGAAAAAATGCCCATGTCGGGGTCTCCTTCAGGCAAGGGCAATGAAAAGGTTGCTCAAACCGGTGGCCACCGCAAGGATGATCCAGGCTTCCACCGGCACGGCCCGGAAATCCTCATAGAGGTCCCGGAACATGCCGCCCGCGGGCCGGGCAAAGAACCCGTCAGCGGACTTGGTATAGCCGGTTGCCGGCTGATCGGACATCCCATTGTCGTAGGTGAAGTCGGTCATGGCTGGCTTCCTTGCGATCTCGTTGTTTCCCCGGTGTCTGAAAGCAGTAAAAGCAAGGGGTGTGCCAACTCTCGGCCACAATCTCACTTTTGTTTAATATCAATAGCTTAGTTGATTTGACGATTTTGCGACGATAGGGGGATGGGTGGCAATCAACCCACTCGTTGGCGATTCTCACCACTCGCTCGCCAATCCGCCCACTCTTCGCTAAGATGCTGATATTGGCAGTCAAAAAAGAGTGGCACCGGCCCCATGTCTCCCGCCGTTTCCCCCCCGTCGCTGATCGGTCAGGCCCCCTCCTTCCTGGGTCTGATGGAACATGTCTCGCAGGCCGCCCCCCTGAACCGCCCCACCCTGGTGATCGGGGAACGCGGGACGGGCAAGGAACTGGTGGCCGCCCGCCTGCATTACCTGTCACCCCGCTGGGACAAGCCGTTCGTGAAGCTAAACTGTGCGGCTTTGTCCGACACGTTGCTGGAAACCGAGCTGTTCGGGCATGAGGCCGGGTCCTTCACGGGCGCCGCCAAGCGGCATGTGGGCCGGTTCGAACTGGCCGATGGCGGCACCCTGTTCCTGGACGAGATCGCGACCGCCACCCTGCGCGTGCAGGAGAAGATCCTGCGCGTCATCGAATATGGGGAGTTCGAGCGGGTGGGCGGCAACACCACCATCCAGATCGATGTGCGCGTGGTGGGGGCGACCAATGCCGACCTGCCGCACCTGGCCGATCAGGGTAAATTCCGCGCCGACCTTCTGGACCGGCTCTCCTTCGACGTGGTCACCATCCCGCCCATGCGCGCCAGGCCGGAGGATATCCCCATCCTGGCCGAACATTTCGGCGTGGCCATGGCCCGCGAACTGGGCCGCCCCTTCTTCGGTGGCTTCACGCCCGACGCGATGCAGCAGATGCTGGCCTATGAGTGGCCCGGCAATGTGCGTGAGCTGAAGAATGTGGTGGAGCGCGCCGTTTATCGCGCCGGCGACCCGGAAAGCCCCATCACCGACATCCATTTCGACCCGTTCCAGTCGCCCTGGCGGCCCAAGCAGATGTCGATCTACGACCATGGGGCACCAGCGCCCATCGTCGTCACCATGCCCCCGCCCGCATCGACGCCCAGCGCGCCCGCCGCCGCGCCTGTGGACAATACCGGCCCCGCCCTGCCCGAGGGTCCGTGCGACTTCCTGGGTCTGGTCGCGGATTATGAGAAGGTGCTGCTGCGCAATGCCCTGGAACGCAACCAGTTCCACCAGAAGCGCGCCGCCGCCGATCTGGGCCTGAATTATCACCAGTTCCGGGGCTATCTGCGCAAATACGGCCTTCTGGAACGCCGCCACGGCCCGCGTGAGGCCGATGATGGCGACGAGGGGGATGAAGGCTGATGCCGCCCAAGGCCTATAAAAATATAGAGGCGTTCCTGGCGGACCTGCCGGCGGAAACGCTGGCGGTTGTGCAGGAACTGCGCACCCTGATCCGGGCCGCCCATCCCAGGCTGGTGGAGGGGATCAAGTGGAACGCCCCCAGCTTCGCCCTGGAAGGTACCGACCTTGTGACCCTGGGACTGCAACGCGACGGCACCGCCCGGCTTGTCCTGCATCGGGGGGCCAAGGCCAAGGACAATAGCGGCTTCCGCTTTGACGATCCCGAAGGACTGGCCGACTGGCCGGCACCCGACCGGGGCGTGGTGGTGATCAAGGACAGCGCAGAGATGGCCGCGAAGGCCGAACCGCTCGCCGTCATGATCCGGCGCTGGGTGGGCGCGTAGAGGGGGGCCGCCCCCTCACGGCGCGTGCATATCCATCAACCCACCCGGCAGTTCCATCATGAACGGCCCGTCGGTCCAGAGCAGGACGCAGCGCACATCCTTGCCCGGATAAATCCGCGACAGGGCGGCGCGGTAGGCGGCCATCTGCTGAAGATAGATGGCCGGCACCTTCTCCACCTCACGCGGGGGCGGGCGGTTGGTTTTATAGTCCACGATCCAGACGGCATCGTCGGTCACGCACAGCCGGTCGATCCGGCCCGACAGGGCGCGGCCACCGACCAGACCGACCAACGGCACCTCCGCCCGGCTGCCCGGCGCGAACAGGGGCGCAAAGGTCGGGTCGTTCAGGACGCGCAGCGCCTCCGCCCCGATTTCTGCCTGCTGCACGCCGGTCAGGTTGTGGGCGGGCCGGGCCAGCCAGGCCGCCGCCACCTCTGCCCACCGCGCCGGCTCCGTCTCCGGCAACACCTGCAACAGCGTATGGATCAGGTTGCCGCGCTTGAACCGCAGCCCATCGTCCGCACCCAATGGAGAACGCAGGGACGGTTCCGGCGCGTCGGGTTGCGACGGGGCCAGTGGCTTGGACGGGCTGGGATCGCGCGGTGCCGGTTCCAGCGCCCAGGCCGGCAACTCCACCCCCATCGCTGTCGCCGCCACAGCCACGGCCTCGTCGCGCACCGGCACCGTCTGCGCCTCATGCAGCACCAGTCCGGTTCCGGCCCAGCCGGCAGGCGACAGGGTGGTGAAATCAAACGGTTCCGGTCGCGCCATCCCCTCCAGCGCGCCTTCAATCAGCCGGTACCAGGAACCGGGGCCACCCGTCTTGCGCTGCTGTTCCCAGCCGCAAACGATCAAGCGATCCTCCGCCCGCGTCAGCGCGACATAGAGCAGGCGGCGATATTCCTGATCGCGCCGGCGGTTGGCGATGGCCCGGCGTGCCCCCGCCGTCGCATCCTCCATCCCCCGTCTTGGTGCATAAAGCGGCAAGGGCGGGCCGGGATCGTCCTGCACCTCCCCCACCAGCGGCTTTTCCGGCCACAGGATTTTCGGGCTTTTGTCCGGTTCGCGCATCGTGTCGGGCAGGAAGACGATGGGGGCCTGCAACCCCTTCGACCCATGCACCGTCATGATGCGCACCTGCCCCGGCCCGTCGCCGCCACCGGTATCCAGCTCGCGCTTGATCTCCGCCTCCGACGCTTCCAGCCACTGCAGGAAGCCTTGCAGGGAGGCCACATGCTCCCGCTCGAACAGCAGGCAGGCGGTCAGGAACTCCTCCAGCGGGTCCTGCGCCTCCGCCCCAAGACGGGACAGGATGGCGCGCCGCCCCGACCCGGCGGGATCGGGCGGACAGGGCCGCGACAGCACGCCGGCAAACAGCTCATAGGGCGCGCGGTAATCGGTATCGTTCAGGATGGCGCGCAGATAATCCCAGGCCGTGGCCAGGGCCGCATCCTCCTTTGCCTTGTCGGTCAATGCCGCCCACAGCCGCCCTGGCCGCCCATGCGCCACCTGGAACAACTGCTCCTCGCTCAACCCCACCAGCGGGGATTTCAGCAGGATGGCTAGGTTCAGATCATCCTCCGGCAGGACCAGGAACCGGGCCAGCGCCATCAGATCCATCACCGCCAGCTGTTCGGTCAAGACCATGCGGTCCACGCCGGCAACCGGCACATCCCGGTCCTTCAGGGCGCGCACCAGATGGCCCACGAACTGATCCCGGCTGCGCACCAGCACCATGATGTCGCCGGGCCGCAGGGGCCGGTTGCGCGACACCAGCCTCTCGCCATCGGAAAGCCAGCGGGCAATCTGATCCGCCATGGTGCGGGCCAGCCGCGCCACCGGCTTGTCCGCCTGTTCTGGTCTCAGCGGCAGGGACCAGGGGTCGGGATCGGTGGCATCCTGCGGGCTGACCAGGGGCCAGATTTCCACCCGTCCCGCATGGCCACGCCGGTGCGGAATGTGCCGCACCTCCACCTCCGGCCCGGCCACCCCGTCACGGGCCAGACCGCTGGAAAACACCTTGTCCACCGCCGACAGGACGGCCCCCACTGACCGGAAACTGGTCTGCAGGTCGACGATGCGCCATGTACGCTGGGCCGCATTGACCTTGGCATCGAAATGCCCACGCATGCGGGCGAATTCGGCGGGGTCGGCGCGCTGAAAGCTGAAGATCGACTGCTTGTCGTCGCCCACCACGAACAGGGTACGCACCCGGTCATCCCGCGCCCCCAGGCCCGCGAAGAACTCCTCCGCGATGGCAGACACGACCGCCCATTGTTCGGGGTTGGTGTCCTGCGCCTCATCGATCAGCACATGATCCAGACCGCCATCCAGCTTGAACAGCACCCAGGCGCAGGCATCCGCTCCCGCCCCGCCCGACAGCAGACTTGAGGCCGCCAGGATCAGATCGTCGAAATCCAGGACCCCGCGCGCATCCTTCAACCGCTGATACCGGCCCAGCAGCGCCTCGCCCAGGACCAGCAGGGCCGACGTATGGGCCGCGACGGCTACCCGTCGCCGTTCCTCCATCACGGCGACAAGACGCGCCGCCTCCCGCTGCAAAATCTCCAGCGCCATCGGATCGGCTTCCGACGGCTTCTTGGTCATCAGGGCCTTGCGCGGTTCCCCCTCATTGGTCAGGTACAGCGACGTGTAATCGGCCCAGCCGCGCAGGCGGCGCGGTACATCCCCGTCCAGCCAGGCCTGGATGCCGATCCCGCGTTCCACATCCGTCTTGGTGCCCGTGGCCAGCCTGGCGCAGGCCCGGCGTAACCCGACGTCATCCACAGTACCGGCGGCGCAGGCGCGCGACAGCACCGACAGGTCCGTCTCCCCGTTGGGCACGCGCAAGCTGCCGCGCAGGGCCGCGATGGCGGGTTCCAGCCCGCCCTCGGCGTCCAGGATGCGTTTCAGCCGCCCGCGCTCCGCCGTCAGGCTTGCCAGAAGATCATTGAACTCATCCTCCGACACCGACCCGGTCAGCAGATCGACCGCATTCGCCAAAAGACTTCCGGGTTCGAAACGACCAGCCAACAGAACGGATTGTTTTGCTTCCGCAAGCAACTCCTCTGCCGTGCGGTCGTCCATGACCTCGAAATTCGGGGCAAGCCCGGCCTCCAGCGGGAAGCGGCGTAGCAACGACTGGCAGAAGGCATGGATGGTCTGGATTTTCATGCCGCCGGCTGTATCCAGCACGCGGGCGAACAGGCGGCGGGCCGCCACCACCTCTCCGCGCGACGGTTCCCGCCCCGTCAGCGCGTGCAGATTGGCGCGCAGCTTATCCTCATCCTGCACCGCCCAGACCGACAGGCGGTCGGCGATGCGGTTGGCCATTTCCGCCGCCGCCGCCTTGGTGAAGGTCAGGCACAGAATGCGCGACGGGTCGGTACCGGCCAGCATCAGGCGCAGCACGCGGTCGGTCAGGACCTTGGTCTTGCCCGTCCCCGCCGACGCGCCCACCCACACCGAGCTTTCAGGATCGGAGGCAAGCCGTTGCAGGACATTGGGATCGGTGGGGCGGATGTCATTCATGGGGACGCAGCCTACAGGCACGATACCCCACGGGTCCAGACAGACGAACAGATCGCGCCGCACGTGTCCACCGACACACTTTCTTCACCCGGCCATTGTGGATTATGCTCTCTCCCTTGTTCGCTGCCCTGATGCGCGGAGGCGCCCATGGACACGGTACGCTGGCTGGCTTCCGCGCCCAACAAGGCGGCCTTTCGGGTGGCCTTTGCATTTGTCGCCGTCTCGTCTCTGTGGATCGTGTTTTCCGATCAGGCGGCCAAGGCCATGTTCGGCGACGTGACCGAGCTGTCGGCCTTTCAGACGGTCAAGGGCCTGCTCTATGTCGGCGTGACGGGGCTGATGCTGTTCCTGCTGGTCCGGTTCCTGGTGGGCCGTCTGGCCGACCGGACGACGGAGGCGCTGGGCGCACGCGAGGCAGCGGCGGAAGCGATGCGTCAGGCCGGCATTGAAAGCCGCGCCCTGGAACGCGCCAAAAGCCAGTTCCTGTCCTCGGTCAGCCATGAATTGCGCACGCCCTTGAACGCCGTCATCGGCTTTGCCGACATGCTGGGCGACCCAACCCTGCCCATGCCGGCGGACCGGGTGCGCGATTATGCGGGGGAGATTTCGGGGGCCGGTCATCATCTGCTGGAACTGGTGGAAAGCATCGTGGCCTGCGCAGAGGCCGAGACGGGCCACAGCCTGACCCCGGAACCGCTGGACCTGCGTGAAGAGGTGGGGCGGGTGGCGGGACAGGCGCGGGTGCGGGCACAGCACCGCCGCACTTCGGTGGAGAATCTGGTGCCCGACGGGTTGATCGTGAAGGCCGACCCGCTGGCCCTGCGCCAAATCCTGTTCGCGCTGCTGGACAATGCCGTCACCCATACGCCTGAACATAGCCATGTCCGCATCGATGGTGAGGCGACACCGGCGGGAGAGGTGGTGGTCAGCATCGTCGATGACGGGCCGGGCCTGCCGCCGGAAGTGGTGATGGGCATGGGCCGCCCCTTCCTGCGCGGCGGCGATCCGCTGACGGCCAGCGTCGGCGGGCTGGGCCTGGGCCTCTATCTCGCCACCCTGCTGACCAGCCGCCATGGCGGACACCTGTCGGCAGACAGCCCCGATAACGGCCAGGGAACCCGCATCCGCATCGCCCTGCCGGCGGGTGTGGCGGCTTGATGGGGGACTGTTTAGATTGATCTCAGCTTGAGCCTACCCGCCTCCCCGGCGAAGGCCGGGGCCCAGGGGCCAAACGCCCGACGCTGGTGAAGCGGATAGCAAGGCAGGTGGAGACGTTGATGCTTGTTGCCCCTGGGCCCCGGCCTTCGCCGGGGAGGCAATCTATTAATTTCAAAGGGATAGTGAGAAACACTCTCTGAATTTCAACGGACTGCCCCACACTGTACCCTGACATCACTTCGCGGGCGGTGCGGCCCAGCTGATGACGATGACCTCGATCCCCAGCAGGGCCGACATCTCGCCTGCCACCCGCTTGGCCGTCGCCTCATCCGGCTGTGGGGCCAGGGTGACCAGATACCAGGGTGGCATGCCGGCATAGTCGGCCATCACGATCTGGGGCCGGTATCCCTTTTCCGTCAGACGTTTGGCAAAGACGGTCGCGCTGTCCTGGCGTGTGAACCGGCCTAGCTGCACCGCCAGGATACGGGTGGAGGGGGGCGGGGCCGGCACCGCCGGCTGTGGCGGGGGCGGCGGTGGGGGCGGTGTCGCGGCCTGTGCCGCCAGCGGCCCCATCAGCGGGGATGATACGGGCTGTTTGGGATCAGCGGCACTGGTGACATCCGTCACCATGGGCGGCGGCGGTCCGACGGGAATGATGGGGGGCGGGTCCACCATCGTGCCCTTGGCCGGCGCTGCCGCCGCGTCCGGTGTCGGGACCGGGGCCGCATCCGGGGTGGCCACCGTTTCCTTTGGCGCCGCCGCCGATGAGGCCTTGGGTGCCGGTGTTTGCGCGGCGGGCGCTACCAAAGGGGCCTGCATGTTCAGCCCGACCAGCAGGCCGATGCCAAAGGTCAGCAGACCGAACAGCAGGATACCGGACAGGATCAGGATCAGACGGCCGCGCGTCACCGGGGCAACCCGGACCAGCGGACGGGCGGGGGCGCCATGCCGGCCCGCGCCATCTTCGCCTGCGCCGGTGCCGCTGGGGCGGGCGCTGCGCTGGGCGGCACGGGCGCCGGGGTGGTGGGGACGGGTGCAGCAGCGGCGGCAGCCGCCGGCTTGGCCGCCGTCGGGGCCGGGGCGGGCTTCACCGGGGCCGGCGGTGCGGGGGCGGCGGCCTTCACGGCGGGCCGGGCGGCAGAGCCTTCCTTCGCGGCGGCAGGGGCAGGCGCCGCCGCGGGCTTGGCCGGGGCGGCGGGTTTTTCCGGGGCCGTGGGGGCGGACGGGTCGCGGCGGTCCAGGAAGGTGCCGCGCTGCATGCCCACGCCGCCCATCTGCAATTTCTGCCAGGGCTGGAACCGCTCCACGGGCAGGCCCGCCTGTCCCTTGAACGCGGCCATGGGCTGGTACGTGCCGGAATAATTGCTCCACCATTCCAGCGCGCCATTATCGAATCGGGCCGTCCCGGCATACAGCACGGGCCGCCCGGCGGCGATGGCGGCATGGCCTACCTTGGACGATACCAGCGTTTCCGCCTTGGCCTGCGTCTCCCCCGTTACCCGCACGAAATTATAGGTGCCGTTGGGGCGGACCATGACGCCGCGCCCGCTGTCGCGCACCTGGAACATGTCGGCTGTGGCGCGGACCAGGGGATCGCCCGCCGTCGCCGTCTGCTGCCCGCCGCTGGGTCCGGGGCGCAGCGCCTCGAACGTCTTCTGCCGCTGTGCCACGGCGGCACCCGCGCCCGCCGGCGGGGCCGGGCGGGCTGGGATCGGGGGCTTGCGCGCAGCGTTGCCGGACATGCGGTCCTCGGGCTGGTGTCTCAACAGGGATGATAGGGGAACTGGCCCCCTGACTCAACCGGTGGCAGTCCGGGTCAGGGGACCTGCACCGTCGCCTGACCGGCGAAATTGATGGCGATCGACCCGCCCCAGGCGCACATGCATTTGGAGGAATTGTTCAGCGCCGGCATATTGCCGATCAGCACCGTCGGCGCCCCCACAACCCATGGCGCCACCGTCATGGGAATGCAGGGCATAGGCGTCAGCACGCCCAGCGCCGCCGCCGTCGCCGCCGCCACCATGGGGTTGGCCATGGATATACAGGTGCCGAATGGCATCACATTCATCATGGGCACGTAATCCATGATGTTGGCCGCCGGCATGTTGCAAGCCAGGGTACAATTGGCGGGCAGCACCATCATGCTGCTGGGCGCCGCCCCCATGGAGCATTGCAAAAGGGCGCCCATCACGACCTGCTGTCCCATCCCGTCCTCCGTCGCGTCCTGCCGTAGGTCAGGTCGAGGGCGCAAGCCCGAGCCCTGACAGCAATAGATTGAAAGCCGTTTCTGTCAGGGCTCGCCTGCGGCTCGACCTGACCTACGATTTTTTCCCAAACAGCTTTTGCCGCAGCCCCGCCTTGGGCACCGGCCCCGCCAGCGGCGCTAGCGGTCCCTGCGCCAGCCCCTTGTCGAAGATAACCCGCTCCGGCTCCGTGCCTGCGGGCCCGAAGGTCAGCACCTCCCCATGCAGCATATTGGCGACATAGCTGGACCGGCGCAGCAGGCTGCCATCGGGATTGAACTCCTCCACCGGGCCATGCATCTGGTCATCCTGCCAGGTTTCGCGCCGGAACAGGGTGCCGTCGGGCCGGAAAATCTGGCTGTCGCCCGACCGTTTGCCGCCCATGAAGCGTGTCACCGCCGTCAACCGCCCGGCGGGGTCGAAGCTGCGCACCTCCCCGTGCAGCAGGCCGTTGACATAGGACATCTGCACCGCCGGCCGTCCCGCCTGGAAGATGGTGGACGGGCCGTGGAGCGTACCCTGGTGAAAACTCATCCGCGACTCCGGCACACCATCGGCGTCGAACGTCTCCATCACGCCCTGCAAAACCCCGCCTTTCATGGCATAGCGGCGGCGGACGGTCCCGGCCTCGTCCCGGTCCTCCATGGGCACCGGCGGTTCGGGCGGCGGGCTAGCCTGATGCTTGTCATCCATCACCGCCCCCTCAATTGATCTTCACCAGGCCACCCTTGACGGTCAGCATGCCGCCGCCATCAATGGTGCCCGTGGCCGATCCCTTGACCGTGGCGCCGACATCGCCCTGCAACGTGGCGTTCAGGCCCTGCACCTTGGCATCGGTGGAGGCCTTGGCCGTCAATGCTGTTCCCGCCTTCAAATCCATACTGGTGCCCGACTGCACCGTCAGACCGGTGCCGGATTTCAGGGTCACCGATCCCCCCGCCTCGATGGTGATATTGCCATCAACCTTGAGGGAGAAATTACCGCTGACGGTCCAGGTGACCTTGTCCTTGTTGGTCTTGGTCTCCGCCCCTTCCACGGTAATGGCGCGGGTCCCCTTCACCCCATAGGTTTCCTTGCCCTTGGCCACCGAAAAGGTGCGGTCCCCCTCGGTAATGGTCAGGGTGTCATTGCCCTTGGTGATGGTGGTGGCGCGGTTGCCCTTGTCCAGTGTCAGGGTATCGTCAGCCTCGTTGATCGTGGTGGTACGGGAATTCTTGATCAGGACATTCATGTCCTTCTGGGCCTGGAGATAGATCTCTTCTGAGTCCTTCTTATCCTCGAACCGCAGCTCGTTATAACCGCCGCCACCTTTCGACGTGTTGGTCTTGACGGTGCTTTTCGTCTGATCGTCGGGCAGGGTGTAGGGCACCTGCTGTTCGCCATTATAGACGGACCCGGTGACCAGCGGTCGGTCGGGATCGCCCTCCAGAAAACTCACCACCACCTCCTGCCCCACGCGCGGCAGGAAGAAGGCGCCCCAGTTCTTGCCGGCCCAACCCTGGGCCACCCGCACCCAGCAGGAGGAATTTTCATCCTTCTTGCCGACCTGATCCCAATGGAACTGCACCTTGATGCGGCCGAACTTGTCCGTCCACACCTCCTCCCCCGACTTGCCGACCACGATGGCGGTCTGGGTTCCGGGGATGCGGGGGCGCGGGGTGCGACGGGCGGGGCGAAAGGTGGTGTCGGCGGGCAGCGCCTCAAAACTGTTGGAATAGCCGCCCAGGCTGACGGAATGGTTGACCCCGTGCAGGACGTAAGCCGCATTGGCATCGCTGCGCGGATGACCCGACAGGGTGAATTTCAACCCCGCCGCCACCCCGCGCACCGTGGACGACCCCGATGCCCGCTTGGCCGCCACCTCCAACTCCGCCAGCCGCACCTTGCCGCGCGCGTCGCCCGCATCCTTCTTGGTATAGCCGCCGGGATATTCATAGACCTGCAGGCTGCCGGTACCCGCGACATTGACCTTCAGTTCGGTGGACGGCGTTTCCAGGAAATAATCGTCGGTCTGGTATTTGCCCGGCACCATGGCGGTCTCAAGCAGGAAGCTGTCGACCCGGTCATCCTCCAGCCATTCCTTGCCAGATGGCAGCGGCAGATAGGGCAGGGTCGCCAGCACCGGCAGGTTGGTATGGGCGCTGGCATCATCGGCCAGCACCATCGAGTGCGTCCCGTCGGCAAAGGTGAAGAACCAGAATATCCCCTCGTCCTCCATCAGGCGGCAGACGAAATCCAGGGCGGTCTCATTATACTGGACGCAATATTCCCGCGCCGTATAGCTGCCGGTCAGACTGTCCTTGAAATCGGAAAAGCCCAGATCGCCGAACACCGCCTTCACGATCTCCGGCACTGTCTTGTCCTGGAAAATCTTGCAGTCGCTGGTCAGGCCCAGTTGCCACAGCCAGGGGCGCAGTTGCAGGGAATAGGTCTTCTCCATCTGCACGGCGCGCACGCAGATGCCGTTGATATAGCGCTTGGTGCTGTCCGGTCCCGTCAGGGTGACGGTGACGGATTTCCCCACCACCTTGCTCATGTCCAGCGCCGCATCGGATGCAATGGCGGTGATGTCGAACTGAAACAGCTCGCCTATCCCCTCCCGCCCCGTCATCTCCCGCAGGATCAGCTTGTCGGCGCCCAGCGGCGTCGTGATCGACAGCGACTGGCCGCTTTGCTTCTGATCGGCGTCGCTCATCGCCGGGCCGCCGGACGGTCGAACTGGATGCGGATGTCACCATCCTCGGCCACCGTCACATGCGCCATGTCGATACTGTCGCCCATCGATAGCCGGTCCAGGATGGTGGCCGACATCTGCGGCAGCAGGCCATTGGTCAATATCTGATCAATGGCACGCGCCCCCGATTCCACCGCCTGACAGCGGGACAGGACATGGACCACCAGACTGTCATCCCAGCTCAGTTCCGCCTGATAGGCATCCTCCATGCGGCGCTGGATACGGGCCAGTTTCAAGGTCACGATCTCCCGCAGCCGCCCCTCATCCAGCGGCAGATAGGGCACCACCACCATGCGCCCCAGCAGAGCCGCCTTGAAATGGCGCAGCAGGTCGGGGCGGATCAGGGCCTCCAGCGCGTCAGGTCCCGGCGGCGGGCCGGGCCGGCGGGCGCGGTCGATGATGGCATCAGACCCCAGATTGCTGGTCAGCAGGATCACGGTGTTCTTGAAATCAACCAGAATGCCCTCGCCATCCTCCAGCATGCCCTTGTCGAACACCTGATAGAACAGCTCCAGCACATCCGGATGCGCCTTCTCCACCTCGTCCAGCAGGACGACGGAATAGGGGTTGCGCCGCACCGCCTCTGTCAGCACACCGCCGCGACCATAGCCGACATAGCCCGGCGGGGCGCCCTTCAGGCCGGAAACGCTGTGCGCCTCCTGATATTCCGACATGTTGATGGTGATGACCGACCGTTCACCCCCGAACAGGGTTTCGGCCAGCGCCAGCGCCGTTTCCGTCTTGCCCACGCCCGACGGGCCGACCAGCAGGAACACGCCCGTGGGTTTGCCGGGTTCCGCCAGCGAGGCGTAATAGGTGCTGATACGTTTGGTGATGGCGTCCAGGGCCGCCTCCTGCCCCACCACCCGGTCGGCCAGCTTGGCGCGAAGATTGCGGACCACGGCGATACTGTCGGTCAGCATGCGGCCCACGGGAATGCCGGTCCAACCTGAGACGACCGACGCCACCGCCCGGTGATCCACCGATAGCGGCACCATGGCATCGGTTGCCTGCAACTGCTCCAGCTCCAGCCGCAACCCGTCCAGCCGGGCCTTCACCCGCGTGAAGTCGGCCCCGTTCAGGCTGCCACCCGCAAGCTGCCCCTCCAGGTCGCGTACCCTTCCCGCCAGATCACTTTCCTGCTGCCAGCGCTGCTGCAGGTGGGCTTCCTCCTCCTCGGCCTTGGCCTGTTCATCGGACAGCGTATCAATCCGGTCGGCATGGTCGCGGCCCAGCGCCGACTCGCGGCCCAGCAGGGCGATTTCATCGGACAGAAGCTTGCGCCGGCGTTGTGCCGCTTCCAGCTGCGGCGGCGGTCCGCTGCGGGCGATGGCGACGCGGGCACACGCCGTGTCCAGCACACCGATGGCCTTGTCCGGCAATTGCCGCCCCGTGATATAGCGATGCGACAGGCGGACGGCATCCGACACCGCCTCATCCAGGATGCGCACGCCGTGATGGGCCTCCAGCTTGGCCACCAACCCGCGCAGCATGGCGATGGCGTTCTTCTCGTCCGGCTCCTCCACCTTCACCACCTGGAAGCGGCGGGCCAGCGCGGGGTCCTTTTCGAAATATTTCTTATATTCGGCCCAGGTGGTGGCCGCGATGGTGCGCAGTTCGCCCCGTGCCAAGGCGGGTTTCAGCAGGTTGGCCGCATCCCCCTGCCCCGCCGCCCCGCCGGCCCCGATCAGGCTGTGCGCCTCGTCAATGAACAGGATGATGGGCTGGGGCGATGCCGCCACCTCCTCGATCACCTGTTTCAGACGGTTCTCGAACTCGCCCCGCACACCGGCCCCGGCCTGCAACAGCCCCAGATCCAGCGACAGGACGCGGACATTGCGCAGCGGCGGGGGCACCGAGCCTTCGACCACGCGCTGTGCAAACCCTTCCACCACCGCCGTCTTGCCCACGCCGGGATCGCCCGTCAGGATCGGGTTGTTCTGCCGACGGCGCATCAGCACATCGACCAATTGCCGGATTTCCGGATCACGCCCCACCACGGGATCGGACTTGCCGGCCCGTGCCTGCGCCGTCATGTCGATCGTGTAGGCATCCAGCCCCGGCGTCGGCCCACCCGCCAGCTTCACCCCCGCCGGGGCAGCCGGCGCCGCACCCGGCATCATGGCCGGCTTCGGTGCAGCGGCAGCAGCCGGGGCGGAAGACGATCCGCCCCCGCCCGCCGTGCCATCCTCCGCCGTGCCCCGCACCAGTTCCTTCAAATCCTCCACCAGCCGCCCGCGCGGAATTTTCGCCAGCAGCGGCACCGGCTCCAGCAGCAGGCCGCGCAAGCCATCATCCTCCAGCAGCGCCTTCAGGACGGCGCCCGAACGTACCTGTGTGGCTCCCAGTTCCAGCGACGAGACCAGCCAGGCCGATTGCAGCAGCCGCACCACATGGTCGGAAAAGGCCGGCGTGCGGCTGTTGCCACGCTTCAGCCGGTCCAGGGCCGTCGTCAGTTCCTTCTGCAACGCCCCCGCATCAACGCCGTAATAGCGCAGAACGGGCGTCAGATCGCCCTCGCCGCGCTCCACCAGCTTCAGCAGCAGATGCTCCACTTCAACGGCATAATGCGTCTGGGCCAAACAGAGCTGTGCCGCCCCCTCCATGGCCCGCTTGGTCAGCGGATTGAGGCGGGCGATCAGGGTGGCGATGGAAGACATGGGGCTGACCTCATTCCAGCTCATCCATATTGGTGAGCCATCCAACAAACATTGTTCGCCGAAATACCAAATGGCCAATGAAAATCATAGACACATCAACAAAATTAAACTCTTTCACTCACCAAATCAAAATTCGACACCAATAAGAATCACCAACGCATCCACTATTTTTTTGAATACTTAATTTGACCTTCATTTACCCACCATTGCTCT
The DNA here is from genome assembly GCF_057809555.1 of Niveispirillum sp. FG156. Lineage (NCBI taxonomy): Bacteria > Pseudomonadati > Pseudomonadota > Alphaproteobacteria > Rhodospirillales > Azospirillaceae > Niveispirillum > Niveispirillum sp. FG156. Next base: position 72,650 of record NZ_JBMDKE010000003.1, on the reverse strand, counting down.
CTCTTTTCTATCCAATCCTTTTCTTCATCCGTATCATACTCACGATCTCCTTTCGAGCTATTACAATTCCTACAGACCGGCATAAGATTATCAGGATCATTACAACCGACGTGAATTTCCCATGCCGAGGCATTCCATAAATTATGACTGGTCAATGACAATGAATATTCCATCCATGGAACTTTGTGATCCAGGGAGAAATATTTCTTTGTCCGCTTTCCCTTGCAAAATGGACAAGTGAATTCCTCATTCACGTCCAGGTGCATTTGCTTCATGTAATCTTTTATACGTTTGTTAAAAGGCATTCTGGATGGTTCACCCATCTGCTGGCTTATGCCCTTCCAGCCGGCATAGCCCGCATCATCAAAGCTGTCGGCTGTTTCACCCGTGATAATCTGGACGCGTTGTTCAGCGGCCAAACCCCTCAGGTTGAAATCCGATGCGACGGCGTGACCGCTGAACATGCATTGAACCGCGAAGCCCGCCGCCATCCGGCGAATGGCCGGGAGCGGCCTGTTCATGTGCAACTGAGCGTGCATTTTCTTGGCCTGAAGCGCGGCATTGAATTCGCCACGAAAAGCCAGCGGGCGTACCGGTGGTGTCCAGCCCACGGACGATCCGGAATGCAGCGCAGCCCGTGCCCCCATCCGGTCGGCTTCGGCTTCAAGCACCGGGTCCTGGACAACCGTCATCCCGCCCCCGAACGGACTGCGCACACGACCTTGCCTTTGCTGAACGACATGGGCCAGTTCATGGCCGATCAGCGCCCGTCCTTGAGGCGTGCCGGGATTATACTGGCCTTGCGCGAAATGAATCTGGGAACCGACCGCGAAAGCCAAAGCTCCGATGCTGGGCGCCGCGGAACCGACATGCACACGCACATCGGAAAAATCGGCGCTGAAGAAATCTTCCATCTGCGTCCGCACCGTTTCCGGCAGCGGTTGGCCGACACCATTGAGATTGAGAAGACCCGGCGGCACCGCGAATGCGTTTCCCTTCCTCTGCAGGATCGGCGCCGCCACGCTTTTCGCAAGAAGAACGCCCGAGGCCGGGTGCGTGAAACCCGGCGGCATCACGAGACGAGGCCCCCCCCCCTGAAACCGGCCCTGAATGAGTCCCGATCGCACCGCCCCCCCAGTAGCCGGCATGACCGGCGGCGGCAGATGTACCCTGGGCAATGCCGCGGTGGGGCGCTGCTGGATCAAACCGGATCGCGCAGGAACATGGACCGGTGGCGGCGCGTGCTTCTTGGTCATCACAAGCCTCAAATCTTCCGGTACCATTCGCGCGGGCTTTTCACCTTGGCACCAGCGAAATCATCCACGCCCGCCGCCCGCGCCACATCCATGGCGAAGCTGCTGCATTGCTTGCGGGCCAGGCTGAACTGCGTGCCCTTGCGGTATTCGGCCACCTTGCCCATGGCCTGTTCGGCCTGTTCGCGGCTGATGGCATAGGAACGGGTGCGCACACCGGGCTTGGTGAAGGCGCTTGCGTCATCATGCACGCGGCCTAGCACGCCCGCCGTCAATTTGCCCAGGTCGCGCCTTGCGTCCATGTTGGAAAAACCGGCGGGAGAGAAGCCAAAGGCCTGACGCCCGCCGCCGGGCTTTTCAATGGCCACGAAGCCATGACCCGCCATGCCGTCGGGCAGGCCCTTTTCTTGATGCAGATAGCCGCCGACGATAAGCCGGTAACCGCCGGCATCGGGGGCCTTCGGCGCCTTGGGCTGGACGGGCCGTGGCACGCCGGCCCCGCGCGGCACCAGACCGGGGGCCGGTTTGGCCTGCACGGCTTCCGGTAAGCGGTGGTTGGCGGCACGCGCGCCCATCCGGTCGGCCTCCGCCTCCAGATGCAGATCCTGGACGACGGCGATGCCGCTACCGAACGGGTTGCGCACCCGCCCCTGCCGCTGCTGCACCACATGCGTCAGTTCATGGCCCAACAAGGCCAGACCCTGCGGGCTGTCGGGATTATACTGGCCGGGCGCGAAATAGAGGCTGGACCCCATGGTGAAGGCGAGCGCGCCGATGCTGGCCGCCTCCGACCCGACATGCACGCGCACGTCGGAGAAATCGGTACCGAAGAAGCTTTCCATCTGGCCGCGCACCCGTTCGGGCAGGGGCCGTCCACCGCCGCCGGGCCGGATCAGACCGGGTGGCAGCTGCTGGGCACCGGGATGGCCGCTGCCATGCCCGCCGGATGCCATGACGACACGGACATGCCCTGGCCCGCCGACCGTGATGCCGCCCAGCGCCCCCGGCAGCTTGGCGCCGCCGGCCCCGAACCGTCCCTGTATCACTGCTCCGGCCATGACCCTGCCCCCCAAATGGTCCCACATGTCCGCCAGACCTGTGATCCTACCCCAGTCCTGATACCCTTAAAAGCGTGAAGCATGGTCCCCTCACACCAACCGCTGGGTCAAAACCGCTTCGCGCTTCGTCCGCGACGGCAGCCAGGCGGTGCGGCCCAGAACGCGGTCCTGGCGGTCGGGCTTGAACGCCACCGCCGGCACTTCCTCCGCCTTCAGGCGCAGGCGCAGGGTGATGCCTAGGTCTGGTCCCGCATGCAGGGCCACCAGATCGGCCAGCGCCCGGGCCGCATCCCCGCCCGGCAGGAAGGAGCGAAAGGTGGCAAGGTCCAGCGGACCCAGTTCCACCGTGATGCCCGCCCCCTGGTCCCAGACGCGTCCGCCCAGAACCGCACCGATGCCCAACCTGGCATTATCGCCCTTGTCGCCCAGGCGCGTACGGTCCTCCGGCTCCAGTTCCATCCAGTCGCCGGTCAGCGGTTCCACCCGTACCGGCACCGCGAAATGCGCCATCAGCAGCCGTTCCAGCCCGTGCTGGCTGGCCACGGGCCGGTTCAGCAGGCCCGAATGCCGGTAAAGCGACCGGTCGGGCAGCGACAGGCGGCGGCGCAGCGGCTCCACCCCCAGCCCGCAGAGCGCGGCCAGCCAGTCGGCCATGCCCGTGCGCCAAGGCGCCTTGCCGGTCACATCGGGCCGGTGCGCGCGGCGCGACCGTACCAGCAGGCTGGCCAGCCGATGGTTGAACAGGTCCAGGAAGTCGCGCATGGCGGCATCGCCGGCCCGCACCCGGTCGGCCAGCAGTTCCGACACCGGCGGCGGCAAGGGGGCGAATGGCCCACCCAGGCCCAGAAAATTGATCTTCGCCCGGAACCGCGTGCGCCCCGACGGCATTTCCCGCCGGTCGATCCGTTCCAGCGGGTCGGCAGACGGACGCGCGCGCAGGCTGGCATGGAAGCGGATGGCCTCCTGCCCCGCATCGGCCCCTTCGCCCACGGGCACGGGCGCGGCCCCGCCGCGCGCGGCGTCGCGTTCCATGATCAGTGCCGACTGATACAGGTCGAACCATTCCGGGTTCGACCTGAGCTGGCTGATCAGAGAATGTTCCGTTCGCCAACCCGCGCCGGCCATTGCTTCCACACTCCCTCGCGCTGTGCGCTTTTCAGCACCAGCTGGCTGAAACTGTTCACCCGTCCATAGAGCGCCAGGAACCGGTCCAGGATGCTGGCCAGAAGATAGGCACTGCCGCCCGCGAACTGGCTTTCATCGATGGTCAGGCTGATTTCCGTGCCCCGCACGAAACCGCGCCAGGCCTCGTCCCCCAGCCGGCGCGTCACGGGGCGCGACGACAGGGCCGTCATGCCGCCCGCCTGCTGATGCACGGCCAGACCGCAGCCATCGCCATAGAGCACCATGATCTCCCTGAGCGCGCGCAAGGCCGACCCGCTGCCATCATCGGCAAGCGACAGATGGTTCAAGGTCAGGGCCGAGACCAGCTGCCACAGGGTTTCACCCTGCTCGGGCGCGCTGATCTGCGGCGTGGGCCGGGTCAGGCAGCGCACCTCGCGCACCGGCGCATCCACCTCCAGGTTCAGTACCGTATCGGGCGGCAGCTGTTCGGCCATGCCACGGTTGGTACAGAGCGTGTGCGCGAACAGGGTGCGCGTCGGTGGCAGCGACGGGTCGAGCGCCAGATCGACGAAGGACAGGAACATGTCCGTCCCCGGCATGTCGGCCCGCACCGTGGACCGCCGCCGCGCCATCCAGAAACAGTCAGGCGCGGACCGCACGGCCATGTGATCGTAGGAGAAGAAGGGACGCACCAGAGCCGTCTCATCCGCCCGGTTCATGACGGCGGAGACCTTCTGGATCGAATGGATTTCCGTGGACCGCTCCCAGCGGCTGTCGGGCAGCAGGCGATATTCCGACTGTGTCTGATCCAGACGCAACGGCTCGCTGGTCTTGGGGAACAGGTTGATGATGGGGGCGCAGTTCAGACGCACCGTCACCCGTTCCAGCCGCTCCGCCCGTTCCGGCTGCTGATCCAGCAGGAAGAACAGGTCCACCTCCGCGCCTGTGGGCCAGGTGGCGGGATTGCCGTCCGCATCGGTGAAGTCCAGGTCCAGAAACTGGAATTTCTGCGGGAACACGAAATATTCCCGGATCAGGCGATAACCCTGATGGGCATGGGCCGGAAACCGCAGCAGATCTTCTTCCGGCGCGAAGCCGACGGGCGACAGGCAATCACGCTTCAAGGTGGCCGTCGGCTCCGCGCCATCCACGGCGGGTGCCAGCACGACGGCGCGCGACTGATCCAGCAGCATTTCCATCAGGGGACCGGCCACCGCCGGCTCCCCGTCCAGGAACAGGCGCAGACGGTCAGGCTGCATGTCGGCGAAGGTCAGGTTGCCCTGGGCCCGCAGCCGCAGGCGCCAGACGGCGGCCCCGCCAAGGCGCGCCAGGAAGGGGAATTTCTCCGGTCGCAGCATCTCCTGCCGTACCACCTGCACCGGCCACAGCTTGACCGGGTAGCAGGTATTGAAGCGGCAGGTCAGCCCGTGCGAGGGGCTTTCGGCATGCAGGGCGATATTGTCGGGCAGGTGGAAACCCTGTGCGGCCCGCGCCTGACCGGGGTCCACCTCGAAATGCGCGATGGCGGCACTGGGCACCGGGGCCATCAGGGCGGGGTACAGCGTGTCCAGCAGGGCCGACGGGATCAGCGGGAATTCCGCGTCCAGCGTGCGCTGAATGCGGGCCGTCAGGAAGGCGAAGCTTTCCAGCAGCCGTTCGGTATGCGGGTCCCGGCTTTCATGGCCATTGAAATCCAGCCGTCCCGCCACGCGCGGATAGGTGCGGGCAAACTCCGCCCCCTCATTGCGCAGATACATCAGCTCGCGTTCATACGCCGCGAACAGGGCTTCGGCCTCGTCACGCGGCATCGCGGCCTCCCGAGGCATCGCGCAGCATCACGGGGAAACTGACCGGTTCGATCCGGTCATCCAGCCGAATGGAACCCGCCACCTCCACCAGCAGGGCGCGGCGGTCATGTTCGGGCGGCAGCACCGTGAACCAGGCCCCTTGCCGGCGCAGCCCCTGATTGGGCGGCAGCGATGCGGCGCGCTGCGACCATTCCGTCAGGAACGCTTCCTTCAGGGCCGGCGTCAGGCGCGACAGATGCACGCGCGGCGACAGCAGCCTGGGTTCGAAGGTGGTGATCGCCATCTCCAGCTCGGCCACCAGGGCAGCCTCTGCGGCGCTGTCAAAGGGCTGGAAGCCCGACAGGTCGGGAATGCCGTAATCCAGGGTCGTGCGCCGCCGTCCCGCCATCACGTCACGGGACCGAGGGCAGCGTGTGTTCAGCAGCAGCGAAATCTCCCCCGCGATGGACAGGATCAGCCCGTCGCGGTCCAGCATGGACTGCGCACCTGCCGCATCCTCCGTATCGACCAGCCGGTCGAACAGCGGCGCGGCCACACCTGGCATCAGGCGGGGACCCGTGATCATGCATCCTCCCGTCGGGGCGGCACTAGAGTGTGATCGGTTCAAATGCAATCATTTGAAGCGTGAATCACACGGCAAAACAAAACTTAGGGTTTCTAAGAGTTAGGTTGAGGCACCCCAGGTGTCATTCCCTTGATGAGCGGGAATCCAGCGTCGAGCGGCGATAGCCGCGATATGACTCATATCGGCGCTGACCGCGCCTCTCGCTGGGTCCCCGCTCATCAAGGGGATGACTGTTGAGCAAGCACCAACCCGATTCCATCAAAACCTGACAGATTCTAAAGACGCCGACGCAAAGGCCTGATACCGGTCCAGGGTGGGCAACGCCCGCTCTGGACCGGTTGGCGCATTGAGCGCCCGCGGGCACGTGCCCGCGCAAGCCAAGGGCGCGGATGCGCCCGCCCGGCGCCTGAGGGCGCGTGTTAAGACACTTCCTGCTTGATCAGGTCGTGCTTGACCGGCTGGGCGCCCTCGCCCGTGCCGTCATCTTCCTTCTGCGGGATGTACTTGTACTCGACGGTGCCATAGGAGAGCGTGATCGTCTCCGTCGGGATGTCGCCGGTGCCGCCGCCGATGGAGATGTTGGAGACGATGATCTTCTCCATCGTGATCACCAGATATTCCACCGGCTTGTTGTCGCCGTTGGAACGGTAGGCGGAGAACACGCCCTTCTGAATGTGCTTGCCGCTCCAGCACTGCTTCAGCAGGTCGTCGGTCGACGCGTCGATATACTTGGTGAAGGAAAAGTCGGAGTGGTTCGCCTGCTCCACGGTGCCGCCGCCCGCGCTGCTGCGGGTGGGGGAGGTGGGCTGATTGAAGGAATGGCTCCAGGACAGGACCTGGATTTCTTCCTTATGGGAACTGTCGGTCGACTCACCCTTGATATCCGGGGTGGTCAACTTCAGGAACATATTGCCGGCCATGGCCGCTCTCCATCTCGATATCTGTTCGGTCTGGGACTATCGCAAGGAGCACCCCACCCCGGAGCAATGCCGGGGTGGGGGCCGCACGGATCAGAAGGTAGCCGGCGCCGGCAGTTCGGCGACGAGGCGGATGGAGGCGGTCAGTTCCTCCAGCTGGAAATGCGGCCGCAGGAACACGGTGGCGCGGTAGGCACCGGGCTTGCCCGGCACGTCGAACACATCGACGCGGGCTTCACGCAGCGGATACTTGGCCTTCAGTTCCTGGCCGGCATCGTCCTTGCCCAGCACGTAATCCATGACCCAGGTGTTCAGGAAGGTCTGAACATTGTCCTTGGTCATGAAGCTGCCGACCTTGTCGCGCATGATGACCTTGATGTAATGCGCGAAACGCGAGGCGTTCAGCACATAGGGCAGCATGGCGGAGATACGGGCATTGGCATTGGCCGCGTCCGTATTGTACTGGCGCGGCTTGTTGGCCGTCTGACCGCCGAAGAAGGCGGCATAGTCGGTGCCCTTGCAATGGACCAGCGAGATAAAGCCGAGATCGTTCAGCTCCTTCTCGCGGCGGTCGGTGATGGCGATCTCCGTCGGGCATTTCAGCGCGACATCGCCTTCATCGGTGCGGAAAGTGTGGGCCGGCAGGCCCTCGACCTTGCCGCCGCCTTCGACACCGCGGATGGCGGCGGTCCAGCCATGCTTGGAAAAGGCGTCGGTGACGCGCTGGGTCAGGACATAGGCGGCATTGCCCCACAGATACTTCTTGTGGTCACGACCGTCCGTATCCTCCACGAAGTTCACGCCCTCCACCGGCTTGGTGTCCGGGCCATAGGGCAGGCGCAGCAGCACATGCGGCAGCACCAGGCTGACATAGCGGCTGTCCTCGCTGTTGCGGAAGGACCGCCACTTCACCAGCTCCATGCTCTCGAAGATCTTGGACAGATCGCGCGGCACGCCCAGCTCGGTGAAGCTGTCCATGTCAAACAGGCGCGGGCTGGCGGCGGAGATGAACGGCGCATGCGCGGCAGCGGCGACGTTCGACACCAGTTCCAGCAGCTTCACATCGTTGGGATGGCGGCCGAACTCATAATCGCCCATCAGCATGCTGTAGGGGTTGCCGCCGAAGGTGCCGTATTCTTCCTCGTACACCTTCTTGAACAGCGCCGACTGGTCGAACTCGACGGCCTTTTCCAGGTCCTTCAGCAGCTCTTCCTTGGTGATGTTCAGGATGCGCAGCTTCAGGGTCGTGCTGGTCTCGGTGTTGAAGACCAGGAAGGACAGGCCGCGCCAGGTGGCTTCCAGCTTCTGCAGGTCGGGATCGTGCAGAATCTCGTTCAGCTGGGCCGACAGCAGATCGTCGATCTCGGCGATCTTGTCATTGATCAGGGCCACAACGTCGTTGCCGACAGTGCCACCCTCTTCGGCCAGCACGGAATTGACGAACTCGGCGACCAGATCGCGAGCAAATTCCTTCTGGCTGTCGTCACGCGCCAGCTTGCCCTCGACAATGATCTTGTCAAGCAATGTAGTATCGGGCATCGCAAAGCCTCCATCGGCTTGGCCGGCACACCTTCATGGGCGCCGGCCCGGAATGGTTTCAAGCGGGTGCGGGCGCTCAGGCCTGCGGTTGCAGCAGCTTCTTCAGCTCGGCCTGTTCTTCCGTGCTCTTCACGACGGAGGAGAGCAGGGCATCCAGGCTGTCATTGCCGTCCAGCTTGGTCAGCAGGTCGCGCAGACGCTTGCGGGCATCCAGCAGCTTCTTCAGTGCCGGAACACGCTCCATGATCTCGACCGGATCGAAATCATCCATGTGCTTGAAGGAAAGCTCGACGCCCAGCTGCTCGTCGCTGTCCTTCACCAGCCGGTTCGCCACGCGCAGGGTAACGCGCGGGGTGGCGGCGGAAAGCACCTCGTTGAAATTGTCGCGGTCGATTTCCACGAACTTGCGGTCCTTGACCGGAGCCAGGGCCTCGGCGGGCTTGCCCGACAGATCGGCCATGATGCCGACGATGAAAGGCAGTTCGCGCTTTTCAAGCGCACCACCGGTTTCCACGTCATAGGTGATCTGGACCCGCGGCGGGCGAACCCGGCTCAGCTTGTGCTGTGTACTATCAGCCATCGTGTACCCCCTTTTGCAGCCGGCGCCCGGTTACGTGATCGGTCCGCCGCGTCAGTCAGTTGGAAGAGATATCAACAATCACGCTCACTCGGGACTCAATTAAAGCGATTTTGATCGAGAAAATTACTCGACCAATAGGAATCCCTGGCCCTATCCGGTGTCACCCGGCGCCCCCACCAGTTCAAAGATGGCAGCGACGTCCTTCCGGCCCCGGCTCAACTCCCCCAGCAGCACGGGCAGTGGCAGATCGCGCCACTGCACGATGCGGTGCAGGATGTAGGGCGTGGGGCTGTGGGGTTCTGTCCTGGCCAGGAAATCAGCGATTTCGGCCAGTTGGCGATAGGCGTCGCGGCGCGATGCGATGGGACCGGCGGCGGAGAGGGGATGTCCGCCGCCAGCGGGCGCCTCCTCCTCCAGCTCCAGCACGGTCTCCTCCGCCTCGGGCGGCGCCTGTTCCTCATCAATCATTGCTGGATCCTCCCCGCGTTCGCGCAGGATGGTCTGGGCCCATTGCGTCATGTCGCTCAGGCGTTGCACCAGTTCGCTCATGGACGGGGCATCGCCGTTCAGTTCGGTGTCCAGAGCGGCCCGCAACCCCTCCAACGCCGCCGCTGCCGAACGCAGGGAGATGTAGAGATCGCGGTAGAAGGGTGTGCCCGTGCCCCGGACCGTGGCGTTGAACAGCTGCAAGGTGACGGGGGCAGCACCGGATCGGCGGCCATTGCCCTCATTCCCGCCGCCCATGGCCTGCAGGCGCTGGCTGTTCAGGAAATCACCGAAGGTCAGGCCTGCCTCGCGGTCGGCGGGCGGGTTGGTGACGGCCAGCGTCAGAACCATCACCACCAGCCGGTTGTTCAGCCATTCGAACACCAGGGCCAGGCGCGACCGGTCGCCATCCTCGTCGGCACGCGGATGCAGGCTGGGGCCGCGCCCTTCCACCAGCCGGGTCAGCAGGTTTAACCCCGCCTCCATGCCCGGCAAGCTATACCGGCCCAGCAGCGCCTCGCACGCCCAGGCGGCGACCTGTGCATCCTTGCTGCGCGAAGTCAGCACGCCCTTGGCCAGCCGGATCACCTCCGGCCAGTCGGCCCGCTTGCGGTCGGATTTCCACACGCCCTGCGGCAGGTCGGCATCCTCGCGCCGGGCCTCCTTGATCAGGTCATGTTCGGCGCCATAGCGGATATCCTCCCCGGCGGGATCACCGCCGGGAATATCGGCCAGCAGCGCCTCGATATCGATGGGGGTTTTGCTCTGGGCAGCGCTCATCAACGGCCTCCCCCTACGCTGGCATTTTCATAGGGCGGCGCCTCTGCGGGGAAGGAGGGCAGGATATGGCGGCGCTTGGCCGGCGTGCCCCCACCCTCTGCGGGGGGCGGCACCGACGCCAGGGCGACACGGACATAGATGCGGCTTTCCCTCTCGGCCTTGCCCAGCGGATCGCTGCCCGCCGGAATGGTGGGAATGGTGAAGCGCAGCAGGTGGGGCTGCGGATCGCCGCCCCTGCCCACATCCTGGTCGCCGGCCTTCTGAGCCTGCAACAGCCGCAGCAGCGCCCAACGGCCCGTATAGCCGAAGATCGCCGACCGATCCTCCACCCCCGGCCCATCATCCAGGGCCAGCGGCACCTCCGCCCCATCCTTGGCCCAGCGCAGACGCAGGGCCACGGGATCGCCGGGGCGCCAGGTGGCAACCTGCTGTTCCGGCCCGTTATGCAGCAGGCCCCCGCCCACCTGCAGAACCCATTCGATGATCTGGTTGGCGCCTTGCTCGCGCTGCCGGTTCACGCGGAAATCGGCGGTCACCTCATAGGCACCCGTCTCCGGCGGCTTGCCGGCATCGGGGGCCGCGAAGGGGGCCAGGAAGGTCCGCATCTTCACGATGGATTCCACGAAGCGCGCGGCGGGACGCAGATCGGTGGCGGTCTTGGCGCGCGCCGACAGGATGGGGTTCAGGCGTTCGGCAATAGAGCCGTAATCGCGCAGGAACAGGGCCAGATCGTCGGGGTCGGCCTCCTCCGCCACATCCGGATCGCTATCGCGCAGCGTGAAGGGATAGCGGCCCGCCAGCTTGGCATTGAACGTCTCTGCCAGCCGCCCGTAATCGGCCTGCACCGCCGCCCCCGTCAGGTTCTGACAGCGTTCCAGAAGCTGCTGGCGGATCAGTTCGCGGCGGTAGAGGAAAAAATCGCCCGACTGCGCCTTCTCCGATCCCGCCAGCTTCGTCTCGCAATTATCCAGCCGCACCTCATCCAGGTCGAAGCGGATGAACTGCTCCAGTGCCGCCAGCGTGCTGCCCGGCGCCTTGGCGCGGTATTGCAGCAATTCCCGGCCCAGCGACTGCCACGAACCCAGCACGACCGGGTCCTGCCAGCCGCTGCCCAGTTCGCCGCGGGTCATGAAGGCTTCCAGCGGCCCGGCCAGATTGTCCCATAGCGTGTCCAGCCGACCGCGCATGCCGTCCAGATAATGGGCCGTGGCCACGGCATCGGTCGTGTAAAAGCCGGCGGGACGCGGTGATCCCTGCCCATCCCAGCCTTCAAAGCTCTCGGCGGCCTCATAGAAGGACTGGGTGCTGGCCAGTTCCTCCAGCTCCTGCAACAGGTTGCCGGACTGTTCACGCAGCACCTGACGCAGTTCGGCCTGCAGGCGGTCCATCTTATATTGCGACAGGATGGTCAGCAGCGCCATCAGCTGCTCTCGGGCATTGGACAGGTCGCGAATCTGGCTGGACAGGGCCGCTTCGCCATAATCATCGACGTCATTATCCTCCACCGCCAGACGCTGTGCCGCGACCAGTTCGGCGCGCAGCGCATTCTCCAGCCGCTGGCGGGCCATGCGGTCTGCCGCCCCCTGGAATTCCGACGGGATGCGCGGCAAGTCGGTGATGCGGAAATCCTCGTACGATTGCTGGTACGCGACGGCCTGGGCCAGATGCTCGCTATCCCAGCTCATCCCCCGGCCGGAAAAGGCGGGCGGGGCGGAGGCCAGTTTCTCCGCCGGACGCACCCGCATGAACGGGCGGGCCAGCGCCGGCTGGAAATGTTTCGACAGCCCGTCCAGATGATCGTTCAGGCGCAGACCCGGCCCCCCCACCACGGGCACGAACAAAGGCTGGCCCTGATTATCCTTCAGGCTGGTCAGATAGGTGCGCAAGCTTTGCTGGGCATTGCGCAGGTCCATCGCGAACTGTTCATGGATATCCCGGCCCACGGTGGGCGTGTCCATGGTGCGCAGCAGGTCGGACAGCATCGGGTCGGTGGTGATGTCGCGCAGGCCCAGCCAGAAGAAGCCGGGATCGTCCAGCATCTGCCGGACATCGACCAGGGCATCGGCCATGTCCTGCATGCGCGCGCCGACATCGGTGCCCGACCGGGGCTGTCGCACATCGACAACGGCATCGCGCAGGCGGCCCGCACGCTGCGCAATCTCCCCCGACGGGCCCATCCGCATCAGCACGGCGCGCGACATCTTCTCCACCACGGGGCGGATGCGGCGGGGATGATCCTCGCTGATATGGTCCAGCTTGATCGATTCCAGGCCCAGCTGATAAAGCCGCGAATTATGCGCGAAATTGCCGTCCAGTTTGGTCTTGAACAGGCTGTTGGACAGATCCGCCAACCCTTCCACAGGACCCTTGGTCACGCCGTGATACTGGGCCGACAGCCGGTCAAGCTTGCTCACATCGGTCACGAAATCGGCCATGACCTTCAGATCGGCGCTGCCGGAGAGAAGGTAATAGCCATCGGCCCCCACCTTCTCCACGCCCGGATGGCGGGCAAGGTCCAGATAGCGGGCCTCCAGTTCCTTGTGCAGCGAGGACAGGACGATATGGTGGATACCGCGCCCGAAGGCCGCCACCACCTCATCCTCCATATCCCCGGACCAGGAGGACGGGATAAGGCCATAGAACAGGAACCCGCGGCTGATCCCCTCGAAATTCGTCAGAAGCTGGCGTGCGGCCTCGACATCGAACGTCTCCCCCTGCCCCGCCGCCATGTCGCGGCGGATCAGTTCCAGCGGCGGCTCCAGCGTCGAGACAAGACGGCGCAGCGAGGCATCGACCAGGACCAACCCCACGACCAGCCCCACCGTCAGGCCCATCAGCCCCAGCTGCGCCATGCGGGCCCCCCGGGTGCGGGCGATCAGGCCGGCGCGGGCGGGACGGGTCAGCCGCGTCTCGCGGAACAGCTTCTCGGCCAGAAGATCGGTGATGAACATCACCTTGGCGGGGGCCACATCCAGCGGCACCTCTTCGGCGACGGGACCACCGCCGGGCCGCAGGCTGGACAGGGCTGCGGACAAAGGCTGCGGTGCGGCGGGTGCCGCCGGCACCGGCGGCGGGGCGCCGACCAGAAGATGCGCCGGCTCCATCTCCGCCTGGGCACCCGTGAACCAGATGCCGCGCAGGAAATGGCCTTCCTGATAGGGCGGGACACGCAGCACCCGGCCCAGAACCGTCTTCAGCGGCGACGCGATGGCGGCGAAGGCACCGGGGAAGCTGAACATCCCGTCGGGATCGACCGGCTTGTCCAGCCCCGCCGCCGCCTGCACATAATGCGTCCACAGCGTCTGCGACAGGTCGGCCATGGCCTTGTCGATATCTGCCGGTTCGAACGGCAGGTCGCTGACATGCGGCTGTGACCAGCCCAGCATGGTGTCGGGCCCACCGGCAGGCGGCATCTGCCAGAAATCGCTGAAGCCGGGCAGCCGGTCGCACTGTGTGACGACAATATGGATAGGCAGGCGCAGACCCGTCTGCCGCATCAGGTCCAGCAGACGTTCCTGCAGGATGTCGCCCTTGGCCAGCAGACTGTCGGGCCCCAGGGCGCCGGCGCCGGCCAGATCGGTGACGGGGATGGTCAGGATCACCCCGTCCAACCCGCGCTGCGGGCGGTGGATCTGCAAACGCCGGGTCAGGCCGCGCCAGCGGTCACGGTCGCCGGGCCGTCCCTCCGCCGTCATGATCAGGGCGCCGGGCGTATCGATGACGATCCCGCCTTCGAACGCGTGCAGTGTGGCATCCTTGCCGATCGGCGTTTCTTCCAGCGGCAGCAGGCGCGGCACGCGGGCCGAATGCACCAGCGAGCTTTTGCCGCTTCCCGTCTCCCCGATCAAAAGGAACCAGGGCAGCGTGTAAGATGATTTCACCCCGGCCCAATCGGCCAGACGGCGCAGGGTGGTGATGAAGGCCATGCCGGTGCCGGTATGGCGGCTGGCGGATGACGCCGGCGGTGCCGCCGCCGCAGGCCCCGCACTGGCCGCCTGGCCGGGCTTGGTCGCCGCCTTGCCGCGTTTCAGGGCCATGATCACCAGGATCAGCACCACCAACGCCAGCAGGCCAAGACCCAGCGCCACCCACAAGCCATATTCCGCCAGGAAGGTCCCGATATTCATCGCGCTCCCTCCGGCTTGGCCACAGGGACGGCCTTGGGGGCGACTGGGGTGGCGGGCGTGGTGACGGTGCTGTGGCCGGTCTCCGCCGTCACCGGGGTCGCCAGCGGCCCCAGACGGTAGGTGCGGACATACCAGACGCCGTGCGCGACCAGCGTGTGCAGGGCCAGCACGATCAGCAGGCCATAGAGCCAGGGCCGCAGGTGCGGCAGCCGCACCTCCCGTCCCTCGGTGACGGTAGAGGCATAGGCGGCAGGGCACAGCGCCGCCGCCGGCCCCGTCTGTCCCGCCGCCTGGGCCAGAAGATCGGCCAGCCCCTGACGGTAACGGCGGCGGATGGGTTCATCCTGGGGCCGGTGATACCGCCCCCGGAAGCCCAGAGACAAAGCCGCCAGATAGACGGACAGCAGGTCCGGGTCCTGTTGCTGCCGGCCTGACAGCAGCACATCCAGCCGCTGGAAAATCCGCTCGCCCGCCACCCGCGTGCCGAACAGCGACAGTTCCAGAAGATTGTCCAGCCAATGTTCGCGCCCTGTCCAGGCGTCGCCATGCAGCAGCACTTCATCGGCCAGGGCGGCCATCACATATTGCGCCTCGCGGTACAGTTCGACGCCGAACCGCCCGCCCTGGCGCATGGCCGTTGCGGCCTGGGTGTCCAGCAGCCGGTGCAGGCGGCGGTTGATGCGCACTGCCACCTGGGCCGGGTCGGGCAGCGGCTGGCCCTGCTCGGCCATGCGGTCGCCCAGCGACAGCGCGTTGCGGATGCCCGACAGTTCGGCATGGAACTCCTGAAACATCGACAGCAGCGAGAGGGCCCCATTCGGCGCCTCGTCTGCTTGCGGTCGCGTCATCAGGGCGATGGTCATGCTTCGTCCGCCGCAGTGGGGATGAACAGAAGGATGTCGCCCGGCCTTGACGTGGCCGTCCGGTCCAGCGGATTGACGATCAGCAGCATCTCGCCGGCCTTCACATACTCATCCTCGGCGATGCGGAACAGAACCATGTCGCGGCTGGTGGCAAATCCCGCCGCCTCGTCCGGCATCAGGGCGGCGCGCATGGCACCGCGCAGGCGGTAGGACAGCAGTTCCTCCACCCGCCCGTCGGGCACGATCAGGGCGGCATCGATCCAGGCGGAGACATCGTCCGGCCCCTGCCCTCCCTTCATGCGCAGGCCCACGACCAGGCCCCGGCCCGTCAGCCAGGCCTCTTCGATCCGCAGCTTGAACCCATCTGCGACGGCCTGGAAACTGACGGCGGAGAAGGCCTGCGTCACCAGATCGACGACACCGTCGATCTGCGCCAGCAAGGCCCCGATGCAGCCACCCGGATTATCATGGTCATAGGGTTCGGTCAGCGGCGGCGCCATGGCGGGACGCAGCACCGCCGTATGGCCCGCCACATTCTGCAACGCCATATACAGATCGAACGGATGCACCTGCGGTAGGCGCAGCAGGGTTTCCAGCGCCGGCAGACCTGCCACCAGACACATGACGGTGAACCGTGCCTCGCCCCGGTTCACCTCCTGCCCCTGGCTTTCGGCGACATAGGTCGCCTTTTCCCGCAGCTTCGCCACCAGTTCACGGCATTCGCGCGACAGCGGGTCATCGGGTTCCAGGGCCGGGGTCGGCGGCTGATAGAGGGTCAGCTGGAAGCCCTGGTTGCGGAATTCGATCTCCGCGATGGGCAGATGCGTATGGCGCGGCGGCACATCATCGGCCAGCAGCAGGCGGGGCAGCGGCCGCAGGCGCGGAACCGACACTTCCTGCTGGCCCGTATTCTCATCCACCACGCTGCTGTCATAGGACGCCCAGCGGGCCAGATTGTCGCGCGGCTTGGCGGCACCCGGATGATATTCCGGCACCACCAGATGCAGGCGCTGCGGCACCCGCAGCTTGTCCTTCACGGCGGCCAGATTGAAATCCAGTTCCGCCTCGAACCCGTCGGACCAGACCAGAAGCCCGTCGGGCAGCACCGCCTCCAGCGCGATGATGCGGAACCGGCCCGCCGCCAGCTGCGCCCGGTCGATCTCCAGCCGCGTCACGCCATAATGAAAGGGCGACAGGCGGCGCAGGTGATAGGCCAGCTGCGCCTCGCCATGCAGCCAGGATTGCTGGAGATGCTGCGGCGACAGCAGCATGCCCTCGTGCCATTGCACGGGATCGGGAACAGGCTGGCTCAAGCGCTTTTCGTCCTTGGCCATGATCAATTTCCTGCTTCCACGGAAAAGGCGCTGCGGCCCAGGCGGGCCACCGGGTTTTTCAACCGGTCGATGCGGGCGCGGTGCGTGCCGGGGGTCGGATAGGCGGCGAAGACGAAGGCGCCCACGGCATCCTCTTCCTCACCGGTGACCGTGTATTGAAGGGTGCGCTGCGGGGAGAGTTCGAAGGAACGCACCCGCACACCGGTGGGCAAGGCCAGCATGATCTGCGACTTGTCCTTGAACCATTGCGCCGATGCCAAATTGGAAACAGCGGCCAGCGCATCCTCATCCATGGCAAAGACCAGATCGACGGCGACAGGCGCGTCGGCATTGGCGTCCATCGCCGCGGAAATCTTCACCTGCTGGGTATCAATGGTCGGTAATCCGCTGCCGCACCCGCCCAACGAGAGGCCGAGAATCAGGATTACCGCCGTCGTCGCAGCTTGTGTGAAAGACCGGCACCGGGCAGCGGTCAAAACCACAGCAATCCCCTTGTCGCCCATTCGGGACTATGGCTTCCGACCTCTCCGGAAGCGGTAATTCATAGTACCCCAATGAAATTCTGAATCTCCAGAATATTGGCGAAACAAGGGGTTCGCGCGTTCAACCTAAGGCCGTCTCAGGCGGGGTCCTTGGGCGTGGTTTTCGACTTGGGCTTCAAGGTTTTGATGGTTTCCATCAGTTTCTGCCCCAACACCTTGATTTCCTCACGCAGAGTCCGCAGCAGACGTTTTTCCATCGCCTGCATGGCATCGGCCTGACGGCGCTGCTCCTCGGCCAACTGGCCGATCTTTTCCATCAGCTCCGCATGATTTGGGGCGGGAATCGGAGAGGTTGTGGCGGAAATCCTAGGTTCTGTGCTTGCGACGACCGAAAGCCTGGGAGGGTTGACCGCAATCGGCAGCGGCTCTACCGCTGCGCGAATCGGAGGGTCGTCCAACCAGACCTGAATCGTAGCATATGAGACTGAAAGCGCATCGGCGATGCGGCGATAGGACCATCCCTGCTTACGCAGCCGTTCGGCGATCTCACGCCGGCGGCTGACGGTCGCATGACCATCCACCTTGACGCCATTGGCCTCGGGCAGGCCGGCGACGATGGTGATATTGCCATTGGTGCGTTCGCCCATGGATCAGGGTCCATTCCATATCGGCGCACCCGTGGCGCGCCTTTGGCATCGTATCAGAAACAGACCGATGACCGCAGCCAAAGATCGCAGAAAGGCGATCATGCCTTCTGGCAGTTGGCCTTATCCTCGCTCAACCCCCGGCAGATCAGGCCGGTGCTGGTCTTGAAGCTGTTATCCGGGTTGCGGCGCACGGCGACGCGGTTGGAAAACTGTACCCATCCAGCGCTGCCCCAATGGGACCGGATGCCGTTGGAGAAGGCCAGGGTCCCATCCGGAAACTTCACGACGGAGGTTCCGTCCTTGAAGGTGATGCGATCCCTATCCAGGGTCACCACCTGCTTGTTGGAACAGAGCACCATTTCCTCCGTCCCCTGCTGGCGCGTACAGACCAGCGGTTCATTGCCGCCCGCCAGCACCATCGCGAAGATCGTCACTTCCAGCACATTTAACGGCATCGCCGCCTCTCCCCCTCTGCACCCCTGGGGCCACTATCCTAAATCCGGGCCAGAATGAAAATACGCCGGAAGGGGAAGAGGGTACTGCCATCGGCCTCCACCGGATAGGCATCGCGCAGGGCAGCACCATAGGCCGCATGGAAGGTTATCGCCTGATCGGGCGGCAAACGGCTGGTCACCGGCAGCAGGGCCGTGGCCGACACCCATTCCAGTACCGGATCATCGCCTTCCAGCACCTGCAGGTAATCGCTGTGCCAGATATCGATGCTGCGGCAATGCGGGTGCAGGACGCGCCAATATTCGTCAGGCCGCAGCACGGTGCCATGGTCCAGCGCGCCCGCCAGGGCCTCGCGCCACGGTTCCCGCCCCGCCAGACCGGCCAGCAGCCGGTGCGACGGGGCCGCGAAATTGTCCGGCATCTGCACCGCCAGCACCCCGCCCGGTGCCAGAAACCCCGCCAGCCGCGCGAACAGCCTGGGATGATCAGGTAGCCAATGCAGGGCGGCGTTGGAAAAGATCAGGTCGGGCGGTGCGTCGGGCTGCCATTCCCCGATATCGCCCTGCCGCCAGAACACGCGTGAGGCCGCGCCCGCCGCCTTGGCCAGCATGGCGGCATCGCTATCCAGACCGGTGACGGTGGCCGCCGCAAACCGGTCGGCCAGCTGCCGCGTCAGATAGCCGGTGCCGCAGCCCAGATCGGTGATGGTGTCGGCCATGATGTCGGGAAGGGCCGACAGAAGGTCCTGCCCCGGTCGTTCGCGCAGGGCGCGATAGCGTTCATAGAGATCGGGGTTCCAGGCCAAGGCATCCTCCCGCTTCGCATCAGGCCGCCATGGTGGCGCGAAGCGGGAGACCCGGCAAGCACTCCCGAATGCTCAAGCCGCCGCCGCTTCCGCCACGGGCATCTGACGCGCCAGATGCGCGCCCAGGCGCAGGGACAGGGCCACGATGGTCAGCGTCGGGTTGGCCCAGCCGGAGGTGGGGAAGATTGAGCTGCCGGCCACGAACAGGTTCTCCTTGCCCCAGACCTTGGCATTGGCATCGACCACGCCGGTGGATGGATCGGCGGACATGCGGGTGGTGCCGATATGGTGATGGCCGCCTTGAAGCACATCATGATGGTCGCCATCATCCGCACCCGTGGGCCAGGCATCGGTCCCGTCCAGCAGCCAATTATCCAGGGTGATACGCCCCAGGCCGGTACGGGCCAGTTCCGCCCCCACCAGTTCGGTGACGGCATGGGCCGAGCGCTTGTCCAGCGGCGACAATTGCCAGTCCAGATCGGCCCGGCGCTGTCCCAGCATGTCGCGCGCCTGCGACAGGCGCACGCGGCTGTCGGGATTGGGCGCCTGCTCGCCGCGCACCAGCAGATAAAGCGCCTTGGGCTGCGCGATCAGGGCGCGGCGGCGGACATAGCGGCGGAACAGGTTGCCCGGCACCGTGGGCAGCACGGGCAGCAGCCGCATCAGGTTGCGCCCCGCCCCTTCCGGCCACCATTGCCCCTTCTTCCAGGCGGCGTTCAGTTCGGTGGCCGCATCCGTCACGCCGGCCAAGGACCGGTAATAAAGCGCGATGGAACTGTTCAGCACGCCCAGTTCCGCCTGCTTTTCCGCCGACAGGACCAGGGAGGGGCAGAGCGGGGGCATGTGGCGCGGATAGGTGGTGCGCAGCTGTTCCAGCAGCCGGACCGGATTGTCGGTCTGCACCCGCGCCGTCCGGCATTTGGGATGCTCCATGAAGAAGCGGCCGACCAGATCGCGGCCATTGCCGATGCCCGCCTTCTCCACATCGGTGGAGGCCAGAAGCAGGCGCGCATTCTCGATCCCGCCGGCGGCCAGCACATAATGGCGGGCCCGCACCCGGTGCCGCACGCCCGATGGCGTTGCCAGACGCAGGCCGGTGACACGGCGGGCGTCGCCAGCCACATCGATATTCACCACGGTGCCACGCAGCAGGGTGCGCACGCGCGGGCTGGCCTCCAGCTCGGCGCGGAATGCCTCCCCGAACCGTTGCGCCTTCATGCGCCAGAACCGGGTCTGCACCAGGGCCGGATCAAAGCCGGGATCATCCAGCCCCGCCTCCAGCCACAGATCGTTGAACTTCGCCTCCCCCACGCCGCACAGTTCGGCGGCCAGCTGGTAATCGCCGGCCAAGTCCGTCGCGGTCACGGGCCAGCCACTATGCGGGACCCAGGCACGGCGTTCGAAATCGATGGGGTCCAGCGGCACGCAGCGCCCCGACCACGTCGCCGTGGTCCCGCCCAGCACGCGGTTGCGCGTCACATCCAGCGGGTAATAGGGCAGGCCCACATTCTCCCCGCTGTTCAGGCTTTGCAGTTCCGCCTCCAGCGTCGGTCCGCCGCTTTCGATCAGGCAGACATCGGTGCCCGCGCGGGACAATTGCAGGGCCAGCGCAATGCCGGCGGCACCCGCACCGACGATGGCGACATCGGCGGCGAATTCCTGGTCGGGCGGCAGGGACAGCAGATCGATCAACATGATGGCACGTCCGGGTTGGCTCTATCCTGTTGTTTACGCGCCAGCACCGGCCTTATTCCCTGCGTTGCCAAAATTTTTGCGGCAGCGCAGCATGACACCCCATCCCAGGAAAATTTTGCACGGCGCGGGAATAGGTGGGGCCAAGCGGCGTATATGCTTGAAACACCGCAAACCAAATGATGGGTCCCTGGCCGTGCTTCCCGATATCACCCGCCATATACCGGCCCTGCGCCGCTATGCGCTGGTGCTGACCCGTGATCCGGGGCAGGTGGAGGATCTTGTCCAGGAAAGCCTGGCCCGCGCCCTGGCCGGCAGCCGCACCTGGCGGCCCGGATCGGACCTGCGCGCCTGGCTTCTGTCCATCACCCACAATACCTTCATCTCCGGCTGGCGGCGCGAGCAGGTGGCGCGCACCGGCCTGGAACAGGGGGCGGAGCTGGTGCCGGCACCCATGGCCGCCGCCCTGCCCGACCTGCGGGTGGAGGCACGGCAGGTGGTGGAACGGCTTCTGGCCCTGCCCGATGGCATGCGCGAAATCCTGTTGCTGGCCGTCGTGGAGGAGATGAGTTATCGCGAGATCGCGGATATGCTGAACATCCCGCTGGGCACCGTCATGTCCCGGCTGGCCCGGGCCCGGCAGGCCCTGCGGCAGCAGGCGGGCGACGGCCCCGCCACGCCCGCCGAACGCCGTGCATCCTTCAAGCTGGTGGAGTAGGCCGATGCATCCGTTCGACCCGATCACCGAGGATGACCTGAACGCCTATATCGATGGCGGCCTGGACACGCGCCGCCGGGCGGAGGTGGAGCGCTGGCTGGCCCAATACCCGGACGAAGCGGCGCGGGTGATGGCGGAGCTGGGCGATGCCGACCTGCTGCGTGAGGGGCTGGGCGACAGCGGCTTCAGCACCCCGCCGGATGGGGAGACACGGCATCTGGCCGGGCGTCTGCGCCGCCGCCTGATCTGGCGCGGGGCGGAGCATGTCATGCAACGCGCCCTGGTCATCGTCCTGTGTCTGGCCGCCGGTTATGGCATCAGCTGGCTGCCCATCGGCGCACAGCACTCGGCAGAGGCGGCCCATATCGTGCCCCTGTTCGCGGATGAAGCGGCGGAGGCCTTCCGCACCGCCATGAAGGAAGTGCGCACCGACCAAAGCTTGGCCTATCCCACACCCGAGGTGCCGGCCCGTCTGGCCGCCATCGATGCGGCCCACCCGCTGCCCATCCCCGATCCGCCCAGCCAGCGCTGGCGTCTGCTGGGCGCGCAGCTGGCGGCCTGGGACCGGGGCGACGCGGTGCAGGTCTTCTGGCGGCACGAAACCAAGGGCACCGTCATGCTGTTCGTGACGGAGGACGGGGTGGACCCCGCCGAACCGGCCATGGCCCCCACCCTGGGCCATACGGAGGAAGGCGACGTCATCTATTGGCGCTCCGGCCCCTATCTCTACGCCCTGCTGGGCACCGCCGACACCAAGGCCCTGGAACGCCTCGCCAACCTGATCGCCCGGCCCAGCCCGCAATGATGGCGGGGATTGGCCCCTTCCAAAAGTATGATAAATAGGCGCAAACTGAATGGTGGGGCTCCCAATCCCCCGCCCTACCCGTGCCTATTGCTGATGGAACCGCAATGATCCCCGCCCCGTTTCAGACCCTGGTGCGTGTTGCCAAGGATACGCCCGGCGTGCCGGTGACCCTGGCCGATTTCAACCCCACCTTCCTGCCGCGTTTCTTCGCCTTCGCGGCAGAAAAGGCGCGAGGGCGCTATGCCTTCTGTCTGGTCAATCCAATGGGCCGCGTGGTGCTGTCCTACGCCGACCCCTGTACTGTCCTCACCGCCGACCGCACGGCCCTGGGCAAGGCCATGACCGCTGTCCAGATCGGTTATGGTTCTGACATCTGGGGCGATGGTTTCAACCCGCAACTGGCCGGCATGCCGGGCCTGTGCGCCTATAAGGGATCGCGCGCCTTGCTGGTGCCGGCGAGCCCTTATCCGCTCTATCTTGGTTGCCTGGGTGTCAGCAGCGGTGCTGCCGGCGATGACGACCCGCTGTGCCAGATGCTGGCCGATTTCATCCTGACAGAAGCGGCACGGGGGCCGGGCAGCGTCGTGGCGCTGCAATAGCCTCCCCACGACCTAGAACCAGCCCGAAACAGGCCCCGCCCCCGAAGCGGGGCTTTTTTTGCGCTCGGCAATCGCGTGGCCCACCTTCCCGCTTTTCTAATTATGAAATTTGTTTTATTTATTCTTCCCGCCGCCCCATGCACCATCGCGCACCAGGGGCCGGACAAAAGCAGCCCCGCGAAAGGGGCCGATCCATGGGAAGGAAAAATCAATGAAGCAGGCAGTTGTCCGCCGTCACGTCCGCGCCGCCCTGTTGACAGCGCTGGCGCTCGGTTTTGCCACCCAGGCTGGATGGGGACAGGCGCATCAGGGGCTGGGCGGTTCCGGTGGCCTTGGACCCGGCGGCTACGGTCCCTTCGATGCACAATTCCCCGCCGGCGGCGACGGTCTTGCCAAGCCCAAGCTGGACGAAAAACAAAGCCCCGGCGCACCGGTGCCGGCGAACGCACCCTGGACGCTTTATGGCTGGGTACAGGCCGAAGCGGCGGGCAAGGGCCTGTCGCTGTTGGGCGGGTTCGCCACCGCCGACGGCACGGCCCCCGCTTGGTTCCTGGCTTTGTCCGATGGCAAGCCGGCGGTCGTGGCGGGGTTCAAGACCATAAGTGGCGGCAAGGCACTGTCCCCCGGCCAATGGGCCTTCCTGGCCGCCAGCTTTGACGGGGCCAAGGTCCGGCTCCATGTCGATGGACGGGAAGTCGCCTCGGGCGATGCCGCCACCCCGGCGGCCATGGCGCAGTTCATGCTGGCCCCGCGCCGCAGCCGCACCGCCGCCTTCGTGCCCGCCGGCACCATGCCGTTCGCGGGCCGTCTGGCCGGCTTCTCTGCCCTGCCCCGCGCCCTGTCGGCCAGCGATATCAAGGCCCTGGGCGGCAGCGCCCCCGCTATCGACCTGACCAATTTCGAAACCGGCGCCCCCAGCTGGCCCGTGCAGGTGCGGCAGATGTATGGGCAGGTGGCCCCGCAGGACCCCTGGACCCGGCCCAAGGCCAAGACAGGGTTCAGCCAGCCTGTCGCCAAACCCATCATCGATACCCCGGCCCTGGCCTCGCTGGGCAATGGTGAATGGGTGCTGGGCGCCTGGAAGCTGGTGGAGGCGCCGAAGCTGCGCGATGGCGGCCCCGCCCTGTCACGCCCCGGCTATGATGCCAAATCCTGGTATGCGGCGACGGTGCCGGGCACGGTGCTGACCACCCTGGTTGATCGCGGCGTCTATCCCGATCCTGACTTTGGCCTGAACAACCTCGCCATCCCGGAAAGCCTGAACAAGCAGGATTACTGGTACCGCAGCGAATTCACCGTCCCCGCCGATCAGGCCGGCAAGCGCCTGCAATTGTCCCTGAATGGCGTGAATTATCAGGCGGAAGTCTGGCTGAACGGGCAGAAGCTGGGCAGCATGAAGGGCGCCTTCATCCGCGGTCGCTTCGACGTGACGGGCATCGCCAAGCCGGGCCAGGCCAATGCGCTGGCCATCCGGGTCAGCCCCCCGCCGCGCCCTGGCCTGCCCCATGAGGAAAGCCTGACCTCCGCCGTGGGGGAGAATGGCGGCATCATGGCCCTGGACGGCCCGACCTTTGTGGCGTCCGAAGGCTGGGACTGGATACCGTCGGTGCGTGACCGCAATACCGGCCTGTGGCGCAACGTCACCCTGTCGGCCACGGGCGATGCCCGCCTGGGCGATACGCAAGTCATCACGTCCCTGCCCAAACAAGATAATTCCGTCGCCGATATCAGTGTCAATGTCCCGGTGGAAAACCTGTCAGGTCAGCCTTTGTTGGCCAGCGTCACCGCCAGCTTTGACGGGATCAGCGTCACCAAGCAGGCGACCATTCCCGCCGGGGGCGGCACCATCGCCCTGTCGCCCGCCGAATTCCCGCAATTGTCGGTGAAGAACCCGAAACTCTGGTGGCCCAACGGCTATGGCGAGCCGGCCCTGCACCAGATGAAGCTGGCGGTGTCGGTCAATGGTCAGCCATCGGACAGCCAGGAACTCCGCTTCGGCATCCGCGAGGTCACCTACGAATTCTCCTTGATGGATCAGAAGGGCGCGCTGCGCCGGGTAGAGGTCGACCTGACCGACGCCCATTCACGCGGGGAGAAGATCATCGACGTCACGCATGAGGGCATCCGCAAGGTGCCCGACGGCTGGGCCGCCTCGCTCTATCCCGGTGCCGAAAACTCTCCCGCGGTAAAGCCGGTGGACGCCGCGGAACTGTCGCCGCACATGGTGATCAAGGTGAACGGTGTGCGCATCGCGGCACGCGGCGGCAATTGGGGAACGGATGATTGGCGCAAGCGGGTGGCCAAGGACCGGCTGGAACCCTATTTCCGCCTGCACCGCGACGCGCATGTGAACGTCATCCGTAACTGGGTCGGCCAGAATACGGAGGAGGAATTCTTCGAACTGGCTGATGAATATGGCCTGATGGTGCTGAACGATTTCTGGGCCTCGACCCAGGATTATCAGCTGGAGCCTCAAGATGTGCCGCTGTTCATGGCCAACGCCACCGACACGGTCCGCCGCTATCGCAACCATCCCTCCATCGTCCTCTGGTTCGGGCGCAATGAAGGCGTGCCGCAGCCGATCCTGAACGAGGCACTGGACACCATGATCCGGGCCGAAGATGGCACCCGCCACTATACCGGCTCGTCGAACCGCGTGAACCTGGCCGGCAGCGGCCCCTATAATTACCGCGAGCCCGACAGCTATTTCACCGAACATGCGCAGGGCTTCTCGGTGGAGGTGGGCACCCCCTCCTTCCCCACCATGGAATCCCTGCAGGCCGCCATGCCGGAGACGGAGCTGTGGCCTATTTCCGACAGCTGGGCCTATCATGACTGGCACCAGACCGGGAATGGCGCCACCCAGACCTTCATGGATGCCATCAGCGCCAAGTTCGGCCCCGCCAGCAGTTTGGCGGATTTCGAACGCAAGGCGCAGATGCTGAACTATGAGGGCTACCGTGCCATCTTCGAGGGCATGAATGCCGGTCTGTGGACCAAACATTCCGGCCGCATGCTGTGGATGACCCAGCCCGCCTGGCCCAGCACCATGTGGCAGATCCTGTCCCATGATTACGACACGCACGGCGCCTTCTACGGCATGAAGAAGGCCTCTGAACCGGTGCATGCGCAGCTGGACCTGCCCGACCATCGCATCACCGTCGTCAATAATACCCGTGATGGTCTGTCGGGCCTAACCCTGACGGCCCGCACCCGTTCCTTGTCGGGCAAGGCGCTGGGCGACCGCACCGCGACCCTGGATGCCGGGGCCGGCGCTGTCGCCCATCCCTTCACGCTGGACCTGAAAGGCCTGCTGGCCACGGAAAAGCTGGTGCTGGTCAGCCTGGAACTGACCGATAAGGCCGGCAAGACCTTGTCGCGCAACGATTATTGGGTCGCCGCCGACACCGCCTCACACCAGCGCCTGAACGAGCTGCCCACCACCCCCGTCACCCTGTCCGCCAAGGGCAAGGTCGGGGCGAATGGGGAGGTGGCGCTGGATGTGACCCTTTCCAATGGCGGGAACAGCCCGGCCCTTCTGGCCAAGCTGACACCGCAGAAGGCGGGCGGGACCCGCATCCTGCCGGCCTATGTCAGTGACAATTACGTGACCCTTATGCCGGGTGAGACGCGGCACATCGCCGTGACCTACCCGGCCAGTGCCGCGGGAACGGGCGCACCCACCCTGTCCCTGCGCGGCTGGAATATCCAGCCGGCCAGCGTCAGCGTGACGATCACGCCCTGACGCGCTTTGACGGGGCCCGGCCTTCCATCCCGGTCGGGCCCCGCTTTTTTTAAGGATTCTGCTGTCCCTGCGGGGACCTGGAGATGTTGTTTCGATGATCAGGATCGGTGTGGATTTCGGCGGCACGAAAATCGAAGTGGCCGCCCTGTCGGAGGAAGGGGAATTCCTGTCCCGTCTGCGGGCCCCCAATCCCGGCGCCTATGATGCCGCCATCGAGACGGTGCGTGACCTGATCGCGCAGACAGAGGCGGCCATCGGCCCCGCGACCAGCATCGGGCTGGGCGTGCCGGGCAGCGTCAATCCCGCCACCGGCCTGATGCGCAACGCCAATTCCACATATCTGAACGGGCGCGACTTCGCCTCCGACCTGTCCGCCGCCCTGGCCCGGCCCGTGCGGCTGGCCAATGATGCCAATTGTCTGGCTTTGTCTGAGGCGGTGGACGGCGCCGCCGCCGGCGCCGCTGTCGCCTTTGCCATCATCATCGGCACCGGCTGCGGGGGCGGGCTGGTTGTGAATGGCAGGCTGGTGGAAGGGGCCAATGGCATTGGTGGCGAATGGGGGCACATGCCCTTGCCCTGGCCCACGGCGGCGGAGCTGCCGGGTCCCGATTGCTGGTGTGGGCAGCGTGGCTGCCTGGAAACCTGGGTATCGGGTACCGGCCTGCGCCGGGACCATGCCAGTGTCACCGGCCACGACCAGCCCGGCGAATGGATCATCGAGGCGGCACGCCGCGGCGATGCGGGCGCCAAGGCGGCACTGGACCGCTATATCCACCGGCTGGGCCGCTCCATGGCGGTGATCGCTAATATCGTCGATCCGGATGTTTTCGTGCTGGGCGGCGGCCTGTCGAATGTGGCGGAGATCTATGAGGGCCTGCCAAGGGTCATCGCCGCCCATGTCTTCTGCGACACCTGGAGCGCGCGGATTCTGCCAGCCCGCTGGGGCGACAGCTCCGGTGTGCGGGGTGCCGCCCGGCTCTGGCTTTCCTGACAAAAAGGCAGGTATCCCATGACCCGTTCCCTCGCCTGTGATCAGGCCACCCTTCGTCGCGACCGGCTGGTGGCCTGGCTGGTCGACCATGCCTATCCGCTTTGGTCCCGGAAGGGACAAGGACCGGATGGCAGCTTTCATGAAAAGCTGGATCAGGGGACGGGTCATCCCGTTCCCGGCGCCCGCCGCGCGCGGGTACAGCCGCGGCAGGTCTATGCCTTTGCCATGGCGCCATCTTTCGGCTGGACCGGTCCCGCCACCGATCTGGTGCGCCGGGGCCTGGATGCCTATCTGGCACAGTATCGCCGGCCCGACGGCCTGTTCCGGGCCTCCGTCACCATGGATGGCAGACCGCTGGATGACGGCCCGGCGCTCTATGATCAGGCCTTCACCCTGTTCGGGCTGGCGGCGGTCGCACCGGTCTTGGGCGATATTGCCCGTCTCCATGGCGTTGCCGTGGGCTTGCGTGATCTGCTGATCGCCCAGTGCCGCTATCAGGGCGGCTTCACGGAGTTGCCGCAGGGCACGCTCCCCTTGCAATCAAACCCCAACATGCATCTGTTCGAAGCGGCCCTGGCCTGGGAAGCGGTGGGGGGTGACACAAGCTGGACCCGCATGGCCGACGGCATCGCCGAACTGGCGCTCAACCATTTCATCGATGCCGATACGGGTGCCTTGCGCGAATTCTTCGACGCCGACTGGCACCCGGCACCCGGTGTGGCGGGCCGCATCGTGGAGCCGGGGCATCAGTTCGAATGGGCCTGGCTGCTGCTGCGCTGGGGCCAGGCACGGCAGCGGAACGATGCGGTGCAGGCCGGCCTGCGACTTTTGGAGATCGGAGAAAGACACGGTGTCGATCCCGCCCGCAATGTAGCTTTCAACAGCCTGCTGGATGATTTCTCCATCCATGACCATACCGCGCGCCTCTGGCCGCAGACGGAGCGGCTGAAGGCCGCCGTGCTGGCGGCGGAAATCATGGGACAGACCGATTTCTGGACCCTGGCCAGCCATGCCGCCGATGGTCTGCTACGCTATCTGGACACGCCGATACCGGGCCTGTGGTGGGACAAGCTGTCTGCCGATGGCCTCTTCACCGATGAACCGGCCCCGGCCAGCAGCTTTTACCACATTGTCTGCGCTGTGGCGGAGTTCGACCGGGCTGTGCGCGCCGTAGGCAACTAAAGTATTTATGTAAGCGAACAACAAAAAGCCCCGGTGGATTTCTCCAGCGGGGCTTTTGATCATAAACTTGGATGCGGGGGCGCGCCTCGACCGATGGCATGACAATTTATCCGTGAACATTTGACCCGGTAATTCATCCTCATGGTTATCACCTTATGCCCGGATTGGGGCTGGAAGCGGACGGACAGGTTTTGGCGAACGACCCGCGCAGAGCTGACACCCGTAACGCGCTGGCTACAACTGGGCCGCTGGGCGCCCGGTCGCTTTCGACGCAGCAGGGAGCTTTGCCTACTTCAAATAGTATCTTTGCCAAGCCCCCATTTGGAATGCGAGCGGAAAGCTCCACTTTCGGCACAGCCGAACGCGCGGTGAGATTAGGCCATCAACAACCCTGGGGGGTAGACGTGCATTTGGCGGAACTCAGGATCAGGAACTTCAGGCGAATCTCGGACGCTACGCTGAAATTCCGGCCCGGCATGAATGTCATCGTCGGCCCCAACAACATCGGCAAGAAAGCAGTGGTAGATGCGCTGCGAGCGTTATTGGCGGGCGCTGACGATCCCTATCCGAGTGAATAAATTGTATCGGAAAGGCGTACTTAATGTGGCGTTCATCCCTCCCGTATTGAAGCTCCAAGCCGCCGCCAGCTTCTGACATCGGCGGCCTGGCCTCGATGAATATCTCGAACCGGCTCAGCAGCCAAAGTCGTCGAACGCAATCCGGTCGCGGGGAATGCCCAACCTGTGGAGCACCTCCAACGTCGCCTTCAGCATGGCTGGCGGACCACAGACCAGGAAGTCGCAGGATCGCAGGTCGCGGTGGCGGGCCAGGTACTGGGCCCGGACAGCCTCGTGCACCATGCCTCGGTGCCCATGCCAGTCGTCACCGGGGGTCGGCTCGGAAAGCACGACGTTCCAGGTGAAACCGGTATGTTCCTGCTGCAACCGTTCGAATTCCTCCCGGTACAAAATGTCCTTCACGGAGCGGGCACCGTACCAGTAGGTGATCCGGCCCTTGCAGTCCTTGCGGAGCAGTTCGTCACGAATGATCGCCCGCAGCGGGGCCATACCGGCCCCGCCCCCGATCGCCACAATCTCCCGGCTGCCTTCCCGTGCCGCAAAGTTGCCGTAGGGGCCGAAGAACCGGACCTCGTCGCCGGGTTGAAGTCCGAAGACATAGCTTGATCCGGCGCCGCATGGGATCGCGGCCGGATCGGGGGAGGGCATGAAGCGCACGTTCAGGACGATCTCGTTCAGCAACTCGCCTGGGTGGGTCGCCATGGAGTAGGACCGGCGAAGGCCGCCCTGGTGACTGATGGCCTCCGGAACGGCCAGTTGTCGCCAGTCCGCCCGCCAGCACTCGGGTACGCCGAACCGGTCCGGTCCGGTGCTGTAGGCCGGGATCGCCAGTTGGATGAACTGGCCGGCACGGTAGGTGGGCATGGTCCCAGCCTTCATACGCAGCCTCACTTCCTTGATCGTGGGGCTGAGGAAGCGGGTGCCGGCGACCTCCGCCCGGAAGCCTTCACCATCAAGCGCCTGGTCGGGAACCGTGACGGTGCTGCCGGGCACGACCTTGTGCCGGCAGGCAAGGCGGCAGCCTTGCTCCAGGGCACGAAGGGGGATGTGCTGGCGGTCGGCATCGCCCACCGGCGCACCGGCAAGGGTGACCTGGCACAGGCCGCAACTGCCGCCGCCGCCGCAATTGGACGGCAGGGTGATGCCCGCACCGGCAAGAGCGTCGAAATAGGACGCCCCTTCCGGCAGCGTCAGCGCCCGGACGGTGCCCGACGCCGTGCGCAGCGAAACTGGAACGCCCTGTCTGCGCAGCCGGCGCGTCACCCGCGATGGTTGGAAATCCTGCCGTCCGAAACTGTCATAGACCAGGAACAGGCCGGTGACCGCCAGCCATGCCGTAGCGACAGCGGCCAGGATGATCAGGGGGTGGTTGAAGCTTTCCCGCTCCCCGTAATCCATGATGTGCAGCATCCAGGCGATGTCCCAGAGCCGCCAGGCATCATTGCGCCGTTCCAGCAGCCGCCCCGTTTCGGCAGAAATATAGAGCGTGGTGTTGTCGGCATCGGCAAAGGCGACGCGCCATATCGCCCCTTCATGTTTGCGGGTTTCCAGGTTCGGCCCGGCCAACCATTCCACGCCTGCGACAGGGGCAGCACCGGCATAATCAGCCGTCGCGACGCGGCGTGCCACGTCCTCAGTTACAGACACGCGCGACCCATCGCGGGCCGAGAGGAGGTGAACGCCTTTGGCGGTGTGAACCTCATAGACGAAATCGTCCAACAGCGGCCGCAGGCGCAGGGCGACGACCGCGCTGCCGGCAAGGTGCGACCGAACGTCCGCCAATGGCAGAAAAGGCGTGTCCGTCGGCAGAAGCAGCGGTGCAGCGGCCCGGCGAGTGTGGTCGCCCATGACGTCGTGATGGTTGATCAGGGCCATTGTCGCGCCGCTTGCCGCCCATAGCGCGAACTGCAAGCCGATCAGCAGGCCGACCCATTTGTGGAACCAACGGAGAGTCTGAAGCATCAACGCCTCCCCATCTGGGCCATGGTCGCCTTGCGGCGACGAAAACTGTAGAAGAGCAGCCAGATACCGCTGCACATGGCGACGACGGCCGTCAGCGTCGCGACCCGCAGCAGCGTGTTGTTGACGTCCTCGCGCTCTACATAGTCCATGATGTGGAACATCCAGACGAAATCGAAGAGCCGCCAGAGATTGTGCCGGCGTGCCAACAGGTCCCCGGTCGTTGGTGACAGGTAGAGGGTATGGTCATTCCAGCCATCGAACCGCACCTGCCAGACCGGCGCGGCCCGGCCCCGGATTTCCGATGGCGCCTCCGGCAGCAGGCTGGCCGACTGGATGTCCGAACGGCCCGCATAGAGGCCGAGTGCCACCTTGCGCGCCGCCGCCTCGTCCAGGGGTGGGTTCTCCACCCCTGTGACCGCACTCACCAGTACGGTGCTGGCGGACCGTTCGACCACGTAATAGGGCTGGTCCAGCAGCATCTTCAGCCGCACGCCGCGGACATCGCCGTACGTGTGGCGGATATCGTCCATCTCGACGCGCACCCGGTCCAGCGGCAGGGGTGCCGCGCCATGCGGGCGGATGAAATGGTCACCATGGATGATCTCGATCGGAACCGCGACCATGTACAGGCCGCTGACCGCCCAGATCACGGCCTGGATGCCGATCAGCAGGGCCAGCCACTTATGTGTCTTCCTGGCAATGGAAGCCGGATGCATTCACGCCTCCAGGGACGTTTTGGGGTAATACCAGATCCCGGTGAGTAGAACTCATCGGGATCAGGTAAGGCGGCGACTGCCGCCGCGCGCCTCGGGGCGCGTAGCCAAGCCAACGGATGTTGGCGCCGGCGACTGAGGTCCTGGGGATCGGTTGCGATCACCGGGACATGGTACAATAGGGGGGCGCGGCTGACGCCGTGCGCCGATACCGGGTCAGAAGTTGTACGTCACGCGCACGTATCCGCGGCGACCGAGGAGGTCGTAAGTCATGGTGTCGGTATTGCCGTCCGTCCAGCTTTGGATGAACGGTGCATCCCGGTCGAACAGATTGTCGATACCGATTGCGATGCGGGCGCTATCCATTACCGAATAGCCGGCTTGAATGTTGTGATAGAAGACATTCGGCGTCCGGTAGCCGATCGCCGTCGGCGCGGCGTTGAAGTCCGTCGCCTTGCCGATCCATTGCACGGAGTAGGTGGCGTTCCACTTCTCGTCCGACACAGTGCCGCTGAGATTGGAGCGCCAATGCGGGAAGCCACCATTGCCGCCGCCAATGAACCCGTCGAAGATGATCGGTGCCGCACCCTGGAACGGGGTGATGGTATATTTGTCGAGATAGGTGGTGTTCCAGTCGATGACCACACCCAGATCGGCCAGATCGAACTGGTACAACAGGCCGACATCGATGCCGCGCATCTTCTCCCGACCCGTGTTCACCGGCTGGGCTGACAGGTAGTTGATCTCGCCGGTCAGGGTGTTGCGGGTGAAATGCTGCGCCCCGCAGAACGGGTGGGTGAGGCCGGCAGAATTGTAGCAGACCGACAGCTTGGTGGAACCGGGGATGGACCTGATGGCATCCTTGATACGGATGTCGAACAGGTCCGCCGTGACGGTCAAACCCTCGACGAAGCCGGGCTGGAGCACGGTGCCGATGGTGAAGCTGTCGGATGTCTCCGGCTTCAGGTTGCTATTGCCGCCGACGGTGGTCAGCACCGTGTTGCCAAGCTGACGGAAGCCGGCGGGAACGCCGCTGGCCCGGCAGTTGGCCGCCACGACGGAGCCCGACGGCAAGGACGAATAATTGCTGCACGGATCGGTCGTGGTCAGGTTGCCCTCTGACACGCCGCCGAACAGCTCCGGCACGTTGGGGATGCGGAACGCGGTTCCATAGGTAGCGCGGAACCGCAGGCCGTCGACCACCTGCCAGTCCAGGCCAGCCTTGTAATTGTCGGCGCTGCCGAACAGGTCATAGTCGGAATAGCGGGCGGCCGCGTTCAGTTCAAGCCGCTGGGCGAAAGGCAGGTCGGCCAACAATGGCACCTGCAGTTCCAGGTAAGCCTCCTTGGCTTTCACCCGACCGGCGATCGGATCCTGCTGGTTGGTGTTGGCGATGCCCAGAACAGTCAGCGCGTCAGGGTCTCGCCATCCCTTTTCCTCCCGGTAGACGATGCCGGTGGCAAAGCCCAGGTCGCCCGCCGGCAGTTCAAGCAACGTCCCCGTCAGGTCGAAAGTGCCGCTGATCTGCTCGTTCCCGCCGCTGTCGCGGCTGGTATAGAGGATATAGTCCAGAACCTGCGGGGTTAGGTCGCCCACCCCCAGATAGTCGCCGCATGGAATGGCGGCACCGGCAGCACTGCTGCAGGCGCTGGCGTTCAACGTCTGACGGACACGATCCAGGTTAGCAATATTTGTGGAACCGTCCACGCCCTTGTTGCGTCCCCAGTTGAAGGCGGCTTCCCAGCGCCAGCCGTTCCCCAGCGTCCCGTCCAGGCCCAGCACGGTGCGCCAGGTATCGACGTCCTGGTAGAATTCGCGCGGTCCCGGCTCCACCAGACGCCGGCCCTGGATGACCAGCGTCTGCCCGGTCGGGTTGGTGGGATTGTTCGCCGCTACCGTCAGGTTACGCAGCGTGCCCGGCGTGGCGATCTGGTTGGACTGCCGGTTGGTGAACATCAGCTCGCTGAACAGGCGCACATCGTCTGACACGTTCAGGTGCCCGAACATGCTCGCCGATACGCGCTCGATCGGGTTCACCGCATTCAGGAAGGGGTTGGAATTGAAATTGTGCTTGGCGCTGGAATAGGGCTCGTAGAAGTTCCCGTTGCCGCCGGGCGTCTGGTTGAAGTTGATGCTCTGGCCGTTGGGCAGCAGCGCCCGACCGCCGGCGGTGGATGAACTGCCGACGCAGACAAGCTGCCCGCCGCTCTCTCCCAGGCCGCAGGGCTCCCGGTCGGCAAGGTTGACGGAGCCGGACTTGGCGTAGCTGAGTGACGTAACGATGGAACCCTTGTCGCCGGACACCCCCCATGTCAGGTCCGCACTCTTCTCCTCCCCATCGCCTTCGTCGGTGATCCCGTACTTAGCCGAAACCTCGACCCCGTTGAAGTCGGTGCGGGTCACGATGTTCACCACGCCGGCCACGGCATCCGCACCATAGATGGCGGATGCGCCGTCCTTCAGCACGTCAATGCGCTGAATGATCGATACCGGGATCGTGTTCAAGTCGGGTGCGGAGTTGGCGCCGGTGCCGCCGGCCACCACCCGGCGACCATTCAGCAGAACCAGGGTGCGGTTGATACCCAGACCGCGCAGATTGACCTGCGCCGTGCCATAGCCGTTATTGGCCCAATAGGCGTTGGTCTGGTTGCCGGCAAAGCCGGCGCTGGACGGCAGCCTCTGCAGCAAGGTCTCGATGCTGGTCACGCCCGTATTCGCGATGGCCTCCTGCGTCAGCACGGTTGCCGGGCCCAGGCCGGTAATGTCCTGCCGCGCGATGCGGCTGCCGGTGACGACGATTTCTTCCAGCGTCTGCTTGCTGTTCTGCGCCATGGCCGGCACCGTCATGACGCCCGCGGCCAGCGCGGTGGCAAGAAAAAGGTTCCCCGTGAAGTTCTTCATTTGATGTCCCCGTTCCAGGTCGGGCACGGACCGGCAGCCCGTTCTTTGGGGTGCCGGCAATGTCCTTGCCCGTAGAATTGGATGTCTGTCCCCCATGACCGGTGGTCCCCGCCGCGACCGTGATGGCCGAAGCGGAGACGACCCGGCAGTCCCCGGCCCTTATTGTCTTGTTATGATCGGGGCATTTCCGTGGATCGGGCCATACCAGGGCGGAACCCGTCCCTTCGCGCACCGGGTTGCGATGCATCGAACGGGCGGACCATCCGTGGATGACTGCCGAGAACTGGAAATGGAGGAATGTTGGCAGCAAAGGCCTGAACCGGTGCCGCCAGGGCACACCGGTCCTATGCTCAGGCCGCTACAGGCGGTCTGAGGTCGGGCGCATGCCCAATGCCGGCAGGCACGTAGCCTGCCACCGGCTTCTTCACGTCACCCGTTACCGTGACGGACAGCGCCGTGTCGCTGGAAGGAAGGCCCGACAGCATGGTGAGGCAATGGATCACGCCGCAACAGGCGCCGCCGCCGGAACAGTCGGTCGGGCAGGCATCGTCCGACATCGCGTCCGCCGCCGAAAGGCCCGACATGGCCATACCGTGGCGGGCCGTTTCGGATTGTCCTTCCACCTTGACTTGCCCATGCGCCGCCACAACGGTCGCACCGTCCTGAACCGACCGGGCCTGAGACGCGTTGGAAACGGCAAAGACCAGCGTCATGGTCAGGGCGAAGAACCCCACCAGGCACAGTCGCCGTATTGTTTCCAACTGATCCACCAAATCATGCCTCCGGCAGGATCCGATCTCGGTTATCTTTGTATGCTAAGTACGGAAGCAATGACCGTCAAGCGCTACATCGACCGAAATGTCGAAGCTTTGGGAAACGGTTCTGGCGGCGGCGGAGCAAGCCGCCAGAACCGTTTCCCCTTTCCCAGCCTATCTGAATGACCGCAGGCGCAAGGCGTTGCCCACGACGGACACCGAACTCAATGCCATCGCGGCGGCGGCAATGACCGGACTGAGCAGGAAGCCGAACAGCGGGTACAGGACACCGGCCGCCACCGGCACACCCAGCGCATTGTAGATGAAGGCAAGGAACAGGTTCTGCCGGATGTTGCGCATGGTAGCGCGGCTGAGCGACCGGGCCCTGGCGATGGCCGCCAGGTCGCCTTTCACCAAGGTGACACCAGCGCTCTGGATCGCGACATCCGTGCCCGTTCCCATCGCGATGCCGACATCGGCCTCGGCCAGAGCGGGGGCGTCGTTGACCCCATCGCCGGCCATCGCCACCACCCGCCCTTCGGCCTTCAGGCGCCGGACGATACTGTTCTTGTCCGCTGGGCTGACCTCCGCCACGACCTCGTCGATCGCCAGATGCCGCGCAACCGCTGTCGCCGTGGTCTTGTTGTCGCCGGTCAGCATCACCACCCGGATGCCATCGGCGCGCAGTGCCTTCAGGGCGTCAGACGTGGTGGGCTTGACGGGATCGGATACCGCGATGATCCCGGCCGGGCGACCGTCCACAGAAGCGAACATGGCCGTGGCCCCGTCGGCCCGCAGTCTTTCCGCTTCCTGGGAAAGCTGGCCAAGGGATACGCCCATTTCCGCCATGAGCCGCGCATTGCCCAGGACGACGCGACGCCCCGCGGCCACGCCCGTCACGCCGCGACCGGTCACAGAGCTGAATTCCGTAACCGTCGTCAAGGCCGCGCCCTGTTCGGACGCGGCGGCCAGGATGGCAGCGGCAAGCGGATGTTCGCTGCCTTGCTCAAGGCTGGCCGAAAGCGACAGCAATTCCAGTTCACTGAAGCCTTCGGCCGGCACCAGGGCCGTGACCTTGGGCTTGCCGATGGTAAGCGTGCCGGTCTTGTCCACCACAAGCGTATCGACCTTCTCCAGCCTTTCCAGTGCTTCGGCATTCCTGATCAGGACCCCCTCGGTCGCCCCGCGCCCGACCCCGACCATCACGCTCATCGGTGTGGCCAGACCCAGCGCGCAGGGGCACGCGATGATGAGCACCGAAACGGCGGCCACCAGCCCATAGGCAAAGGAAGGGCTTGGCCCCCACATTGCCCAGGCGGCGAAGGCAAGCAGGGCGATCAGGATCACCGCCGGCACGAAATAGCCGGAAACCGCGTCCGCCAGCTTCTGAATGGGCGCGCGGCTGCGCTGTGCGTCGGCGACCATCTGCACGATGCGTGACAGCATGGTCTCGGCCCCGACCTTGTCGGCCTGCATCACCAGTCCGCCGGTACCATTGACGGTTCCACCGATCAGCTTGGCGCCCGGTTCCTTCTCCACGGGGATGGATTCGCCCGTCACCATGGACTCATCCAGCGACGACCGTCCCTCGATGACGATCCCATCAACGGGCACCGCTTCGCCCGGCCGCACTCGCAGCCGGTCACCGGGATTGACCTGCTCCAGGGGGACCTCCTGGTCCTGGCCGTCAGGGGTCAGGCGTCGCGCGACCTTTGGCGCCAGGTTGAGCAAGGCCTGGATCGCGCCGCCGGTCTGTTCACGGGCGCGCAGTTCCAGCACCTGCCCCAACAGGACAAGAACCACAATCACCGACGCCGCCTCGAAATAGACGGCCACCGAGCCGTCCACATCGCGGAAACCGTCGGGAAACACCTGGGGCGCCAGAATGGCCGTGAGGCTGTAGAGGAAGGCCGCACCAACACCCATGGCGATAAGGGTGAACATATTGGGGCTGCGAGCGAGGATCGATGCCCAGCCACGGGCAAGGAACGGCCATCCCGCCCACAAGACGACCGGGGTGCCCAGCGCGAACTGCAACCAGCTGTTCAGCGTTGGCGACAGAAGGTGCGCCAGGCCCAGGCCCGGAATATGCCCGCCCATTTCCAGCAGCAGGATGGGGGCTGTCAGGACGCCGCCGATGACCATTCGGCGCTGCATGTTCCGAAGTTCCTCACTGGGTCCGGCGTCGGGCGCCGCCACCTCAGGCTCCAGCGCCATCCCGCAGATCGGGCAATTGCCCGGACCTTCCTGTCTGACCTGCGGGTGCATGGGGCAGGTGTAGATCGCCTTCTTGCCCGGCGCGGTCGCCTGTTCCCCGGTGCCGCGCAGATAGGCACCCGAATCCTGCACGAACTTTTCCTGGCAGCGGGAGGAGCAGAACCAGTAGGTCTTCCCATCCTGTTCAAGCCGGTGCGTCGCCGTTGCAGGGTCGACAGACATGCCGCAGACGGGGTCTTTCTCAAGCACAGACCCCGCGCCATGGGACGCGTGGCCATGGTGGGAATGACCGCAGGCCGCGTGGCTGTGATGTGGAGCTCTGCTTTCGTCTTCTTGCATCATGACCTCCTACAGAGAGTAGGTACAATCCGTCGGGTGGATTTCCCGCCCTGCCTTAACAGGGTGCGAAAAAGGCTTTCGCGTCGCGAGGGTGGGGAATTTTCGGCAAGATTAGGAAAATTCGAAGCAAGATACTGGTGGTATCTTACGAGGATTTGACGCGAGATTGCCGAAAATAACCCGACCGCAGCAGCGAAATGGTTTTTCCGCACCCTGTTAAAGGGGGGAAGACAGCTGGACACCCCCGCGTGGTTTGGGGCATCCGACCGCGTCTGCCCTAGAACCAGAAGCGCACGCCCGTCACGAGGGCGACCTGGCTGGCCCTTTCCCCCTCGTCCCGCGCGATATCCGCCGCGTCTCCCAGCTTGCGTTCCCACTGGACGCCGACGTAGGGGGCGAACTCCTTCACGAACTCATAGCGAAGGCGCAGTCCCAGACCAACGTCGTTGACGCCTCGGCCGACTCCGAGCGCCTCCACCCTCTGCACCGCGACGTTCAGTTCCACGCTCGGCTGGAGGATCAGCTTCTGGGTCAGGAGCAGGTCGTACTCAGCTTTCAGCCGGCCGGACACGTCCCCGTCCTCGCTGACGAAGGCTTGCGCCGTCACGTCGAAGAAGTAGGGTGCAATGCCCTTCATCCCGACCACACCGTAGGCGGTCCCGGGCTGGGGCCGGACGTCGTAGCGGACACCGGCCTGCACGTCCCAGAACTCGGACGTCATCCGGCTGTAGAGGAGCTGGAACTCCGCCTCCTCAAGGGCCCCGCCGTTGGGCTTGCTGCCCTCCGTCATGAACCAAAGCCTCTCCATGTCCCCACCGGCCCAGCCTTGCGCTTCCCAATTCACGGAATCGCGCCCGTCTACCCAGCGGCGCTCGACCTGGTCGACTTTGAAGGTGCCGAACAGCGGTGCCTCATGCTCCGAAGCACGGTGCTCGACATAGTCCTCCTCGGCCTGGGCCGTGGTGGCCGGCAGGGCCAGGATCCCGACCGCGAGCGCGGCCAATCCCAATCGCATCAGTTTCTCTTGCATTTGCCACTCCACGGTCAAAGGCTGGCTGTTTTCGGTTCGACGATGAATCTCGTCATCATTCCAGACGCCATGTGGAACAGCAGATGGCAGTGGAACGGCCATTCGCCGGGCTCGTCCGCCGTCAACTGCACGGATTTGGACTGTCCGGGCGGCACCAGCACGAC
The DNA here is from genome assembly GCF_057809555.1 of Niveispirillum sp. FG156. Classification (NCBI taxonomy): domain Bacteria; kingdom Pseudomonadati; phylum Pseudomonadota; class Alphaproteobacteria; order Rhodospirillales; family Azospirillaceae; genus Niveispirillum; species Niveispirillum sp. FG156. The sequence continues at coordinate 33,437 of NZ_JBMDKE010000003.1, read as the reverse complement.
ATGCTTCCTCGGCATGCGGTCGGACTGCCCGTTCTCCAACTCCATGAACATGCCATGAAGATGCATGGGGTGCGCCATCATGGTCGTATTGACGAACTTGATGCGCACCCTGTCGCCGTAGGCGACGCGGATGGGTTCGCCCTGGTCGAACTTCATGCCGTTCAGGGTCCAGATGTAGCGTGACATCATGCCGGTGAGTTGGACCTCGATCTCGTGCGTCGGCTCCCGCAGGTCCTTCGCCTTGGTCAGAGACTTGAGGTCCGCGTACGAGAGGGCCTTGGTGCCCGGGGGCGTGCCGGCATCTCCCCAGCCCACGGCGCGGCCGGGCTCCGCCGAAGCCGGCTTCGCCTGGTCCATCCCCGCCATAGAGCCATGGTCCATCCCGGCCATGCTCGGCATCGAGCCACGGTCCATGCCTTGCATTCCCGCCATGGCGGACATGGAACCATGGTCCATTCCCTGCATCGCCCCATGGTCCATGCCAGCCATGGAGCCCCCGCCCATGCCGGCATGGGCCATGCCCATGTCCGCCATGGTCAGGATGGTGCGGGGCCGGCGCTCTGGGATCTCCCCCTCGGCGCCTTCCACGGTCGCGATGGTCGCCCGTGCATAGCCGCTGCGGTCGATGGGTTCGGCAAAGAAGGTGAAGGGCTTGTCCCCCGTTGGCATGACGACGACGTCGTATGTCTCGCCGACGCCGAACCGGAACTCGTCCACCTTGACCGGCATGACGCTCTGCCCGTCCGCCGCCACCACCGTCATGGGAAGGCCGGGTATCCGCACGTCGAAGATGCTCATCGCCGAGCCGTTGATGATGCGCAGGCGTATCCGCTCGCCCGGCCTGTAGACCGCCGTCCAGTTGTCTTTCGGGCCCTTGCCGTTCACGAGGAACTGGTAGCCGGTGACATCCGCTAGGTCCGTCGGATCCATGCGCATGTCACCCCAGTCCTTCCGGTCCTGGATGGCGGCGCGCCATCCGTCGCGGCCGGCATCGGACAGGAAGTCCGACAGCGTGCGCTTGCCCTTGTTGTAGTAGCCCTCGCTGACCTTCAGCTTGTTCAGGACCGCCACGGGGTCCTCCGCGGTATGGTCGGAAAGCAGGACGACCAGGTCGCGGTCGGCCCTGACCGGGTCGCGGTCCGCAGGGTCGATGATGATGGCGCCGTACATGCCCTCCTGTTCCTGGGCGGCAGAGTGGCTGTGGTACCAATAGGTACCGGCCTGCCGCAGCTTGAAGCGGTAGGTGTAGGTCTCCCCCGGTTTGATTGACACGAAGCCGTTGAAGCCGGGAGAGCCGTCCATGACGCCCTGCAGCAACAGGCCGTGCCAATGGATGGAAGTGGGCTCATCCAGCCCGTTGATGACCCTGACCACCACCTCCTGGCCTTCGCGCCAGCGGAGGATGGGCGCCGGTACCGTGCCGCCGATTGCGATGGCGTCGGTGGTCACCCCGTCCACTGTTATGCGCGTCCGCTCGACGGCCAAGTCCAGTGTCTGGTCGGCGGAAGCAAAGCTGACCCGGCCGGGGAAGACGGTCACGACCCCCGCCATGCCCGCCACTCCAGCGAGGCGCAGGATGTTGCGCCTGGAAAGCGTTGTTGGATTGTTCATTTTCCGCCTCCGATCACTTCTGGATGACGATCTTGCCGGCCATGCCGGACTCGTAATGGCCCGGGATGTTGCAGGCGAACTCCAGGGCGGCGTCCTTGGAGAAGGTCCAGGTCAGCTCCTTCGTCTGCCCCGGGCCAATCAGCACGCTGTTGGGATCGTCGTGCTTCATCGGTGCCATGTCACCCTTGGAATGGCCCATCTTGGAATGGTCCATGCCCGACATCTCGTTCATCCCGGTCGGGGTCAACATGCCCTGGTCCGCCATCATCTCCATTTCCTTCTGGTGGGCGGCGTGCATGTCCGTCGTGCCGATATTGAACTCGTGCAGCAGTTCACCCTTGTTGGTGATCACGAAGCGAACGGTTTCGCCTTTCTTCACCTCGATCTTCTCGAGGTTGAAAAGGTTGTCGACGGTCTCGATCCGGACCGTCCGGGTGGCCTTCGCGGCCTCCCCCGGCTGGCCGATCTCGACGGCATGGGCGTGTCCGGCCTCGCCGACGCCGGCCATGGCGCCCCCCGTGATGCCGATGATGCTGACCCCAGCCAGAATGGCGGCGACGGCGTGCGCGATGCGGAAGTTGACGTTCATCTTGGAATGTCCTGTCGATCTGCCGGCCTCCTCGGAAACGATGGAGTCCGGTCGTGGGCCTGGCGAAGACGCTCTTCGCCTTGAAAAGTCGTGTGCATGGATGACGCTGGCGAACATTCCTGCGGAAGCGGCGGCACGACGTGCGGCACGGCATCGCGGAAGTGGACGGGCACGAAGGCGCTACGCCCCGGCATGGAGCGCTTGCAGTCGGGGAACCGATCATAAATTCGCTTTTCAGTCCCGTGCAGCCTAAACCGCAAGCAGGCTATGCCCTTTGCCCAAGCGCGTCACTTGGGTAGGCGTCAGGCTGCCAGCCTCGGCGGGCGCAGCATGGGGGAGACGGAACGGCCCTTGACGAGGTCGTCGACGACCGGCAGCAAATCCGCCAGTTGCCAGCCGGCATAGCTGAAATCGATCTCGTGGGCCGTCAGTATCGATTGGCCACAGGCCACGACGCAGCACCCCGCCTTGGACGCCTTGGACGTCGCGTCGCCGTGATCGGCGTACTGTGCGTATTCCTGCGCATCGTGGCATTCGGCGGTCGACCCTGCGGGCACGTCCATGGCATGCACCGCCGGCGACATGTGCGCCATCGCGGTCGCGCCGCCAAAGCCCGATAGTCCCCCCCATCCTACAAGGAGGCCGATCAGCAACACAGCAAGGGTGCGGGCGATGGACATCTGGAGGACGATACCCTACGAGTTGCAACTGCGACCGGCGCGCGGGCAGCTGCTGCATGCAAGTAACATATATATGGCCGAACGCAGCCAAGGCGCAAGGTATTTCTTCGTCTGGACCTAGAGAGTTGGGTGAACAATTTTTCATGAAATCTTTTCCATCCCAGTAAAAGGAACACAGTGTAGTTTTGGCCCCACACTATCCGAACGTATACAGGCTGGCTTCTACATGCTAAATATCATCGGAATGAGTCCCGTTATCGAGGCAGCGGCACCCGCGTTTCCCTAGAGGACCATCACGCAACGACCTCGGTTGGCGAGTTGTTAATAGGAACAGTGAAGTTGCGGCTGGCGTGTTAAAGTCGACGATGGTGATGGGGCAAGTCCGCTGCTGGATTGCGGCATTCGTCCGGAAGAAGACCAGCCCATCGCACTCGATAACACAGAGTTGCAGTGACGTACTGCTCTTGCCAACCGCAAAGGGCTGTGGGAGGGTTGGAGCATGAAGCTCTGGACCGCCCTTTGCCGCCTGCTATCGATCCTGACGGTGGCCGGCCTGATGACCGCTTCGATGGCGCCGCCGTCGATGGCGACGGCGGGCACTGCTTATCCTTCCGTCACGGACATGGCCTCCCTGCCGGACGACATGCCCTGCTGTCCCGGCGGGAACCAGGCGCCCGACTGCGGCAAGGCCTGCCCGCTGGCCCTCCTGTGCCTGGGCATGGGTGTCGCCCAGGCCCCGGCGCCGGGTTCGATGATCGCGCGGCTGGACCCCATCGCCGTGATGCTGCCCGGCTGCGACAGCGCCTATCGCAGCCGCGCGGCCCCACCGCCCCGCAAGCCGCCCCGCCTCTGAGGTTCATCGCCGGCATCGATTGAGGCCGGTTAGCCGATCCCGTGCGGGCCTATGCCCCGCGCGGCCCTTTCCGATGGACCTTGGAAACTCCGCGATGATCTCGCCCCTGATGAGGCGGGCCGCCGGCCCGCTCACCCTCGCCGCCATCCTGGCGGCGGGAACCGGCGGCTATTGGGCCGGGCGGCAGGACGCCCCGCCGCCGACCGCTGCCGGCACCGATGCTCCGGCCCGGCGCATCCTCCATTACCGCAACCCAATGGGCCTGCCCGACACCTCGCCCGTGCCCAGGCAGGATTCCATGGGCATGGATTATATCCCCGTCTACGCGGACGAGGCGGACGAGACAGGTACCGTCACCGTCTCCACCGCCAAGCGGCAGCGGACGGGCGTGCGCACCGACATCGCCGTGGAACGGGTGGTGGCCGAGCCCCTGTACGTGCCCGGCAGGGTGCAGCTGGACGAGCGGCGCGTCACCGTGCTGGCGCCGCGCGCCGACGCCTTCATCGAGAAGGTGGCCGATGTGACGACGGGCGGGCGGGTGGCGGCGGGCCAGGTGCTGCTGCATTTCTACGCGCCCGACATCGCCGCAGCGGCGGCCCTGTTCCTGGGCGAGCTGAATGGCGGCGCCACGCGCGGCGGCGCCCGCCAGCGGCTGGCCAACCTGGGCGTCCCGCCAGAGACCATCGCCGAGATCGAGCGGACGCGGCAGGTGCCGTTGCCCATGACCTGGCGGGCGCCGCGCGACGGCGTCGTCGTGCAGCGCAACGCGGTGGAGGGGATGAAGGCCGCGGCGGGCGACGTGCTGTTCCGGCTGGCCGACATTTCCGGCCTCTGGATCGTCGCCGACGTGCCGGAGGCCAGGCTGGGCGAGCTGCGCACGGGCGCCACCGCCAGCATCCGCCCGCGCGGCCTGCCGGGACGGGTGCTTCAGGGCCGGGTGTCGGTGATCTATCCGCAGGTCATGGCCGACACCCGCACCGTCCGCGTGCGGATCGAGGTCGCCAATCCCGACGGCGCCCTGCTTCCCGACATGTATGCCGATGTCGAGATCGCCACCGGCGACGGCATGCCCGTGCTGGCCGTGCCCGACAGCGCAATCATCGACAGCGGCCGGCGGCAGACAATCATCCTGGACAAGGGCGACGGAAGGTTCGAACCGCACCCCGTGCTGCCGGGCCGGCGCGGCGGCGGCTATATCGAGATCCGCTCCGGCCTTGCCGCCGGCGACCGGGTGGTAACGGCCGCCCATTTCCTGATCGACGCCGAAAGCAACCTGAAGGCCGCCCTGGACGGCATGCGGGACGGGGAGGCCACGCCATGATCGCCCGCCTGATCGCCTGGTCGGCCCGCAACCTGCTGCTGGTGCTCATCGGCACCGCCTTCACGGTGGCCGCCGGCCTCTACGCCCTGAAGACCCTGCCGCTGGACGCCATCCCCGACCTCTCCGACGTGCAGGTCATCGTCTATACCGATTATCCCGGCCAGGCGCCGCAGGTGGTCGAGGACCAGGTGACCTACCCGCTGAGCAGCGCCATGCTGACCGTGCCCCGGTCCAAGGTGGTGCGCGGCTTCTCCTTCTTCGGGGTGTCCTTCGTCTATGTGATCTTCGAGGACGGCACCGATCCCTATTGGGCGCGGGCCCGCGTCCTGGAATATCTGAACGCCGCCGCCCCCCGCCTGCCCGAGGGGGTGAATCCGGGCCTGGGCCCGGACGCCACGGGCGTGGGCTGGGTCTACCAGTACGCGCTGGTGGCGCGGGAGATGACGCTGGCCGAGCTGCGGTCCTTGCAGGACTGGGTGGTGCGTTTCCCCCTGTCCCGGGCCAATGGTGTGGCGGAGGTGGCCGGCATCGGCGGCTTCGTCAAGCAGTACAGCATCATCGTGGACCCGCTGAAGCTGCGCGCCCAGGGCGTCACGCTTTCCATGATCCGCGACGCGGTGCAGGCCAGCAACCGCGATGTCGGCGGCCGCACCCTGGAACTGTCGGAGGTCGAGTTCATGGTGCGCGGGCGCGGCTACCTGCGCTCTGGCGACGACATCGCCGACATCGTGCTGCGCAGCATGGGGGGCGTGCCGCTGCGCATCCGCGACGTGGCCCGCGTGGAGATCGTGCCCGACGAGCGGCGCGGCATCGCCGAGCTGAACGGCGAGGGCGAGGTGGCGGGCGGCATCGTGCTGCAGCGCTTCGGCGCCAACGCCCTGACCGTCATCGACAATGCCAAGGCCCGCCTGGGCGAGATCGCCGCCAGCCTGCCCGACGGCGTGGAGATCGTCCCCGTCTATGACCGCTCCCGCCTGATCAAGGCGGCCATCGACACGCTGAAAGGCACGCTGCTGGAGGAAAGCCTGATCGTGGCCCTGGTCTGCGTGGTCTTCCTGCTGCATCTGCGCAGCGCCCTGGTCGCCATCCTGATGCTGCCGGTGGGCATCCTGATGGGGTTCGCCGCCATGCGGGCCATCGGCCTGGGTGCGGACATCATGAGCCTGGGCGGCATCGCCATCGCCGTCGGCGCCATGATCGACGCCGCCATCGTGATGATCGAGAACGCCCACAAGCACCTGGAACACAGCCCGCCCGACAAGCCACGCACCCAGGTGCTGGTCGAGGCGGCGACCGAGGTGGGACCGGCCCTGTTCTTCAGCCTGCTGGTCATCACCGTCTCCTTCCTGCCCATCTTCACGCTGGAGGCGCAGGAGGGCCGGCTGTTCGGCCCGCTGGCCTTCACCAAGACCTTCGCCATGGCGGCGGCCGCCCTGCTGTCGGTGACGCTGGTGCCGGCGCTGATGGTGCTGTGCGTGCGCGGGCGGATCGTCCCGGAGCATCGCAACCCCGTCAACCGCCTGCTGGTCCGGCTCTACCGGCCCGTCATCGCCGCCGTGCTGCGCGCCCGCGGCACGACCATCCTGCTGGCCCTGCTGGTGCTGGGTGCCAGCGTCTGGCCGGCCCGCCAACTGGGCTCTGAATTCATGCCCGGCCTGGACGAGGGCACGCTGATGTACATGCCCACCACCCTGCCGGGCCTGTCGGTGACCAAGGCGGCGGAACTGCTGGCCATTCAGGACCGCATCATCCGCTCCTTCCCGGAGGTGGCGTCGGTCTATGGCAAGGCCGGTCGCGCCGCCACGGCCACCGACCCAGCCCCGACGGAGATGTTCGAGACCATCATCAACCTGAAGCCAAGGTCCGAATGGCGGCCCGGCACCAGTATCGACAGCCTGAAGGCGGAGATGGACAGGGCGCTGCAATTCCCCGGCGTGTCGAACGCCTGGACCATGCCCATCCGCGCCCGAATCGACATGCTGGCCACCGGCATCCGCACGCCGGTGGGCATCAAGCTGTTCGGTCCCGACCTGGCGGCGATGGAACCCATTGCCCGCCGGATCGAGGCGGTGCTGCGCACCGTGCCGGGCACGACCAGCGCCTATGCGGAGCGGGTGATCGGCGGCTATTACCTGGACATCGTGCCCGACCGCCAGGCGCTGGGCCGCTATGGCCTGACCGTCGGCGACGTGCAGGATGTGGTGGCCACGGCGCTGGGCGGGGCCATCGTCACGACCATGGTGGAGGGGCGGGAGCGCTACGGCGTCTCCCTGCGCTATCCGCGCGACCTGCGCGACAGCCCGGCCACCATCGCCACGGAGGTGCATGTGCCGCTGCCGGGCGGCGGGTCGGTGCCGTTGGGGGAGGTGGCCGCCATCCGGCTGGACCGGGGCGCCACTTCCATCCGCACGGAGAACGGCCAGCTCGCCACCTATATCTATGTCGACATGGCCGGGCGCGACCTGGGCTCCTATGTCGCCGATGCGCAGGCCGCCGTGGCCGGCGCCGTCACCCTGCCGCCCGGCTACATGATCGGCTGGAGCGGGCAGTTCGAGTATCTGGAACGGGCCGAGGCACGGCTGCGCATCGTCGTGCCGCTGACGCTGCTGGTCATCTTCCTGTTGCTCTACCTGAATTTCCGGGCGCTGACCGAGACGCTGATCGTCATGCTGTCCTTGCCCTTCGCGCTGGTTGGCGGGGTGTGGCTGATGTGGTGGCTGGGCTTCAACCTGTCAGTGGCTGTGGCCGTGGGCTTCATCGCGCTGGCCGGCGTGGCGGCGGAGACGGGCGTCGTCATGCTGATCTATCTCGACCAGGCCCTGGCCGCGATCAGGGCCGAGCGCGCGGCCCAGGGCCTGGCGCTGACCCGCGAGGATGTGCGCGATGCGGTGATGCGCGGGGCCGTGGAACGGGTGCGGCCCAAGATGATGACGGTCACCGCCATCATCGCCGGCCTGCTGCCCATCCTGTGGAGCGACGGGGCCGGATCGGAGGTGATGCGGCGCATCGCCGTGCCGATGATCGGCGGCATGATCTCCTCCACCCTGCTGACCCTGGTGGTGATCCCCGCCGTCTACGGGCTGGTCAAGGGGTGGCGGCTGCCGGGAGCGGTGGGGCCTGACGGGGTGAACTGAAGCTCCTGCTAAGCCAAGAGAGGCCGGAGGATGCCATCCGTCGGGCAACCGTGCTTGTCGACCGTGTGATCGCGAACCTTTACGACGACCGTACAGGCTGCCTCATTGTGGATGTATCCCAGACGGGCCAGAAGTTCCGCATCGACATCTAGGGGGAGGTAACAAGGGTACCATAGACATGATGAAGCTGTTCTGTTTTGCCCCCGGAACCAGCAAACCAGCCGCCTTGTAAACCTAGAAGAGGAGACGACGTCAGAGGATTACCGTATCTATACAGTTCTCACAGATCGAGGAGCTGCCTGACAGCGCGACCGTATTGCTTGAAGTTACAGAATTGTGAGCGCCCGGCTCCTGCCCAATTCCCTACGACCAAGTCGATTTGGCGAACGGCGGCTTTCAGGCTCCACCTCGCTGCTCTCGAATGACCAGAATGCGGCGCAAAGCGGTCGCGTTGGTCGGGCTTCGCTAAACAGGTTAATGATCCGACATCTCACTTTTATTGCAAGCTGCTCTCCCCTTTCTGTGCACCACATGGCCACACACCACGCAAAGATGGGCATGGGTTCAGTGGAAGGAAGCGTAGCCGGTCCATCGGGTAACTGACGCCTCGGCGACCTGCATCTCATCGTCAGGATGGTTGTATCGGTAAATCGTCAAGGCAACTTGATAGGCGTGCAGGTCGGGCACGCCGCTGTCCTGCATGCGGCGATAAGCCTGTTCCACAGCATGACGGCAGCACATACACGATCCTCCATATGCGGGCATTCCCGCAAACACCGGTTACCGGGGATGGTCTATAGGAGCATAAAGGAGCGGCAGGCGCATTGACACATCCCCTCCAGGGGGATAGGTATGTGATATGAGCCATGCCAACAACCCCGATATCCTGAACCGCCTCAAGCGGGCGCAGGGTCACCTGTCCAAGATCGTCGAGATGGTCGAGGAAGGCCGCGATGCGCTGGTCGTCGCCCAGCAGCTGCAGGCGGTTCTGAAGGCTGTGGACAAGGCCAAGACCGTCCTGGTCCTGCATCATATCGAGCATCATCTGGAGGAGGCCACCGGCCCCCTGCCCAAGGAGGCGCGTGAACGGCTTGCCGGAATTGCGGAGATAACAAAGTACCTTTGACGACAGTTTCACCCGCCTCCAGCGCCAAAATCGGATTGGCCCGGATGCGGCGTTGAGGTTACGCTTTCCCATCGCCCCTGTCCCGACAACCAGCCGTTTGCATAATGCACCGTATCCTCAGCCTGCTCATGACCCTGATGCTTTGCCTCACCGTGCTGCACACGGGCGAGACCATGGCGCATGGGGTAGCGGAGGCGATGGAGCATCACCACGCGGACGGACAAGGGGACAAGCAGGCGGACCATGGACGGCAGGTGGAGGCGGCGGAGACCGGGCCACACGCCGACTGGTTGCATCATGCTCATGATGCAACCGGCCATCTGCTGGTCGTCGTGCCAGCCATTTCAGATCTGGTGAAGCCGCCGATCCAGCGCGGCCATGTCCGCCTGCCGGCCTATTTCACGCACCAGAGTGCTTATATCCGCATTGATCGTCCGCCGCGCGCGGCTTGAACCCCGGTTCCAAGCCCTGACCCGCGATTTGATTGGCCCCCGAACATCGGGGTGCCGAGGACGATACCCATGCCCAGAGCCATCCCGCTCCGGTCCGGCATGGCCGCGACGATGTTGCTGCTCGCAACCGTCGCCGGCCCGTGCCTGGCCCAGGAGGCACCCGCCTCCGTTCCCTATGCCGCCGATCCGGCGGCCAGCCCTGTCGGCATCCTGACCCTGCGCCAGGCGCTGGCGCTGGCGGCGAACACCCATCCGCGTCTTGCCGGCCACCGCTTCGCCCTGGATGCCGCCACGGCCCGCCAGGATCATGCGGCGCTGCGCAACCCGCTCCAACTCGGCATCGAGGTGGAGAATATCGGGGGCACCGGCGGCACCCGCTTCATCGGCGACACCGAAACCACCCTCAGCCTGGGCACCGTCCTGGATCTTGAGGACAAGCGCGGCCGGCGCATGGACGTGGCCCGGCAGGAACGCGCCCAGGTCCTGTCTGAACAGGATGCCGAGAAGATCGACATCCTGGCCGAAGTGACGCGCCGCTTCACCGATGTCGTGGTCAACCAGGAACTGCTGACCCTGGCCCGCCGCCAGGAAAACATGGCCGGTCGCGCCCTGGATGCCGCCGGCACCCGCGCGAAGGCCGCCAAGGCCCTGCCAGGCGAGGTGGCGCGCGCCCAGGTTTCCGTCACCCAGGCAAGGCTGGTCCGCCTGCGGGCCGAGCAGGAACTGCGTTCGGCCCGGCTGCTGCTGGCCGAGGCCTGGGAGGATCGCGACCCGCGGTTCGAACTGGCGGCTGCCAAGCTGCTGGACCTTCCCGAGCCGCTGCCCGTCTCCACCATTCAGGCCAGGATGGAGCGCAATCCCGACCTGCTGCGTTTCGCGTCGGAGCGCCGCACGCTGGAGGCCCGTACCCTGCTGGCCGAAAGTGCCCGCACACCCGACCTGACGGTCAGCGCCGGCATAAGGCGGCTGGAAGGCCAGAACGGTCAGGCCTTCGTCATGTCGCTGTCCATGCCGCTGGGGGCCGCCAGCCGGGCGGAACCTTCTATCCGTGAGGCCAGGGCCGCCACCAGCCTCGCCCTGGCCCGCGAACGGGCGGCACGCACCAGCCTCTACAACATGCTGGCCAGCCTGCATGCCGGGATGGAACGCGCCCGCCAGGCGCTCCGGCTGTTGCAGGAGGAGGCGACCCCTAAAGCCCGCATCGCCATCGCCGATATCGAGGAGGGCTACAAGGCCGGCCGCCTGTCACTGCTGGAGCTGACCGAGGCCAACCGGCAATTGGTGGAGCTGGAACAGGCCATGATCAACGAAGCCGCCGACTATCACCGGCTCGCCATCGAAGCCGAACGCCTGACCGGCCAGACCCTTGCCCCGCAGGACTGACAGAATGACCAAGACAAACAAGCTCAAGCAGACCCTGCTTGTCGCCACCATCCTGGCCGTCGGCGGTGCCGCCGGCCTGTGGCTGCTGAACCGCCCTGCGGACATCCATGCCGAGACTGGCCATGCAAAAGCAGAAGGCGACTACGAACGTGGCCCCCATCGCGGCCGCATGCTGCGCGACGGGCCGCTGGCCCTGGAACTGACCGTGTTCGAGGATGGCGTGCCCCCGCATTACCGCGTCTATGCCTATGTCGAGGGCAGGCCGGTGGCCCCGCAGAGCGTGGGCCTGACCGTCGCCGTGACGCGCCTGGGTGGCAAGGTGGACCGGTTCGGCTTCAAGCCGGAACAGGATTACCTGACCGGTGACGCTGTGCTGGCCGAACCGCATTCCTTCGACGTGCATGTCGTCGCCAACCAGGGCGGCAAGCGCCACGAATGGAAATTCGCCTCCTACGAGGGCCGCACGCGGATCGAGGCCGCTGCTGCCGAAGCGTCCGGCATCAAGACGGAACCGGCCGGTCCCGCCACAATCAATGAGGTGGCGGAAGTCACGGGCCGCATCACCTTGAACCTGGACCGGTCGGCGCGCATCGACGCCCGCTTCCCCGGTCTGGTGCGCGAGGTACGCAAGCTGCCCGGCGACAAGGTGGAAGCCGGCGAAGTGATCGCCACCATCGAAAGCAATGAGAGCCTGCAGACCTATGCCGTGAAGGCCCCGGTCAGCGGCACCATCCTATCGCGCGACGTCAATGTCGGGGCCGTCACTGGCAGCGGCCCACTGTTCGAGATCGGTGACCTGTCCAGCGTCTGGGCCGACCTGCGCCTATTCCCCGCCGATGCGGCGCGGGTAAAGCCGGGCCAGCCGGTGCGGCTGACGACCGGCGACGGGACGATGGTGACCGGCACCGTTCAGCCTATCCTGCCCCTGGCCGATGCCGGCAGCCAGACCCTGGTCGCCCGCGTTGTCCTGGACAACGCCGAACAGAAGCTGCGGCCGGGACAAGTGGTCAATGCCGCCATCACCATCGGTTCGCGCGAAGTGCCGCTGGCAGTGAAGGTCGCCGGCCTTCAGGCCTTCCGCGACTTCACCGTGGTCTTCGCGCAGGTCGGCGACACCTACGAGGTCCGCATGCTGGAGCTGGGCCAGCAGGATGGCGACTGGATCGAGGTGCTGGGCGGCATCGAGCCCGGTGAACGCTATGTCAGCGAGAACAGTTTCCTCATCAAGGCCGACATCGACAAGTCCGGCGCCAGCCACGACCATTGAGGAGCCGGACCATGCTCGACACTCTCATCAGATCCGCCATCCGGCAGCGCTGGCTGGTGCTGGCCCTGACCTTCGGGCTGGCCGCCCTGGGCGTCTATAACTTCACCCGCCTGTCCATCGACGCGGTGCCCGATATCACCAATGTCCAGGTCCAGGTGAATACCGAGGCGCCTGGCTATTCACCGCTGGAGGCCGAACAGCGCATCACCTATCCGATCGAGGCCGCACTCGGCGGCCTGCCCCACCTTTCCTACACCCGCTCCATCTCCCGCTATGGCCTGTCACAGGTGACGGTGGTGTTCGAGGATGGGACGGACCTCTATTTCGCCCGCCAGCTGGTCAATGAACGACTGCAACAGACCCTGGCGCAGCTTCCCGGGGGGATCGAGCCGACGATGGGACCCATCGCCACCGGCCTGGGCGAGATTTTCATGTACACGATCAGCGCGCGGGACGGCACGACTCGGCCGGACGGGCAACCCTGGACGCCCGCCGATCTGCGCGAGGTGCAGGATTGGGTGGTCCGACCGCAATTGCGCAACATTCCCGGCGTCACGGAGATCAACTCCATCGGTGGCTTCAACCGCCAATATCAGGTGTCGCCCGACCCGCGGCGCATGCAGGCACATGGCGTCACAATGGCTGACATCGTGCAGGCGCTGGAGCGCAACAACGCCAATGTTGGTGCCGGTTACATCGAACGAAACGGCCAGCAGTACCTGATCCGCGTGCCGGGACAGGCAACGGGCACGGAAGACCTCGCTTCCATCCTGCTGGACCGGCCGGCGGGCGTGCCGCTGCGCATCCGCGACGTGGCCGATGTCGGCTTCGGGGCAGAACTGCGCACGGGGGCCGCCACCCAGAACGGCAAGGAGACCGTGCTGGGCACCGTCTTCATGCTGGTGGGGGAGAACAGCCGCGACGTCTCCCGCCTGGTCGCCGCCAAGCTGGAGGAGGTGAAGGCCAGCCTGCCCGCCGGCATCGTGGCCGAGGCTGTTTATGACCGTACCACCCTGGTTGATCGCACCATCGCCACCGTGGAGAAGAACCTGGCGGAGGGCGCGCTGCTCGTCGTCGTAGTGCTGTTCCTGCTGTTGGGCAATATCCGCGCGGCCCTGATCACGGCGGCGGTCATCCCGCTTTCCATGCTGCTGACCATCACCGGCATGGTGCAGACTAAGGTGTCGGGCAACCTGATGAGCTTAGGCGCGCTTGATTTCGGCCTGATCGTCGATGGCGCCGTCATCATCATCGAAAACTGCCTACGCCGGTTTGGTGAGGCGCAGCACCGGCTGGGCCGGCTGCTGACGCGCGAGGAACGGTTCGACCTTGCGGCATCCGCCACGTCGGAGGTGATCAAGCCCAGCCTGTTCGGCATCATCATCATCACCGCCGTCTATCTGCCCATCTTCACCCTGACCGGGGTGGAGGGGAAGATGTTCCATCCCATGGCGGCCACGGTGGTGATGGCCCTGACGGGGGCTTTGGTCCTGTCGCTGACTTTCGTGCCCGCCGCCGTCGCCCTGTTCGTCACCGGTCGGGTGGCGGAGCAGGAGAATGCCGTCATGCAGGCCACAGGTCGCCTTTACAACCGGATCCTGCATATGGCCATCGGCAACCGGGTGCCCGTACTGGTGGCCGCCGCCATGCTGGTGGTGCTGTCCGGCATCGCCGCATCCCGGATGGGGACGGAGTTCATCCCCAACCTGGACGAGGGCGACATCGCGCTCCACGCCTTGCGCATCCCTGGCACCAGCCTGACCCAGGCTGTCGGCATGCAGACGGTGTTGGAGGCCAAGCTGAAAACATTGCCGGAGGTCGACCGGGTCTTCGCCAAGATCGGTACGGCGGAGGTAGCGACCGACCCGATGCCACCCAGTGTCGCTGACACGTTCGTCATGCTGAAGCCCCGCGACCAATGGCCGGATCCGGGCAAGACTAAGGAACAGCTGGTGTCGGAGATGGCGGCTGCCGTCGCCACGGTTCCCGGCAACAATTATGAGTTCCTGCAACCGATCCAGATGCGCTTCAACGAACTGATCGCCGGCGTGCGCAGCGAGGTGGCCGTCAAGGTCTATGGCGACGATCTGGATAAGCTGACGGAGATCGGTGCCCAGATCGAGAAGGTCATCACCGCCATCCCCGGTGCGGCAGATGCCAAGCTGGAACAGGCCACCGGCCTGCCGGTACTGAGCATCATGCCCGACCGCGCCGCACTGGATCGCTACGGCATCAACATCGCCGATCTGCAACAGGTGGTGCAGACGGCACTGGCCGGACAGGTCGCCGGCCAGATATTCGAGGGCGACCGGCGGTTCGACATCGTCGTCCGTCTGCCGGAAGATATCCGCACCGATCTGGACCGGTTGCGCCTGCTGCCCGTCCCCATGCCGGCGGTCGAAGGCGGCTCGGCCGTGGCGTATCTCCCCCTGGGCGAGTTGGCCAAGGTGGAGATCGGCCTGGGTCCCAATCAGATCAGCCGGGAAAATGCCAAGCGCCGCATCGTCGTCACCACCAATGTGCGTGGCCGTGACCTTGGCTCCTTCGTGCAGGAAATCCAGCGCACGGTGGCGCAGAACGTGACCGTGCCCGAAGGCTATTGGGTGGAGTATGGCGGCACGTTCCAACAGCTTACATCCGCGACCCAGCGGCTGCAGGTCGTGGTGCCGCTAACCCTGCTGGCCATTTTCGGCCTGCTGATCATGGCTTTCGGGTCAATGCGTGATGCTGGCGTGGTGTTCAGCGGCGTGCCGCTGGCGCTCACCGGCGGCGTGGCGGCGCTGGCCCTGCGCGATATCCCGCTGTCGATCTCGGCTGGGGTCGGCTTCATCGCGCTGTCCGGCATCGCCGTGCTGAACGGCGTGGTGATGGTGACCTTCATCCGCAAATTGCTGGATGACGGCATGGAGCTGGAGGCCGCCATCAGCCAGGGCGCACTGGCCCGGCTGCGACCGGTGCTGATGACCGCCCTGGTCGCCGGGTTGGGCTTCATCCCCATGGCCTTCAATGTCGGTGCCGGCAGCGAGGTGCAGCGCCCGCTGGCCACCGTGGTCATCGGCGGCATCCTCTCCTCCACCCTGCTGACTCTGCTGGTTCTGCCGGCCTTGTACCGGCTGTGCTACCGGACACGAAGAAATGACCACGCATCGGCACAGGCCACCGTACCGCAACTTTCCTGATCCCCAATGGAGGATGTCCATGAAGACGAGGATCGCACCATTCCTGCTTGCCCTGACCTTGGCGGGCTGTTCAAGCGGCACAGACCTGCCAAGCAGGACAGTCGCCGACAGCACATGCGAAAGCGGCCAGCGTCTCCAGAAGATCGCTCCCCGGCTGCCGGGGATCAAACGGTATGGGGTGCGCTGGCGTGATGGCGATTGCCTCCTGACGGTAGCGCAGCCCATGAAGGAGGTCAGGTAAAGCCATGCCCCCTCCGCCCTTGCATAGCCAGGGGCGGAGGGGGCATTCCGTCGATTTGATCAGTTCGCAGAGCCTATGCCGTCGCCGGACCAGATCCGCGCGGCAATCATCGTTGTCACGGTGGCCAGCACACCCAGCACCGCGCAGGCGATCCCCAGCCCGCCGGTCGCGCCCAGCCAGCCGGCCAGCGGGTATGTGGCCAGCCAGCAGGCATGGGAGAGGGCAAACTGCGCCGCGAAGATGGCCGGTCGGTCGCCGGCTTCGGCGGAGCGGCGCAGCAGCCGGCCCGACGGCGTCAGCACGGCGGCGTTGGCGGCACCCAGCACGAACCAGGCCGGCATCAGCACCAGGAAAGGAGACTTGCCGTCCGCCGCAATGACGCCGCTGGCCAGGATCGCCGCCAGCATCAGCAGACCGCCGGTCAGCACCCAGGCACCCGCCAACATGATGGTCCGGTCCGTCACCCTTTCCAGCAATCGCGGCAGCAGGAACGCCATGGTTATGGAGCCGGCGCCATAAGCGGCCAGCACCATGGCCACGTCGGAATCCGTCCCGCCCAGCAGGCCGCGCACCAGCACGACCGTATTGACGATGACCATGGCGCCGGCAGCGGCGACGGTGCCGTTGAAAGCCAGCAGGCCGCGCAGGCGGGGGGTGCGCAGGTAGATGCGCATACCCCGCGTCGTCCGGTCATAGATGCCGCCCCTGTCCTGCCCAGCCTTGGGCCTGGCGAGGCTGGTCGATGCCACCAGCAAGGCCGATCCGATGAAGCCGACCACCGTGCCCGCGAACAGGTCGTGGTATGTGGCGACCGTCAGCAAGGCCGCCGCCAGGGTCGGGCTGGCAAGGCTTTCCAGATCGTATGCCAGCCGCGCCAGCGACAGGGCCTTGGTATATTCGGCCTCCTCGGGCAGCACATCCGGGATCGTGGCCTGGAAGGTCGGCGTAAAGGCGGCCGACGCCGATTGCAGCAAGAAGATCAACACATAGATCTGCCAGATCTCGGTGACGAAGGGCAGCGACAGGGCGATCACCGCCCGTACCAGATCCATGGCCACCAGGAAGCTGCGCCGGGGCAGCCGGTCGGCGAAGGCGCCCGCTACAGGCGCCACCCCGACATAGGCCACCATCTTGATGGCCAGGGCCGTGCCCAGTACCGCCCCGGCATCGGCTCCAGCCAGATCATAGGCCAGCAGCCCCAGGGCCACGGTCAACAGCCCGGTACCCACCAGGGCCACGACCTGTGCTGCGAAAAGATGCCGGTAGGTCCGGTTCAGCAAGGGAGAAAGCACGGGATTTCTTCCAGGGTAGGCGGGCTAAGCGCAAGCACGCATGATGAGCAATATGCTATCCCCCTGGAGGGGATATGGCAAGCACACCTCAAACCCGACATGGTTGACCGGTCCCCGGCCATCGGCTATCCCTGCTCCAGGTTCGGCGGCGCCCTTGGGAACGCCCGATCCGGCTTGGCGTCCCCCTCTTGACGGTTGGTGGCAACGAGATGTCGCGGCACCCTTTGCTCAAGGCCTTCCGGCTCATCGCCTTTCTGGCGATGGCAACGGGTATCCTGTCGCTCGCCCATCATGGCAGTGCCGCCCATCTTCCCCGTGTGGCCGTCGCCGAAATCGAGCATCACGGCCATTGGCATGACGAGGATGGCTTCGAGGTCTGGGATGACCATGCCGCGGCCCATACCCACAGCCATAACGCCGGCGACCATTCCCATGTGGCCATGACCGGCGTGGCACCGCCCGGCAGCGTCGCCCCCGTCATGTTCCGTACCGACTGGCAGGGTGGGGTTGCCTCGCCCGCCTATAGCTCGCCGCTCTATTCGCTGGACCGCCCGCCCCGTTCCGTCCTGTCCGCATGATCATGGCCGCGCGCTCGCGCGGTCGCCTGTATCCATAGACAACGGAACCTCAACCCATGAACGGGCTTCCATCGAAGGCCGGACGGCATGATGCCGTCTTGCGGCCGCGCGCCCTGTTGCTTGCGTTGCTGGGCATGGTGCTGATCTTCGGCAACGGAGATGCGCTGGCCCATGCCGTCACGCAGGGCGACAAGGGCTATATCCAGGAAATCACGGGCGTACATCTCCTGCCCTTCCTCTATCTCGGCGCCAAGCACATGGTGACCGGCTACGATCACATCCTGTTTCTGTTCGGGGTGATCTTCTTCCTCCACCGGCTGAAACATATCGGCCTCTATGTCAGCCTCTTCGCCGTGGGCCATTCCACGACGATGCTGCTGGGCGTCCTGTTCGACACCAATGTCAACGGCTACCTGATCGACGCCATCATCGGCCTGTCGGTGGTCTACAAGGCGCTGGACAATCTGGGCGCCTATCAGCGCTGGCTGGGCTTCCAGCCCAACACCAAGGTGGCGACGCCGGTCTTCGGCCTGTTCCACGGGCTGGGGCTGGCCACCAAGATCCGCGAATATGACGTCTCGCCGGATGGGCTGGTCCCCAACCTGCTGGCCTTCAATGTCGGGGTCGAGATCGGCCAGCTTCTGGCCCTGGGCGCCATCCTGATCGTCATGGGCTATTGGCGCCGCACCGCCGGCTTCTGGCGCCATGCCTATACCGCCAACGTCGCGATGATGACCGCCGGGTTCATGCTGATCGGGTATCAGCTGACCGGCTGGGCCATCTCGTCCTGAGAAAGAGCCAGACCATGTACAACACCAACATCCCCACCCAGGCGGAGCTGCCGACCTCCGGTCAGCTCCTGCGCTCCACCGCCATCGCCCTGGTCACCGCGGCCATCCTGCTGGTCACCGTCGTGCTGCCGTCGGAATACGCCATCGACCCCACTGGCATCGGCAAGCTGCTGGGCCTGACGGAGATGGGCGAGATCAAGGCCGAACTGGCCGCAGAGGCGGAAGCCGACGCCAAGACCGACCGGGAGCAGGCCGCCCCCCAGCCCGCTTCCGCACCGTGATCCGCTGATAGCAACCCTGATGCAACCCGACGCGCCGGCATGCCCGCGAGGCAGGGCGCGGCCCCTGGAACATGAAGGAATGAACCGATGCTGAAGCCGTTTCTGATCGCCGCCGGCCTGTGCCTGCTGCCCGTCACCGTCCTGGCCCATGCCGACCATGTGCATGGCGAGGCGGAGCATGATGGCGACGAGATGACCCTGACGCTGGCCCCCGACAAGGGTGCCGAGGTCAAGGTGGAGATGAAGCAGGGTGCGAAACTCCAGTTCTCCTGGAAGGCCGACGGCGGGGTGGTGAATTTCGACACCCATGGCGAATCCTTCGCCGCCCCCGACAAGGTCCATTCCTATGAAAAGGGCCGTGGTGCTGCCAGCGGTGAAGGCGAGATCGTCGCGGCCTTCGACGGCCATCATGGCTGGTTCTGGCGCAACCGTGGTGACAAGGACGTCACCATCACGGTCCGCGCCACCGGCGACTACACCAAGTTCAAGCGTGTGATGTGACGAGCTGGCCGGCGGGCTCCTCCGCCCGCCGGCCTTACAATGGCTTACCATCGAAATAACATTCATCAGAATGATTTAATGTAAAGCTTCCAGGCCCATGCTAAGAGGCGGGATCGCAAGTCTCTGCCCGCCGCCCTTTCCCCAGGGCCGTCCCGAGAAGGAAGCCCCATGCATCCGGAAGATCGCCAAGAGCATTGGCAATCCACCTACCAGACGAAGGGCGAACAGGAAGTCAGCTGGTTTCAGGATAGTCCCGAACCTTCGCTGGGCCTGATCGAAGGCTGCGCCGTGGCACCGGACGCCATTATCGACATTGGTGGCGGCGCTTCGCGCCTGATCGATGCGCTGCTTCACCGCGGATACCGGGATGCGACGGTGCTGGATCTGTCATCGTCGGCCTTGACCGCCGCCAAGGCCCGGATCGACAGCACAGGCGACCATGTGCAATGGATCGTGGCGGACGTCACCAAGTGGGAGCCGGATCGCACCTACGCGGTTTGGCACGACCGGGCCGCCTTCCATTTCCTCACCGCCGCCGCGGATCGCGAGGCTTACATCGCCCGTCTCTCCCAAGCCCTGAAACCCGGCGGCCATGCCATCATCGCGACCTTCGCCCCGGACGGGCCGGAGCGTTGCAGCGGCCTGCCGGTGGTCCGGTACGATGCCGACAGCCTGGCCGAAACGCTCGGTCCCGCGTTCCAGCTGACAGGCACGCAACGGCACCTGCATGCCACGCCCTGGGGCTCCACGCAGTCCTTCCAGTTCAGCATCTTCCGCCACCAGCCCATTGCGAGGTCCTGATGTCCCCGATCGGCGGCAGCCTCCCACCCATCCTGCGCGAAAAGCAGCATGACGCGCCCTCCGCCTTCACGCCGGAAAGCCTCCTGCGCGAGGCGCGCCGGCAGAAGGACGTGCCGGATATGGTGGTGCCGGAGGTTTGCATCCTTGATCCGGACGGGGACATCGTGCGGCATCTTCATGCCACTGGCCGTTCGAGACGCACCACCGGGTGGGCCTGCTATCACAGCGAGATGTACAGTTTCGAGCAGGGAGGGCGGGAGTTCGGCATCGTCGGCTGCGCCGTGGGCGCTTCCTATGCGGTGCTGCTGGCGGAGCAGATGTTCGCTTCCGGCTGCCGCCTGCTGATCAGCATCACCTCGTCCGGGCAGATCAAGGCGCTTCGCCCCCCACCCTATTTCATCCTCATCGAACGGGCGCTCCGGGACGAGGGCACCAGCTACCACTACCTGCCCGCCTCGGACTATGCCGAGGCCGACCCCGCACTCATCGCTTCCATCGCGCGAGCGCTGTCCCGCGTGGGGGAGCCGGTGGAACGCGGAGCGACCTGGACCACCGATGCACCCTATCGTGAAACCGCGCAAGCCATCGAGGCGGCGCGTGCGCAGGGCATCCTGGCCGTCGAGATGGAGGCGGCCGCGCTGTATGCCTTCTCCCGCGCCCGCGGCAAGCCCGTGCTGTGCTTTGCCCACGTCACCAACCAGATGGGTCAGACCGGGGATTTCGAAAAGGGCGAAGCAAATGGGGCCGTCGCCTCGCTCGCCCTCGTCCATGCCGTCGCGGAGGCGTGGAACCGGTGACGGCGACGGACACCGGAAGTCCATGCATGCTTGCCCCATGGTCGCAACCATGCTACCGGTCATTCAATCAATTCCAAGATTGATCTATCGACGAGGTCAGCTTGTCAACCTCAGGACCCAAATTCCAGATTTTCGAGAAGCTGGCGGAGGTGGCACAGGCCATCGCGCACGCCAATCGGCTGGAACTGCTGGATCTGCTGGCGCAGGGCCGCCGCTCGGTGGAGGAACTGGCGGGCTTGTCGGACCTGTCCGTCGCCAATACATCCCGCCATCTCCAGATCCTGCGGCGCGCGAACCTCGTAGAGACCGAACGGAACGGAAAGCACATCCATTACAGCCTTGCCAATGACGGAGAGGTCGTCGGGCTGATGCGGGCGCTTGGCCAGGTGGGGGAGCGCAATGTCGCAGAGGTAGGCCGCGTGATCCGGGACTACTTCCATGCCCGTGACCAGATGGAAGCCGTGTCGCGCGAGGAATTGCTCAGCCGCATGGACGACGGCTTGGTCACCGTGCTGGATGTACGGCGCCAGGACGAGTTCGAGCGCGGGCATCTGCCGGGCGCGCGCAACATTCCGCTGGCCGAACTGGCCAGCCGGCTGGACGAGTTGCCGAAGGATACGGAGATCGTCGCCTATTGTCGCGGCCCTTACTGCGTCCTGTCGTTCGAGGCCGTCGCGGTTCTGCGCGAAAAGGGATACCGGGCCGCACGCCTGGAGGACGGATTCCCAGACTGGAAAGTGGGCGGCCTGGCCGTGGAGATCCACAGTCCGGGCTGAGGTTCGCCGGCGGGTTCCATCAGGTGAACCCGGAAGTGGTTGCGGTGGTGACGGCCCCGGTGGGCGTGTCCGGCGCGGTCTTCCTCACTCCCTGTAAACCAGCAGCCGCAAGGCGTTGAACACGACCAGCAGCGTCGATCCCTCATGCATGGCGACGGCGGGGCCGATGCCCAGTCCCAGGATGGTGGCCGGCACCAGCAGGGCCACCACGCCCAGACTGGCGAAGACGTTCTGACGGATGATGGAGCGGGCCTGTCGGCTGAGGCCGATGGCGAAGGGCAGGTGCGACAAGTCGTCGGCCATCAGGGCCACGTCGGCCGTCTCCAGCGCCACGTCCGACCCAGCCGCCCCCATGGCCACGCCCACCGAAGCGCTGGCCATGGCGGGGGCGTCGTTCACGCCGTCGCCCACCATGGCCACCGGCTGTTCGGCCTTCAGCGCCCGGATGGTTGCCACCTTGTCCTCCGGCATCAGGTCGCCCCGCGCCTCGCTCAGCCCCACTTCCGCCGCGACGGCGGTGGCCACGCGCTGGTTGTCGCCGGAGATCATGACCATGCGCTGCACGCCCAGCGCCCGCAGCCGGCGCATCGTGTCGACCGCCGCCTTGCGGGGCGTGTCCATCAGGCCGACGACGCCCAGGTCGCGATCGCCACGCCGCACCACCATGGTGGTGCGGCCCTTCTCCCGCAGATCCTCCACCGCCGTCGCCGTGGCGGCGGAAAGCGGGGCGATACCGTCATTGCCGAACATCTCCGCCTTGCCGATCAGCACCTTCTCGCCGTCGAGCATGGCGCTGACCCCGCGTCCGGTCAGGCTGTCCAGGCTGCCGGCCGCAGCCACCGGCCGCCCCGCCAGCCGTTCCTTGCCATCGCGCACGATGGCACGGGCGAGGGGATGGTCGCTGAGGCTCTCCACGGCGACGGCCACGGCCAGCAGGTCGGCTTCCGCCACGCCCTCGGCCGTGATCACATCCGTGATGCGGGGGCGTCCCTCGGTCAGGGTGCCGGTCTTGTCGAAGGCGATGGCGGTGACCGAACCCAGGGTCTCCAGCGGCCCTCCGCCCTTGACCAGCACCCCGCCCCGCGCGGCGCGGGCCACGCCGGACAGCACGGCGCTGGGCGTGGCGATGGCCAGTGCGCAGGGGCTGGCCGCCACCAGCACCGCCATGGCGCGGTAGAAACTGTCGCGGAACGGCTCGTCCACCACGACCCAGGCGAACAGCAGCAACACGGCCAGCCCCAGCACCGCCGGCACGAAGAAGCGCTCGAACGTGTCGGTCAGACGCTGGGTCGGTGATTTCTGGCTTTCCGCCTCGCTGACCAGCCGGACCAAGCGGGCCAGGGTGCTGTCGTCGGCGCGCTTGGTGACCTCCACCTCCAGCGAGCCGCCGCCGTTGACCGTGCCGGCGAAGACGCGGGTGGCTGCCGTCAGCCTGTCCAGATTGACGCGGGCCTCGGCCGGATCGGCCACCGGCTGCTTGTCAACGGGTATGCTCTCCCCTGTCACGGGGGCCTGGTTGACGCTGCTGGTGCCGGCGATGACGAAACCGTCGGCCGGCAGGCGGGTGTCGGGCTTGACGATGACGATGTCACCGATGGCCAGTTCCTCCACCGGCAGTTCGATCACTTCCCCGTCCCGGCGGACCATGGCCGTACGCGGGGCCAGTGCCGCCAGCGCCTCCATGGCGCGCTTGGCGCGGCCCATGGCGTAATGTTCCAGCGCATGGCCCAGGCTGAACAGGAACAGCAGCAGCGCGCCCTCCGCCCAGGCCCCCAGCGCCGCGGCGCCGGCGGCGGCCACCAGCATCAGCGTGTCGATCTCGAAACGCTTGTTCCACAGGTTCTCCAGCGCCTCCCGCCCCGTGAACCAGCCACCGAAGACATAGGCCGCGATGAACAGGGCGAGGCTGATCCAGCCGGGCGCCCCAGGCATCGCATATTCGAGAAGGACGCCCAGGCCGAGGGCGGCGCCGCACAGGAGCGAGAAGACCAGTTCCGTGCGGGAGCCAAAGATGCCGCCATGGTCATGCTCATGGTCGCCGCCGGGCTTGTGGTCATGCGCGCCGGCTTCGTGCCCGTCACATTCGTGCGATTGTTCCTGCATGATGCTCTCCTCGCCGGCTTTGGCGGCGCGTCTTCGGATTCAACCGCTTACCAGATGGTCCAGGGCCAGTCCCAACAGGAGAAGCGCGCCCATGATGGCCAGCGCCACGCCATCATGACGGAGGCGCTTCGTCCGCTTCCGCCGGAGCATGGCTTTCTCCACCGCAGCCGGACGTGCCTGCCGCCCGCCGATCAGACTGGAGCCCCTGGCAATCTCCCTCCGCGAGGGCCTGATACGACGCCCCATCGGACATGCTCCCCAAATGGGAAAGCCGGCAGCGTTGGCCGCGCCGCCGGCTTCCCGACCCTCAATGGCCGTGACCGCCCAGCTCGAACTTGGCCTGGCCGCTCTTGCCGGACTTGGTGCGCAGGCTGACGACAATGTCGGCCCCTTCCGGCACCGCACCCTTGGCTTCCAGCTTGTCACCGGCCGCCTGGAGGACGAGGGTTCCCTTGCGGGCAGCGCCTTGCGTGAACAGGACGCTGGCCTGGGCACCGTCGACCGGTGCCAGGGCACCCGTCTTGCCATCGAGCAGGTAGAGGGTGACGGTGCCGTCGCCCACGACCAGTTCGGCGTCCTGCCCGCCCACTTCCTTGACGATGCCGCCATGCGGCCCCTTGGCGGTGTGGTCGTGGCCATGGCTGTCCTGCGCCATGGCAGCGGCGGGCAGCAGGCAGAGGCTGGCGGCGATCAGAAACGGCTTCAACATGGTATGTCTCCTTCAGGGTTGGGGCCCCGGCGCCCGCAGGCAACCGGGGCTGTCGTCGATTAGGATCGGAAAATGTCAGGCGGTGGGGTGCGGACCCGGTGCCGTCGGCACGGGCTCGTCCTCCGCCTCCCCGCTCACGACCGGTCCGGCGAAGCGGCGGTAAAGGGCAGGCAGGACCAGCAGGGTCAGCAGCGTGGCGGTGATCAGGCCGCCGATGACGACGGTGGCGATGGGCCTCTGCACCTCCGCACCCACGCTGGTGGACAAGGCCATGGGTACGAAGCCCAGGCTGGCCACCAGAGCCGTCATCAGCACGGGACGCAGTCGGGTCTGCGCCCCTTCCCGCACCGCATCCTCCAGGCTTTTCCCGCCCAGGCGGAGTTGGCGGATGTAGGAGAGCATGACCAGCCCGTTCAGCACGGCGATGCCCGACAGCGCGATCATCCCCACGGCGGCGGAGATGGAGAACGGCATGCCGCGCAGGAAAAGGGCCAGGATGCCGCCGGTCAGCGCCAGCGGCACGCCGCTGAACACCAGAGCCGCGTCCCGCGCCGACCCGAGAGCGCTGTAAAGCAGCAGGAAGATCAGGGCGAAGCAGGCCGGCACCACGATCGACAGACGCTCGCGCGCCGCGATCAGGTTCTCGAACTGCCCGCCCCAATTGACCCAGTAGCCAGCGGGCACCTGGACCTGACCGGCTATCTTGGACTGCGCGTCCAGGACAAAGGAGCCGATGTCGCGGCCGCGAACATTGGCCTGCACCACGATGCGGCGCTTGCCGTTCTCGCGGCTGATCTGGTTCGGTCCCTCCGTGAAGTTGAAGCGGGCCACCTCGCCCAGCGGCACCGTCCGCATGGCCGGCCCGCCCTCGTCCCCGGCGACCTCGCCCGACAGCGGAATCGGGATGGAGGCCAGCGCCACCGGATCGTTGCGCAATGCATCCGGCAGGCGGGTGACAATGTCGAAGCGGCGGTCGCCCTGATAGACCATGCCGGCCTCGCGGCCGCCGATGGCCATGGCCACCACCTCCTGCACGTCGGCCACGGACAGGCCGAAGCGCGCCGCGCGCGCCCGGTCGACCTCCACATTCATGAAGGAAGCGCCGGACACCTGTTCCACCCGCACGTCGGCCGCACCATCGATGCCCCGGACCACACCGGCGATCTGGTTGGCCGTGGCCAGCAGCGTGTCGAAATCGTCACCGAACACCTTGATGGCGACGTCGCCGCGCACGCCGGCCAGCAGTTCGTTGAAGCGCAACTGGATGGGCTGGCTGACCTCATACACCTGGCCGGGCAATGATCCCACAGCCTTCTCCAGCCGCTGGACCAGTTCCGCTTTTGACAGGCCGGGGTTCGGCCATTGGTCACGCGGCTTCAGCATCACGAACATGTGCGAGATGCCGGGCGGCATGACGTCCGTTCCGATCTCGGCCGTGCCGGTCTTGGAAAAGGCGAAGGCCACCTCCGGGAACGCGGTCACGGCCTTCTCGATCTCCAGCTGCTGGCCCGTCGCCTGGGCCAGGTTGGTGCTGGGGATGCGGAAGGCGTTCAGGGCGACGTCGCCCTCATCCAGCTGCGGGATGAATTCCTGGCCCAGTTGAGTGAACAGCACCAGGCTGCCGGCAAACAGCAGGGCGGCCAGTGCTACCATGCGCATGGGCGCCTTCAAGGCCTTGTCCAACAGCGGCCGGTAGGTCTCCCCGGCCTTCCGGATGATGGCGTTTTCCTTCTCCTCCACCTTGCCCGAGACGAAGATGGCGATCAGCGCCGGAACCAGGGTGAGCGACAGGACGAAGGCGGCGACCAGCGCGATGATGACGGTGAGCGCCATCGGCTGGAACATCTTGCCTTCCACGCCGGTGAAGGTCAGCAGCGGCAGATAGACGACGATGATGATGGCCTGGCCGTAGACCGAGGGCTGGATCATCTCCTTGGCGGCGATGCCCACCTCGGCCAGCCGCTCCTTCAGGGTCAGGACCCGGCCCAGATGGTGCTGCCGCTCCCCGAGCCGTCGCAGGCAGTTCTCCGCGATGATGACGGCACCGTCGACGATGAGGCCGAAATCAAGTGCGCCCAGGCTCATCAGGTTGGCGCTGACCCCGGCCTCCAGCATGCCCGTCGCCGTCATCAGCATGGTGACGGGGATGACGAGCGCCGTGATCAGGGCCGCGCGGATATTGCCCAGCAGCAGGAACAGCACCGCGATGACCAGCAGCGCCCCCTCCGTCAGGTTCTTGGCCACGGTCTTGATAGTGGAATTCACCAGGTCGGTGCGGTCCAGCACCGTCTTGGCGACGATGTCGGCCGGCAGGGAGCGGCGGATCTCCTGCAGCTTGGTATCCACGGCCGCCGCCACCGTCCGGCTGTTCTGGCCGATCAGCATCAAAGCCGTGCCGACCACCACCTCGCGGCCATTCTCGCTGGCTGAACCGGTGCGCACTTCCTGCCCCGTCTGGACCGTGGCGACGTCGCCCAGGCGGACAGGCACGCCGCCGCGCGTGGCGACGACCACCTCTGCGATCTGCGCCGCCGTGGAGATGCGCCCGTCGGAGCGGACGATGAACAGCTCGCCATTGCGTTCAAGCTGTCCGGCACCCAGGCTCTGGTTGGCGCGCTCCAACGCCTCGCCCAATTCGGCGAAGGTCAGCCCGAAGGAGATGAGCCGGGCCGGATCCGGCATGACATGGTACTGGCGGACAAAGCCGCCGATCGTGTCGATGCCGGCAACGCCTGCCACGCCCTTCATCTGCGGGGAGACGATCCAGTCCTGGACCGTGCGCAGATAGGTGGCGCGCTCGGCCTCGGACATCAGCTTCTCGCCCTCCGGGGTCAGGTAGCTGCCGTCGGGCTGCCAGCCTTGCTTGCCAGCCTGGGCCTTCTCCTTGGCGAACGGCGCATACTCCACCGTCCACATGTAGATCTCGCCCAGGCCCGTGGAGATCGGGCCCATCGTGGGTGTCAACCCCGGCGGCAACTGCTCCTTGGCCTCGGTCAGGCGCTCGCCCACCTGCTGGCGGGCGAAATAGATGTCCACCTTCTCACCGAAGATGGCCGTCACCTGCGACAGGCCGTTGACGGAGATGGAACGGGTGTTTTCCAGCCCGGCGATGCCGGCCAGGGCCGTCTCCACCGGATATGTCACCTGCTGCTCGATCTCGAACGGCGACAGGGCCGGGGCAAGGGTGGTGATCTGGATCTGGTTGTTGGTGATGTCGGGGACCGCGTCGATGGGCAGGCGCAGGAGCGACTGCACGCCGAATGCGGCGGCGACCGCCACGAGCAGCACCACAAGGAAGCGGCGCTGGATGGCGAAATTGAGGACGCGTTCGATCATGCCGCCGCTCCTCAATGCGCGTGGGAATGTTCGGCGGCGCCGCGCGACGCTTCCGATTTCAGCAGGAAGGTGTTGCCCGTCGCCACCTGGTCGCCGGGGAACAGGCCGAAGGTGATCTCGGCGGCGGCACTGTTGCGGCGGCCGATTTCAACGGCCCGCGCCTGGAACCCCTCCTCGTTGCGCACGAAGACGACATTCTCGCCGTTCAGGGTCTGCAGCGCCGATGCCGGAACGGCGACGTCCGCCTTTTCCCCGCCGGCGACGATGGTGCCGGTACCGAAATCACCTGGACGCCACTGCCCTTCGGCATTGTCCAGGGCCGCCACCACGCGGGCCGCCCCCGTCTGTGTCTCCAGCGTGGCACCGGCCGCGATGACCGTGCCCTGTGCCGTCCGGCCGTCCTGGCCCTTCAGCGTGACAGACTGCCCCTCGCGCACCTGCGCCAAGTCGGCTGCGTAGACCGGCAGTTCCACCCAGACCTTGGACAGGTCGGCGATGGTGAAGATTTCCTTCTCTGCCGCCGCCAATTCGCCGCGCACCAGCTCGCGCCGGGTGATGCGGCCGGCGATGGGGGCGCGAACCTCCAGGCGGCTCAGGCTGGAAACGCCTTGCCGCGACAGGTCCGCGATTTCCGCCGATGTGAGGCCCAGCGTACCAAGGCGCTGGCGGGTGGCGTCCAGGGTGATGCGGCTGGTCTCAGCATTGGTGCGGGCGTCGAGATAATCCTGCTCCGCCGACACCTTCTTGCGCCAAAGGTCTTCCTCACGCCGCAGCGTCGTGGCGGCCAGCGCCTCCTGCCGCTGGGCGGACATGTATTCGGCCTTGGCGTCGGCCAACTCGCGGCTGTCCAGGACGGCCAGCACCTCGCCTGCCGTCACCGGCTCGCCCAGGCGCTTGCGCACCTCTATGACGACACCGGGAACCCGTGTCGTGACATGGGTCATGCGATCGGCGTCCGCCACGACGGTGCCCATCACCTGGATTTCCCGGGAAACCTCGGCCGGACCGGCGGCCACGACCTTGATGTTGGCTTTTTTGATCTGTTCGGCCGTGAGGTGGATGGCGCCTTCCTCATCCTCATGCCCTTCCTCGCCCTCGCCGCCATGGCCGTCCTTGCCGGATGCCAGTTGGGCGGTGGGCTTGCCGTTGCCGCTGAAGGTCCAATAGCCGATGCCGGCGACAGCCAGGGCCAGGACCGAGACGCCGATCAGG
Organism: Niveispirillum sp. FG156; assembly: GCF_057809555.1. Taxonomy (NCBI): domain Bacteria; kingdom Pseudomonadati; phylum Pseudomonadota; class Alphaproteobacteria; order Rhodospirillales; family Azospirillaceae; genus Niveispirillum; species Niveispirillum sp. FG156. The sequence goes on along the minus strand of NZ_JBMDKE010000003.1, from coordinate 4,424 downwards.
ATGTTCTTCTTGTTCATGGTGTCACCTCTCCGCCCTCGGCGGTCGCGGTCAGGCGTTCAAGCTCGGCCCGCGCATTGTGGAAGCCCTGGAGCGTGTCGATGAGGTTGCGCCGCGTATCAAACAGCGTGCGCTGCGCCTCAAGCATTTCCAGGTATGAGAACTTGCCTTGCCGATAACCCTCCTGCGCGGCGGCGAAAGCCTGCTCGGCGGTGGGAATGATCTTTTCCTGCAAGGCTGCAGCCGTATCGCGCGACGCGTCCAGGTTGGCGCGGGCGACGGTCACGCGCCGCTCCTGGTCGATGCGCTCGGCCGCCAGGTCCGCCTCGGCGGCAACCACTTCGGCGCGCGCCCGTTCGATGGCGCCGCGGTTCTGGTCGAACAGCGGGATGGGAACGGAGACGCCGACTAGGAAGGCATTGTCACGGCCCTCCCGGAACCGGCGAAAGCCACCGGACACCGTCACATCGGGAATGGCCTTGGACCGTTCCACATCAAGCTCGGCGCGGCTGCGCCGCAGTTCGGACTGACGGCGCAGCAGCTCCGTGGACTCCGCCGCCGTTTCAGCAGCCGTCGCGTCGAGCCGTCGGAACCAGTCCTCTTCCAGCTGGAGACCGGCCTGGCCGATGCCGGTAAGTCCGGCCAGGACCTGACGGGCCGCCCCGGCCCGGCGCTTGGCCTGCTCCAGTTCCAACTGAGCTTGGCGCCGCGCGATCTCGGCACGGCCGAGTTGGATCGGTGCTTCGCGGCCGGCCTCCAGCCGCGCCTGGGTGGACCGCTCCACCTCCCCGGCCAACCGCAACTGCTCGTCGGCCAGGGTCACGGCGGCATCAGCGGCGACCGCCTCGGTGAAAGCCTGGCGCACGTCTCGGACCAGGTCCAGCTTCGCAGCCGCCAGGTCGAAGCCGGCGGTGGACCGGGCGGCCCGGGCCGAGCCAACTCGAGCCCCGCGCTTGCCGCCCAGCTCGATCGTCTGGGACAGGCTGTAGGTGGTTTCCGTATTCCCATAGCCGCGATAGGGGCCGCTGCCCTTGAAATTCTCGAACTCGACCGAGATTTCGGGGTTGGGCAGGACGTCGGCCTGATCGACCGCCCCGCCGGCGGCCCGCAGGCGTGCGGCGGCCGCAGCGGTGCGCGGCGCCACCTCCAGAGCGCGGGCGATGGCCGTTTCCGGCGTCAGGACGGATGGGGATGAGGGGGAAAGTGTGGAGGGTTCGGCGGCTTGGGACTGTTGTGCCCCGGCCGTCGGCGCCCAGGCGAAAACCATCGCCAAGGCGGCTGCGACGTGCGTGCGCATGGATGCTCCGCGTGCGGACAAGCGAATGGCGGGCGGACCCAAGGGGTCATCACCCAGACGGAATTCGGCTTGTCAGGCGCGCGGTGGTTCGTCAGGCAGGGTCGGATCGGCACTGGCCGGCGGAAGTGCAGGGTCCATCGCGTAGCGGGTCTGCTCCCACACCACAGGCTCGGCAACGCGGGTCGCGCGTGCCCGATCAGCCACATGCATGTGGCTGCAACCATGATGGTAGTCGACATGCGCCTTGCCGGCCGGGTGGCTGCTTTCGGCAGCCACCGTCTGGACGTCACAGTTCCCGATGTCCGCGGCATGGATGCCTGGGGCATTGAACAGGAATGCCGCGAGAAGCAGCAGGACGGTCAGGAAACGCATGGACCAGAAAATAGGTGCAGGTCCCGGCTCTTGCAAGCCTGTATTTTGCGTAATCGGATAGGATGCGGAATGCGATTGCTTCCCGTCCGTTTCCGGGCATAGGCTTTGCGGGTCGCGTCGATCCCTCATTGGGGCCTCCAGAGCAATGCGCCGCATCGTTTGCGCCATCCTGTCCCTGATGCTCGTCTTCACCGTCGTCCATGCGGCGGCGGCAATGGCGTTCGATGTCGGCGGGCCTGCCGTCGAGGCGTCTGCGTTCCATAACCGCGATGAGGATGGGGCTGGCGCGCGGCATTCCCCGGAACACGCTGCCGAGGAGAATGGGGTGTGCCTGCACCGCTGCCATGATGGCGGCCACCATCTCCTCATCGTGCTGCCGGCGCAGGCAGCCTTGGTTTCCCTCCCGCCAATCGGCGGCGGGGGAGCGGTGCCGGCGCGGTTCACACTGCCAGAGAACAGCATCCGCATAGACCGCCCGCCAAGGACAGCCTGAGGCCCAGGCCGAGAAGCCGTCCATCCGCGCGGCATGCCGGACACGGCTTGCCGTACATACCGCGTCCACGCGCCGCGACTGCCGCCGGCAACCGGCTGCATGCCGCGTTCCCGAACCCGATAGGGGAAAAACCATGAAGACCATGACGACCATCGTGCTTGCCGCGATGTTCCTGGCCGGATGCTCGTCCGGCCCCGACACGCCGACGCGTACAGTTACCGACAGCTCCTGTGAAAGCGGACAACGCCAGATGCAGGTAGGCACACGCCCGACCGGCCATAAATGGCACAGCATCCGTTGGCGTCGAGGCGAGTGCGCGCCGGTATCGCCCTCGCAGCCGAAACCCGGAATGTAGGGACAAGGCGCTGGCGGTTTGCCGGCACGGTCGCCGCCAGCGCCCTTCCGGTTCCGCCGGTCCAGCGCATATGGCCGCGGCAATTTCATCAGGATGCGGAAGATTCAGTCTTGTCCCTGTAGGAACTACAGGCTTTAGGCTCATACCTGATCATTCGCGCGGACGAACCGCTGCCGAGCCTGACAGGAGGAAACATCATGGAAGACAACCGACAGCCACAGCCGCATCCCTGGCCAACCCTTTCCCTGAAGGTACCGCCCTTGGCTCTGGTCCTTCTCGCCGCGCTGGCGATGTGGTTGCTGCCACCGATAACAGACCTGCCACGCCCCACCGACCCTTGGCAGGTCTGGCTGTGCGCGGCGCTCGGTTGCCTGGGGATCCTGATCTGCCTGGCCGGGGTTTTGGCCTTCCGCCGCGCCCGGACCACTGTCAACCCCATGCACCCGGATACGGCTTCATCGTTGGTGATGCGCTGTTGATTTCCACGCGGAACTGACCCGGGATGGCGGCTTATTTCCATTGAGAAATGACCCATGTGACCCTTCCCCCGGCGCATTGAGCGACGGGGGGCACAGGAGTGATCCACATGGGACTTTTGAATGTCATCCGCCGTTTGGCCTTGCGTGAGAAGGTGGCGATCCGGGAGATCGCGCGCCGGACCAGTCTGTCGCGGAATACCATCAAGAAGTATTTGAACGCCGGGACGATCGAACCGAAGTTCTCAGTGCCGGAGCGACCCAGCAAGCTGGACCCGTTCGCCGACAAGTTGGCAGGCTGGCTCAAGGCCGAGGCTTCCACATCGCGCAAGCAGCGCCGAACCTTGAAACATATGCACGCCGATCTGGTCGCGCTGGGGTTCACCGGTTCTTATAACCGGGTTGCGGCCTTTGCCCGTGAATGGCGCGCGGAGCGGCAACGCGAGCAGCAGACGACCGGGCGCGGCGTTTTCGTTCCGCTGAGTTTTCGCCCCGGCGAGGCCTTCCAGTTCGACTGGAGCGAGGATTATGCCATGCTGGGCGGTCATCGTACCAAATTGCAGGTCGCGCATATCAAACTGGCGTACAGCCGGGCGTTCCTGGTCCGCGCCTATCTACTGCAAACCCATGAAATGCTGTTCGACGCCCATTGGCATGGCTTCCGCGTCTTCGGCGGCGTGCCAGGGCGCGGCATCTACGACAACATGCGCACGGCGGTGGACCGCGTCGGGCGTGGCAAGGAGCGCCAGATCAATTTGCGCTTTCTGGCCATGGCCAACCACTATGTCTTCGAGCCGTCGTTCTGCAACCCGGCGTCGGGCTGGGAGAAAGGGCAGGTCGAGAAAAATGTGCAGGATGCACGGCCACGGCTGTGGCAGCCGACACCGGATTTTCCCGACCTGGCCGCGCTGAATGTCTGGCTTGAGCAGCGCTGCCTGGAGCTGTGGCAGGAGATTCCGCATGGTCGTCTCGTCGGGACCCTTGCCGATATCTGGGCGGAGGAACGGTCCACGCTGATGCCGGTGCCGCTCCCGTTTGACGGGTTCATTGAGCAGAGCAAGCGCGTCTCACCAACCTGCCTGATCAGCTTCGAGCGCAACCGCTACAGCGTGCCGGCCTCGTTCGCGAACCGGCCCGTCAGCCTGCGGGTCTACCCGGACCGGCTTGTTGTCGCGGCCGAGGGCAATATCCTGTGCCAGCATGAACGCTGGATTGACCGATCCCGTCAAATGCCCCGGACAATTTATGACTGGCGCCATTATCTGGCGGTGGTCCAGCGTAAGCCCGGCGCATTGCGCAATGGTGCCCCCTTCGCGGACCTGCCGTCGGGGTTCCGGCGATTGCAGGATCAGATGCTGCGGCGTCCCGGTGGTGATCGCGACATGGTCGATATCCTGGCCCTGGTCCTGCAGCACGACGAGCAGGCGGTGCTGG
>NZ_JBMDKE010000029.1:0-87394 GCF_057809555.1 Niveispirillum sp. FG156 | reverse complement strand
GTGTCCTGACGACGACCCAGATCGCCTCGCTGACCACCACCCAGGTGCGTGGCATTGAGACAACCGATCTGGCCGCCCTCTCCACCACCCAGATCGGTGGCCTGACCACGACCCAGATCACGGCCCTGACCACGACACAGGTGGTTGGTATCGAAACCACTGACATTGCGGTACTGACCAGCACGCAGCTGGCGGGTCTGACGGCCACTCTGGTTCAGGGTCTGACGACGACCCAGGTCGCAGCCTTCACCTACACTCAGGTCGGCCAGTTCAGCACAACCCAGATCCGGGCGCTGGAAACCAGCGACATCGCGGTTCTGGGAACGGCGCAGGCCACCATCCTGAACAGCACGCAGTTGGCGGCTTTGACCACAACCCAGGTCGCTAACTTCAGCACCACGTCAGTGGCTCAGCTGACGGGTGGCCAGCAGTTCCCGGTCTTCACTTCCACCTTCGTATCGGGTCTGACCACGACCCAGCTGTTTGTACTGAGCTCGACACAGATCGCTGCCTTCACCACCACGGGTATCATGGGTCTGAGCACGACGCAGATTTCGTCGCTGTCCACCACCCAGGTCGGTGGTCTGGAGACGACGGATATCGCGGCGATGAACACCACCCAGATCGCTGGCTTCACCTCCACACAGGTGTCGTCGATGACCTCCGCTCAGATCAACGCCCTGTTCATGTAATCTTGATCCAGGCGAGGGCCGGGTCTGTCCCACGGGACGGGCCCGGCCCTTTCCTTTTGTGCGGGCCCCATACGATGGGTCACATTGCCCTGACAGTTCGCGTCGGTCAGGATAAGGCATTGCCAATCACCCCGACGGGCACCGATGCATCATCGCCAGATTCTCGATATGGCCCTGCGGGAACTGCCCGCCGCCAAGGCTGCCTATCTTTCCCGTGTGGCTGATAACCTGTCCCGCGATCCGACGCTGGATGAGCGGTCGCACCTGCTCTACCCCGTACTGGCTGCTGCCGCAGCCGGCATCGAACCTGTGCTACCGCCCCCCGAATGCGCTGCACTGGTCATGGCTTTTCTGACCAACCATGCGGATGGCATCGCACACGCACTCTATTCACCGGCTTATCTGCGCGATGGGGCGGCGGCGATGGCGCCCTGGGCTGCACGGCTGCAAGCCGGGATTTCCATTGCCATCATGGACCAGTTGCAACGCGGCACCCTGGTTCTGGATGAACCCAAGGTCTGGCGCTTCAGCAGCAGCATGAGGGAGCAGCCCCGCTTCCCCTATGGGGAGGGGCCGGAGGACGAGGATCAGGATTGATCGGGGAAAGTCCGGCACGGCGACCGGGGCGGGCCGCCGTGCCGACAAGGTACCGCATCTTTGCCCTGAACCGAAAAGTGGGCCCGGCGGCGGGGCTGCCGGTGAGGCGGCGCAGTGGAAACGATCCAACCGGATCATCTGGCCCTGCGGCGTCTGCATAACCGTCCGGGCTGCGGCCCTTGACGGCTAACGATTGTGGCGACCTCTTTCATCGCCTCTAAATCCGGTATCAACAGAGCAATTCACGGGCCAGTTGCCCGAAACCGGCTGTTTCCCTGGATCCCAAACATGGAAACACCCCTGTATGTCATGCCGGAAGCCACCGTCCATTGCCTTTTGCAATCACCTTCTATCATTCAGCAAGACGTCCTTGCTGAACGCAACGCCCCATGCAATCATCCTTTTATGCTGACCGAACCCGCCCGTATCCTGATCATTGAACCGGCTCCATCCCTGTCACATGCCTATGTGGCGGCACTGAAGCGCGATGGGCATGCCCTGTCTGTTGTCGATGGTGGGGCGGCGGCGCGAAAGGCCTTGGCGGCCACGGGCGGCACTGATCTGCTGCTGATAAATCTGCAACTGCCCGATGGCCCCGGCATTGACCTGCTGCGAGACCTGACCCAGGCGGGCCTGGCTGCCCGGGCCATCGCCTTGACGGCGCAGGGGTCGGTTCAGGTGGCCGTGGATGCCATGCGGGCAGGTGCCGCCGATGTGCTGCTGCTACCGGTGGGCACAGACCGGCTGCGCGGCGCTGTCTCTACGGTCCTGGCACAGCCGGTGCCGACGCGTGAGGCCGGGGGCAAGGCGCCGAAGGCCAAGGGCGCCAAGGCCACAGCGGCGGAACCCACCGTCACCGAATATTCCTTCTACGGCTTCATCGGCGCGTCGCCACCCATGAAGGCGGCCTATCGCCTGATTGAGGCGGCGGCACCATCCAAGGCCACTGTTTTCATCACCGGTGAAAGTGGTACCGGCAAGGAGGTTTGCGCCGAAGCCATCCATCGCCGCAGCCCACGCGCCCAAGGCCCCTTCATCGCCATCAACTGTGCCGCGATTCCGAAGGACCTGATGGAGTCGGAGATTTTCGGCCATGTGAAGGGGGCCTTCACAGGGGCCAGCACCGACCACGCCGGTGCGGCGTTGCAGGCCGATGGCGGCACCCTGTTCCTGGACGAAATCGGCGAGATGGACTTGTCCCTGCAGGCCAAGCTTTTGCGCTTTCTCCAGACCGGCATGGTCAAGAAGGTGGGCAGCGAGAAGCTGGAGCCGGTGGATGTGCGCATCGTCTGCGCCACCAACCGCGATCCCTATGCCGAAGTGCAGGCGGGCCGGTTCCGCGAGGATCTGTTCTACCGCCTGCAGGTGATCTCCATCGAACTGCCGGCGCTGCGCGAACGCGGCGACGACATCCTGCTGATCGCCCGCCACTTCCTGGAGAAGTATGGTCGGGAGGAGCGCAAATCCTTCAGGGGCTTCGATAAGGAAGCCGAGGGCATCCTCCAGACCTATGCCTGGCCCGGCAACGTCCGGCAGCTGCTGAATGTCGTGCGCAATGTCGTGGTGCTGAATGACGGGGACGAGATCAAGCCCTTCATGCTGCCGCCGCCCCTGAACAAGCCGACCATGATCGTGCCGCCGATTCTGCATGATCCGCGCTGGGCGGCGGTCGCCGGCCCCCTGGCCAGCCAGATCGGACAGGCCTTCCCGGCCCTGGCCGCCCCGCCGTCGGGGCCATTCGGGGGCCTTGGCATTCCGGGCGTACCCATTCCCGGCATCGGCCCGGCCACGCCCGCGGCACCGCAACCGGCATCCGGCCCCGCCGACGCCTGGCAGAATGATGAACGCCGCATCCGCCCGCTTTGGCAGGTGGAGGAAGAAACCATCGATGAAGCCATCCGCCTGTGTCACGGCAATATCACCCGTGCGGCGGCTTTGCTGGAAATAAATCCCTGCACCATTTATCGTCGTCGCCAGAAAAAGCGTACGGGCTGAGACGGGAACGGAAAGAACGGCCATGATTACCGAGATCCGTCACATCATCTTCTCCAATGACGAACTGAAGCTGGTCTTTCAGTCGGTGCCGCTTGACGGGTTCGACCCTGCCCGCCGCATCACCCGCATCCAGGTGGTGGAGGGTCCCCCGCCTTCCATCCGCATCCAGAGCGAGGCGGCCGGCGGTGGTGCGCGGTCGGAGCTGGAGGTGGAAAGCTATCAGCTGGCCCGTCTGATGGTCGCCTATTGCCGCGACAAGAAAATCCCCCTGCCCAAGGATGCGCTGAAAACCATCCACGCCCAGGGGGACGCGCTCTGCTTCTCGATCATGAGCACACTGGGCTGACCCTAACCGGTTTTTCCATAGGCATATGCCAATGGAACAGGTCGCGGCTTGGATTCCTTCTGAAACCACCCTATATTTTATGATGTAGGAACAGTCCCGGTGGGCAATCACCGGTTCACGACCAGACGGAAGACACGCACATGGACGTCAGCAGCTCTGCCGGCTATGCCACGGCCCTGAAACAGCTGAATATTACGCAGCAGTTTCAGACCGCACAGGTGCGCGCCTCCTCCGACCAGTCGCAGCAGGTGACCAATCTGCTGGCGGGGGGCGGTTCAACCCGTCCCGCGGCGACCGGTGGCCGTGGCCAGATCGTCGATATCCAGGCCTGATCCCACCATCTCAAGATTCTCCGAACCTAAAAGGGCCCGGTCGGCAAATCGACCGGGCTTTTCCTTTTGTACCAAGGGGCATGACCTATGCCCCTTGGAGGCCGCCGACCGGCGGCCCGCGCACCCATGTGCGCGTAAGCCGAGCCGCCGGATGGCGGCGCCCGGCGGCTGAGGGAACAGGTAACGACCAAGAGCCATGATCCATGGCTCTTGGTCTTGAGCGCCCATCCCAGGCGCGACGTTTCGGCACGACACCTGCGCCGCGAACGCAGTTGCAACTCAATCGCATGTGCAGTACCACCAGACCGGGACATGTTTCCTTATGGGGGGCTGCGATGGCGAAGCGGAAATTCGGGTGGATCGTGGCGGGTACTGCCCTGTCTGGGCTGCTGGCCGGGCCGGCACTGGCGGAACCGTCGCTGGGCGGCCATGCCTTGTCGCCCTGGGGCATGTTCATGGCCGCCGACTGGGTGGTCAAATCGGTGATGATCGGTCTGGCCGGGGCGTCGGTCGCCACCTGGACCATCTTCATCGCCAAACTGCTGGAATTGTCGGCGGCCAAGCGCCGGGCCGCTGCATCGCTGGCCCGGCTGGACAGCGTCCGGGGTCTGGCCGATGCCACCGCCGGCCTGAGTGATGGCCGCGACCCGGCGGCACCGCTGCTGCATGCCGTGCTGGAGGAAATGGAGCAGTCGGTCGACCTGCCGCCTGACGGGATCAAGGAACGCGCCGCCAGCCGGCTGGAACGGATCGAGGCGGCAACGGCACGGGCCAGCGCGCGGGGCACCGGTGTCCTGGCCTCCATCGGCGCCACGGCCCCCTTTGTGGGTCTGTTCGGCACCGTCTGGGGCATCATGAACAGCTTTATCGGCATCGCCGAAAGCCACACGACCAATCTGGCCGTCGTGGCACCGGGCATCGCGGAGGCACTGCTGGCCACCGCCATCGGTCTGGTGGCCGCCATCCCCGCCGTGCTAGTCTATAACGCCCTGACGCGCAGCATCGGTGGTTACCGGGCCCAGGTGGGCGACATTGCCGCTGCCGTCCTGCGCCTGCTGTCGCGGGATCTGGATCGGCGGGGCGTGAAGCCGCGTCTGCGCGCCGCGGAGTAAGGGCCATGGCCGCCAAGCTGCGCACCGGCGGGGATGATGACCTGTCGGAAAATCACGAGATCAATGTCACGCCCTTCATCGATGTGATGCTGGTGCTGCTGATCATCTTCATGGTGGCGGCGCCGCTGGCCACCGTCGATGTGCCCGTCGACCTGCCGGCATCCAGCGCGCCGCAGGCCGAGCGCCCGTCCAAGCCGCTGTTCCTGTCGGTAAAGGCCGACCTGTCGCTGGCCATCGATGAGACGCCGGTGGCCGGCAATGATGCCCTTGCCGCAGCCCTGGACGCGGCCACGAGCGGGGACAGGGAACAGCGTGTGTTTCTGCGCGCCGACAAAACCGTTGCCTATGGCGACTTGATGCTGGTGATGAACACGCTGCGCGATGCCGGCTATCTGAAGGTGGCGCTGGTCGGCCTGGATGGGGCCGCGGTGGGGGCCGCACCGTGACCGGTGTGGCGACCCTGCCCGTCGGCGGCGTGCGCTGGCCGCTGGCCTTTGCGCTGGCGGTCGGGGCGCATCTGGCCGTGGCCGGCTTCGTCGCCTTGAAACCCCATGCACCGCCCCCCGTGGCGCCGCCGGTACCACCCCCGGCCCTGCTGCTGGATCTGGCCCCACCGGCGCTACCACCGCCCCCTCCCCCGCCGCCACCCAAACCGATGGCACAGGCACCGACGCCAAAGCCGCCGCCGGTGATTGAGCGTGCGGTGGCAAAGCTGCCGCCACCACCGCCCCGGCCTGCCCCCCGCAGTGAACCGGTGGCGGAGATACCGCCGCAACCGGTCGCCACACCGGCCCAGGCCCTGGCAGAAACCGCACCCGCCCCGCAGGCCAGTGCCCCGTCAGGGCCACCGCCCGATGCCCTGGCCGCCTTTCAGGGGCGGTTGATGGCGCATCTGGGCAAGCATAAGCGCTATCCCATGAGTGCGCGGCAGCGGCGGCAGCAGGGAACCGCCTGGGTCCGCCTGACCCTGGACCGCAATGGCCGCGTCCTGTCACGGCAGTTGGAACGCAGTTGCGGGGTGGAGGCACTGGACCGGGAGGCGGAGGAGTTGCTGGACCGTGCCCAGCCCCTTCCCCCCATCCCCCCGGAACTGGGACAGGACCAGATGGAACTGGTCCTGCCCGTGGAGTTCAGCCTGCGTTGAGGGCGCGTTATGATTCCTGACCGGTCATATCGCCCCGGTGTTTTCATCGTAGCGCGGATTAGCGAAGCGTAATCCGCGGAGCGACGCTGGGGTTCCCGCAGATTACGGCTACCGCCTAATCCGCGCTACGCAAAACGGTCCGTCATCATTTCGTGCCGGTGGCATCACACCGCCGCCACCGGCTGCCGCCGGCCAAACCGGCCCCGGACCCAGCCGATCCCCCGCTTGGCATCTTCTACCAGCATCAACAGGGCCGGCATCAGCAGCAGGACCAGAACCGTGGCCGTCCCGATGCCGAAGACGAAGGTGATGGCCATGGGCACCAGGAAGGCTGCCTGGAAGTCCGTCTCCGTCAGCAGCGGCAACAGGCCGAAGATGGTGGTCAGCGAGGTCAGCAGCACCTGGCGCAGCCGTTCTGCCGCCCCATGCACCACGGCACTCTCCACCGCTTCCCCGTCCTTGATGCGGTCATCGATGCTGCTGACCACCTGGATGCTGTCATTCACCAGCACGCCGGCCATGCCCATGATGGCGATATAGGACCAGATCGTCATATCCGCCCCCATCACCCAATGGCCGAAGATGGTGCCGGCGATGGAGAAGGGAATGATCATCAGTACTGCGACGGGCCGGGCGAAGCTGCCCATGATCCAGGCCAGCACCAGATAGATGGCCCCCAGCGACACGAACATGCCCATCATGAAGTCGGACCAGAACTCCTCTTCCTGACGCGACCCGTCATTCTGGTCCTTCTTGACACCATATTTCTCCATGATGCCGGGCAGGTGGTTCTTCTCGATATCGCTGCGGATTTCCCCAGAATTGCCCTTCAGATGGTCCACCTCGGCAAAGATCGAGACGGTACGCTGGCCCTTGTTGCGCAGGATGCGGGACAGGCCGGGCCGTTCCGACAGTTCCACCACATCGGCCAGCGGCACCTGCATGCCGGTGGGGGAGCGCAGCTTCAGGCTGGCCAGCAGCGCCTCCGTCTGGTCGCTTTCCGGCAGGCGGACGCGCACCGTCACCTCTTCATCGCCCTTGGCAAAGCGCATGGCGATGGCGCCGTCCATGGCATCACGCAGCTGGCGACCCACATTCTCGGTGGTGAAGCCCAGGGCCTCGCCCCGCGGGGTGACCTTGACCACCAGTTCCGGCTTGCCCGCCGGCAGGTTGTCGCGCGCCCCGCTGACCCCGCCATAGGTCATGATGATTTTCTTCAGCTCCTCCGACGCGGCCTTCAGCACATAGGGGTCGTTATGGACCAGACGGAAGCCGAAGCCGTCGCCGCCGAACCCATCCTGTTCGGTGGAGAAGATCACCTGATCGATACCGGGCTGCAGCTTGGTCTCCGCCTCCCACTTCTTCATGATCTCGGGCAGGCGCTGTGCGCGGTCATCGGCGACGGAGAATTCGACCTTCATGGAGCCGATATAATCGCCCACCTGTTCGGGCAGGTTGTTGCCCGTGGTGACGCCCAGCTTGCCGAACGTCATCTTCACGATGTCGCCCCGCTTCAGGCCATAGGCGGCCTCCACGCGGTAAAGGGCGGCTTCGGCCTCGTCGATCTGCTTGGCCACCACCTCACGCGGGGTGCCGGGGCTGAACAGCAGGTTCAGCTGCGCCTGGTTGCCCTCCGGCTGCGGGAAGAAGGCGAACTTCACATGGCCGCCGGCCTGCAACCCGATGGCCAGCGCCATGATGGTCAGGGCCGATGCCACCGTGATGCCGCGATTATGCGTGGCCCAGGCGATGGCCTGCGTAAACGGCCCGTCACGAAAGGCGTTGAACTTTTCCTCAAACGCCACGCGCAGCTTCGACGGCGGTGACTTCTGCCCCTTTTCCAGCGCGTGCCGCATGTGCGACGGCAGCATCAGGAAGCAGCCCAGCAGCGAGGCGATGATGACGGCGATGGAGATGGCAGGCAGCGGCAGCACATACTGCCCCGTGGTGCCGCGCATCATCAGCATCGGGCCGAAGGCGGCGATGGTGGTGATGGCGGCGGCCGTGACGGGCCAGAACATGCGCTGGGCCGCGCGTTCCACGGCCTTGGTCGGCTCCATGCCCTTATCCATCAGGGTCTGGCCATATTCGGCCACCACAATGGCATCGTCACAGATGATGCCCGTCATCATGATCAGGGCAAACAGGCTCATCACATTGATGCTTTGCCCGATCAGCACCATGATGGCGAAGGTGACCAGGAAGCTGACCAGAATGTCGATGGCGATCCAGAAGGTGACCCAGGGCCGCAGGAACACGACCAGCACGGCCATGACCAGCACCATGCCGCCCACAGCATTGTCCATCAGCATGCCGATGCGGTCTTCCAGCGCGTCGGAATTGCGGTCATAGCTTTCGACCGTCACGCCGGGCGGCAGGGTCGGGCGCAGCTTTTCCAGATAGGCATCCACCCGTTCGGTGATGGCGATCAGGTTGCCATTTTTGGAGGTCTGGAGCGACAGGTTGATGGCGGGGTTGCCATTGCGCCGTCCCGTGACGCCCCGGTCGTCGAAGGAGTCGCTGACGGCGGCCACCTGCCCCATGGTCACGCGCCGGCCCTGTTCATCGGTGCGCAGGGTCAATCCGGCGACACCGGCGGCATCATCCTGCCGGCCCATGGACCGCATCTGCTTTTCGATATTGCCCGACAGGGTGCCCGACGGCACATCGGTCGATGCCTGGGCCAGACGCTGGGCAATCGATCCCAGGGTGGTGTCGAGCCGCTGCAGCTCCGCCGCCGGCACCTCCACCCAGATCTCGGCACTGCGCAGGCCGGACATATAGACACGGTCCACGCCCTGTGTCGTCACCCCATCACGCACCTGCTTGGCCAACGCGCGCAAGGCCGGTTCCGGCAGCGGGCCGGAAATGGCCAGCTCCATCAGCTCATCGGTGATGGTGAAGCGGTTGATGATGGGGCGTTCCGCGCTCTGCGGCAGGGTGGTGATATTGTTGATGGCGCTTTCGACCTCCGACAGGGCCTTGGCCATGTCGGTGCCATGCTTGAAATTGACGAACAGTTCGCCGATGCCTTCGCGCGACCGGCCCGTCACCTCATCAACGCCTTCCAGGAAGCGGACTTCGCGTTCCATGGCCTCGATGATGGACCGGTCGATATCGTCGGCGGATGCCCCCTGCCAGACTGTGCCGACATAGATGCCCGGCACGTCAAAGTCCGGTTCCATCTGCCGTTCCAGCTTGGCCAAGGCCCAGAAGCCGGCGATCATCATCATGATCATCAGGATATTGGCCGCCACCTTATGGCGGATGAAGGTGCGGATCAGGCCGGCGCTGTTCATTCGCTCTTCTCCCCGGCCTGGGCCTTATCCTGGGTGTCCTTGGGCGGATTGGTGGCGACCTGGGCATCCGTACCCGGCGTCTCACGGACCGCGACCTTCAGGCCGGGTCCGATTTCCTGGAACCGGGTGGTCACCACCTTGGCCCCGTCGCTCAACCCCTTGTCGATGAACACGGCATCGCTGGTGCGGGCGACCACATGCACCTTGGTGCTTTCCAGCCGGCTTTCGGCATTGGCGATATAGACCGTGTCATTGCCATGCACCGCCGTGACAGGCAGGCGATGGACCGCGACATAGGTGCGGTCGGGCAATGCCACCTCTACAAAGGCGCCGGGGCGCAACGGCTGATCCAGGCTTTGTGCCTCCAGCCGCACGAAAATGGTGACGCCGCCCGTGGCCGTGTCGATCCGGTCGATCACCCGTTCCACGGTTGCGGGATAGGTCAGGCGCTGTTCACCCAGCTTCCAGGTCACCTCTGCCCGGCGGCCCACCACACCCGCCCCGTCGGCGGCCAGTCTTCCATAGGCCTCGGTCGACAGGGTGACGCGGGCCTCCAGCCCTTCCGTGCCCGACAGGGTGGCGACCTGATCGCCCGCCGACACGCGCATGCCCACTTCCGCCTTGGTCTGGCCGACAAAGGCATCGAAGGGTGCTGTCAGTTTGGTACGGGCCAGATCGGTTTCAACCCGGTCCAAGGCCGCCTTCAACCGGTCGATGGCCGCTTCCTGCTGACGTACGCGCGCGGCCCCGGCCTGGGACCCGTTTTCCATGGCGGCCAGGGTCTGGCGTTCTGCCGCCAGGGCCCCTTGCGTCTGTTCCAGCCGGGCGATGGAGATGGTGCCCTTCTCATAGAGGGACTGGGCGCGGTCCTGTTCCCGCTCCTTGATGCCCAACTGCTGGCGCGCCAGTTCGGCACGCGACTTCTCTGCTGCCGCCGTTGCGCGCAGCTCGTCCAGCCGGGCCTTGGCCTCGGCCAGCTGTGCCCGCGTCTCCCGCACCGTCAGTTCATAATCCCAGGGGTCGATCTCCAGCAGCGTCTCGCCCGCCTTCACCAGACCGCCATCGCGCAGGGCCGGCGACACCGCCTTGACCGTACCGGCCACCAGGGGCCGCAATTCCGCCGAACGCCCGGCGACCAGCGTGCCCATCAGGTTCATGTCCGGGCGGTGGTCGGCGCGGGCCACATTGACGGCATCGACGGACCAGACCCGTTCGGGCCGGTCTTCTCGCGCCACTTCCGGCTTGCTGGCCACCATCAGCGAGAAACCGCTGACACCCAGCAGCAGCACGCCGCCAATGGCCACCACCCGCTTGGCGCGGGGTCCCAGGGCCGCCCATTTCGGCAGGCGCAGCCGATCCCCCCAGCCGCGCAGCGCCCAATGACGCCCCATCTGTACCGTCCCCACCTTTTCCATGCCGTCCCCCGTCTGCCTGGCCATCGCCATTAATTGGATGGGCGGGCCGCACCTTCCCCGGCACGGCCCCACCCCTGGGGCGCCATGATTGCAGCCGGTGTGCCAGTGACGGAAATGGCGGAAACCCTGGGTTTTCTGATGGCGCCCACCTCTGGTCGATGGCCGGCGGCACCATATTTTCGCCTTATTGGCAAATCATCGCGATTTTCGCCATGCCCGCCGCCGACACCCTCGGCGCCATTGGAAGGGGAGTTCGTTGACGGCTAAATAATCTTATTATATTGTTAATGAAAAATATAACCCTGGGAGGATTGTGCCGTGATGAAGAACCGGCCTTGCCTGTCGGCCACATTGTTAGCGCTAACAGTTTCCATCGCCTCCCCCGCCCTGGCACAGACGGGATCGAACCCCATCATCCGCGACACGTTCACGGCCGATCCCGCCCCCCTGGTGGTGGGCGACCGGCTTTATCTCTATGTCGGGCATGACGAGGCGCAGCGCGACGAGATGTTCAACATGAAGGAATGGCTGGTCTATTCCACCACCGACATGAAGAACTGGACCCGCCATGGCCCCATCATGAAGGTGGCGGATTTCAAATGGGCCAAGAAGGATGCCTGGGCGTCACAGACCATCGAACGCCATGGCAAGTTCTGGTTCTATGCCGCCGTCGAACATGACAATACCCATCCCGGCAAGGCCATCGCAGTCGCCGTGTCCGACAGCCCGACCGGCCCGTTTGTGGATGCCAAGGGATCGGCGCTGATCACCAATCAGATGACGCCCAAGGGCACCCATAGCTGGGAAGATATCGACCCGACCGTCTTCACCGATGATGACGGCACGACCTGGATCGCCTGGGGCAACCGGCAATGCTATATCGCCAAGCTGAAGCCCAACATGATCGAGATCGACGGCCCGATCACGGAGATCACGCCCCCGCATTTCGAGGAAGGTCCCTGGCTGCACAAGCGTGGCGATCTCTATTACCTGACCTATGCCTCACTCGACCGCGCCACCCACCGGGATGAAAAAGTGTCCTATTCCACGGCCACCTCGATCCAGGGTCCCTGGACCTATCGCGGCGAACTGACGGGATCGGGCAAGTTCAGTTTCACGATCCATCCCGGCATCGCGCAGTTCAAGGGCAACTGGTACCTGTTCCTGCACAATGCCACCCTGACCATCGGCGACCTGAACGGCGCCCTGGGCCGGCGCGCCGTCACGGTGGAACATCTCCACTATAATCCCGACGGCACGATGAAGCCGGTGATCCAGACGGAAGCGGGCATCACCGCCCCGCCTGCCCGCTGAACCCATAATAATCAATCGAACAGGGAGAATGACCATGGGGCTGACCGGCACCATCCGCCGCACCGCGACAATACGGGCAACACTCACGGCGATCTTGATCGCGCTGGCCCTGCCGGCACAGGCGCAGAATGACAGGATGACGCCCATCGCCATCCCGGCACAGCCGGCGGCGATTGAGCTGGGCACCGGCCCCCTGCCCGATGCCAAGGTGCCGGAATCCTGGCACAGCCAGTATGGCAGCCTGTTCGCCCGCAATGTCACGGTTGCCACCCTGACCCCCTTCCTGCCCGACCCGGCCAAGGCGACGGGGGCAGCGGTGGTGGTGGCGCCCGGCGGCGGCTTCCGTACCCTGTCGATGAGCAATGAGGGCTGGGACGTGGCCAAGGCCCTGGCCGACAAGGGCGTGGCCGCCTTCGTCCTGAAATACCGGCTGAACCAGACGCCCGCCGAGATGCAGGCCTTTGAACAATCAATGCGGGAGATGTTTTCCGGGGCAGCCCGCCCGGCCCGGCCCAAGCCGGATGACATGATCGCCGCCATCGCCCCGCAGATCGCCGACGCCCGTGCCGCCTTCGCCCTGATCCGCCGGCGCGCCGCCGAATGGCGGGTCGACCCGGATCGGATCGGCATGGTCGGCTTTTCCGCGGGCGCCATGCTGACCATGGCCACCGCCGTGGCTGGACAGGATGCGAAACCCGCCTTCATCGGCAATATCTACGGCCCGCTGGCCGCCATGAATGTGCCCGCCGATGCCCCGCCGCTGTTCGTGGGGCTGGCCGCAGACGATCCCCTGTTCGGCAATACCGGATTCGGCCTGATCGAGAACTGGCGGGCGGCCAAGCGGCCCGTGGAATTCCACCTGTTCGAACAGGGCGGCCATGGCTTCGGCATGTACCAGAAGGAAACCACCAGCACCGGCTGGTTTGACGCCTTCACCCGCTGGCTCGCCATGCACGGCTATCTGAAGCCCAAGGGCTGAGCGACTGTTCAGAACGCAAGCGCGCCACATTTTTCCGGCTTGAACACCCGCACCGTCGACGGCGGTGCCCCGGCCCATTTCGCCTGCGCGCGCGTGGGCCGGGGCGACAGGGTACCGCCGCAATTGGGGCAGCGCCCCCGCAGCCGCCCTTCGGCGCAATCCCGGCACCATGTACATTCGAAGGAGCAGATGAAGGCCCCCTCCTGGTCCGCCGGCAGATCCCTGTCACAGCATTCGCAGCCCGGTCGCATATCCAACATCGTCCCCTCCCTGATCACCCGTGACAGTGAAACGGCAAACCGCGCGACGGGCAAGGCCGGGACCGGACAGGTGGCGGACCTTTCCGGCCTTTCACCCCTTCACCCCCCACCGCCCCTCCAGCCAGCGTGACAGGCGCGACAGCAGCAGCAGGATCACCAGATATTCCAGGGCCAGCAGCGTATAAAGCTCCAGCGGGCGATAGGTCTGGGTCTGCAATTCGGTGGCGCGGCGGGTCAGTTCGGCCAGCCCGATGGCGGACGCCAGCGAACTGTCCTTCACCGTATGGATGAACTGCCCCACCGTGGGCGGCAGCATGCGGCGCAGGGCCTGCGGCAGCACGATGCGCCGCAGGGTCAGCCAACGGCCCATGCCCAGCGATTGCGCTGCCTCCACCTGCCCCCGCGCTACGCCTTCGATCCCGGCCCGGAAAATCTCCGACAGGAAGGCTCCTGCATTCAGGGCCAGCGCAATCACCGCCGCCGTGAAGGGCGTCAGGTCGGCGATCCAGCCCAGAAGGGCGAACCCCACCCCATCCGGGTCCAGCCCCTGCACCAGAATGGGCAGCGCATAAAACACCCAGAGCAGCAGCACGAACAGCGGCAGGGTCCGCATCAGCTCCACATAGGCACCGCTGACCATCCGCACCAGCCGCCAGCGGCTGCCCCGCGCGATGGCGGTCAGCAGGCCGATGACCATGGCCAGCCCCAAGGCCGCCGCCGACAGGCCCAGGGTCAGCCCGGCGCCGGCCAGCAGGAAGGACAAGTTGCCCAAACCTTCGTCCGTGCGCGGGTCAACAATATGCCACCCCTCCCCGCCGCAGCCCGACAGCAGAAGGAGCGGTAGCAGGGGCAGGCCGCGTCTCACCGCACCGTCCCCGTGCCCTCGAACCATGTCTTGAACAGCCCGTCAAAGAACCCGTCAGCCAGACGCGCATCGACCCATTTATTGAGCCATAGCATCCATTCGCCATCGCCCGGCAGGGTCATCATGGCATTTTCCGTATCGGTGCCGGGCCGTGCCCCCTGGGTCAGCATGGTCAGCTGCGGATATTGCCGCCCGATCTTAGTCAGGAAATAGAGATTGTCGGTAAAGGCCGCCTGTGCCCGGCCTGCCAGCACCTCGGTGAAATCGATGACGGGATCGGCGACGGACAGGATGCGGGCCTGGGTGAAGACCTTTTTGGCCATGGTCTCCGGCGCTGTGCCCTGCTGCACCGAAATGGTCACGCCCGGCTGGTCCAGATCGTCCCAGCTTTTGAAGCGCTCGACATCCTTTTTCAGGATCAGGGGAATGAAGGTTGGGCGCAGATAGGCCTTGGTGAAGGCCACGGCCCTGGCCCGTTCCGGGGTCACCGTCACACCAGTCGCGGCGATATCATATTTGCGGGCCATCAGTCCGGCGACAAGCGTCGGCCAGGTGGCCTGCACCAGTTGCAGCTTCACGCCCAGATCGACAGCCAGCCGTTCGGCCACCCGCACCTCATAGCCCTGAAACCCGCCCGTCTTCACATCGCGGAAGGAATAGGGGAAGTAATCCCCCGTCATGCCCACGCGCAGCACCCCCGCCTTGCGCACCTTTTCCAGAAGTGATGCCCCCTGCGCCATGACGGGTCCGGCCAGGGTCGTGGCAAGGGCAGCAAGGATCAGGTCGCGGCGATAAAGGCGCATGGCGGCTCCGGCATGGATGGCGCCCCATGGTTGCCGCACTGCGAAACGGGGTCAACAGGGAAAGCAGGCACCCTGAAAGACAAAACCCCCGCCCGGTTGCCCGGACGGGGGAGCAGGCTGGAACTGCCCGATGAAACTTTACGAGAGCGGTCGAAGTCCGCTCCGGCGGCGGCTGCCGCCGCGCCGCACGTGCGGCGTGAAGCCAAGCCGCGGATGCGGCGCTGGCGCCTGAGGAACTGAAAGCCCCTTACTTGGCAGCGATGGTGACAGTGACGGTGTCGGCATAGTCGCCGGCGATGTACTGGTCGGAGGCGGCGATGGTGACCTTCAGGTCGGACTTCTTGCCGAACTGCGCGGTGGCGCGGTCAACGACCATCTGGCTGGTCAGGGCGCCGCCCTGGCCGTCATAATTGACGGAGTAATCGATGGTGAAGTTGCCGGACTTCAGCTTGCCGGCATTGGCCGAGGCGAGCGTGATCTTGTAGCCGGAGCCGGAATTGCAGGTCTCGGTGACCGAACCGACCGTCTTGGCGGTTTCGCCGGCCTTGAGCGCCAGCGACTGGTTCAGGTCCTGGACGGCGATGGTGCAGGACAGAGCAACATTGCCCTTCAGCTGGATCGTGCCGGACGCGTTCTGGGCCATGGCGGGGGCGACGATGGCGGAAGCGATCAGGGCGGCGGCGGCGGTCTTGGCGAAGAACTTGGTCATGTCGGTCTCCATCGGTTCGTTGGGGTGAGGCGTTGTTGCCTTCATGGGAACCTAGGATTGCAGCCGACGTGCCAAGCTTTGGCACACCCTGGAGGTTGAGGATTTCTGCGGGTCTGGGGCGACGTTTACCCTCCATTGATATATTGCAATCTGCAAAACTGCGAAACGCATGCTGCTATATGCAAATATCATTGCAAAATGAAAGGGGCGTCGCCGCCCCTTCACAACCTAACCTTTGGGATAGGATAATTTATGGTCTGTCAGGTTTTAATGGAATCATATTGCCATTGCCTCAACAGCCATCCCCGCGAAAGCGGGGACCCAGCGAGAGCGGCGATGGCCGCGATATGACTCATACCGGCGCTAACCGCGCCTTACGCTGGGTTCCCGCTTTCGCGGGAATGACAATGGGGGGTGCTTCAACCTAACAGGGTGCGGAAAAAGGCTTTCGCGTCGCGAGGGCGGGGGATTTTCGGCAAGATTAGGAAAGGCAGAAGCACGATACTGGTGGTATATTGCGAGGACTTGACGCGAGATTGCCGAAAATAACCCAACCGCAGTAGCGAAATGGTTTTTCCGCACCCTGCTAAATCTGACAGCCTCTAGGCCCGTCCGTAATGATCTTCGATGCGCAGGATGTCATCGGGGCTGATAATGGCACCTGTCTGCACCTCGATCAGGCACAGGTCGGTGTCGCCGTCATTTTCCAGACGGTGGGGGATACCGGCAGGAATGAAGACGCTTTCATTGACGCGGACAATACGCCGCTCCTCGCCCAGTGTCACCTTTGCCTCCCCCTGCACCACCACCCAATGTTCGGCCCGGTGATCGTGCTTTTGCAGGGAGATCTTGTGGCCGGGGCGGATGGTCAGGCGCAAAACCTGAAAGCCGGGGGCCGCATGCACCAGATGCGAATAGCCCCAGGGGCGGTAGGTGCGGCGATGGTCCAGCCGTTCGGTCCGCCCCTCCGCCTTCAACCGGTCGACAACGGCCTTTACATCCTGCACGCGGGCGCGGTCGGCAACCAGGACGGCATCGTCGGTGGTGATGACCACAAGGTCCTTCACCCCCACCAGCGCCGTCAGCCCGACCTCGCCACGCACCAGATTATTGCTGGCATCGACCAGGATGGCATCGCCCAGCACGGCATTGCCGCCGCCATCCTTTTCCGCGATATCCCACAGCGCGCTCCAGGCGCCCACATCGGTCCAGCCGATGTCGCAGGGCACGATGGCGGCACTGTCCGTCTTTTCCATGACGGCAAAATCGATGGAGATGTTGGGCGCCTTGGCAAAGGCTTCCGCGTCCAGGCGCAGGAAATCCAGATCGACCCGCGCCGCCGCGATGGAGGCATCCGCCGCCGCCAGCGCGTCGGGGGCGTGGCGTTCCAGTTCGGCCACGAACCGGTCGGCGCGGAACAGGAACATGCCGCTGTTCCACAGGTGCCGCCCGCCCGCCAGATAGGCCTGCGCCACATCCAGCTTTGGCTTTTCCGCGAACTGCCTCACGGCAAAGGCGCCGTCCGCACCCGGCACAGCCTCGCCCTTCTCGATATAGCCATAGCCGGTTTCCGGGCTGGTCGGCTGAATGCCGAAGGTCACCAGCTTGCCCTGCTGTGCGGCCACAGCACCCGTTGCCACCGCCGCGCGGAATGCGTCGGGCGCCAGGATGGCGTGATCGGCGGGCAGCAGCAGAACCAGGGCCTGCGGATCACGCCGCGCCGCCAGCCGTGCCGCCACAGAAGCCGCCGGGGCGGTATTGCGCCCAAACGGTTCCAGCACCAGTTCGGTGGGACGGATGCCCACCTCCTGCAGCTGTTCGGCAATGGCGAAGCGGTGTTCCTGATTGCAGATGACGATGGGGTCGGCGAAACCGAAATCCCGGCCCACGCGCAGGGCCGTTTCCTGGATCATGGTCCGGTCGCCGCACAGGCTCAAAAGCTGCTTGGGAAACCGCTCCCGCGATACCGGCCACAGGCGGGAACCCGACCCGCCGGACAGAAGAACGGGGATGATGGTGGTGATGCTGTCGGTCATCTCTACACGCGGGGCAAAAATAGCAAACCGTAGGTCAGGTCGAGGCAACAGCCTCGCCCTGACAGCGAAGGCTTTTAATCCATATCTGTCAGGGTTCGCCTTCGGCTCAACCTGACCTACGGAACTGAGTGCGGTTTTAACGCTGGGCGATGGCCAGAACGCCCTCGACGGCCCGGCCACCCTCATAACGCAGCACCATGGGCATCAGTTCCAGAACCTTTAGCCCCGCCTCATTGAGGCTTTCCTGCAAATGGGCCGGATCATGGGCATAGCGCCCACTTTCCTGCAGGATATAGGGCTTGCCGCCCGATGCCGTTTCCGCCGACACCATCCACAGGCCACCGGTCCGCAGGGACGCGGCCACCTGCCGGAACAGGTCGCCCACCTCCCCGAAATAGCACAGCACGTCACCCGCCACGATGACATCAAAGCTGGCGGGCCGGGCGATCAGATAGGCGCCCAGTTCCGCCTGATCCAAGGAGGAGTAAAGCCCCCGGCGCAGCGCCTGCTGCAACATGGACAGCGACAGGTCGACACCCGTCAGGTTCTTGGCATAGGGCGCCAGATGCGGGGCCGCCAGACCGGTGCCGCAGCCAGCATCCAAAATGTCCTTGTCGCCCTGGCCCGGCCCCAGATGGCGCTGCAAGGCCTCGCCCAGCGCTTCCGGCACGGCATAGCCCAAGGCACCGATCATCTCGTCAAACCGCTTGGCCGACGCATCGAAGGTCTGGGACAGATAGGCATCGCTGGCCCGCGCCGGGGCCGGCGCCTGCCCCAGGGCCGCCAGCGTATGCTGATACTGCGCCGTCTCCCCGGCCACCCCGCGCCAACTTTCCAGCAGGCTTTTCAGCGTAGCTTCGTCGCCCGTGCGGCGCAGATTGGCGGCAACGGACCCCAGCTCCACTTGTGCCGGCGTGCTGTCGGGCGCCAGTTTCAGGGCTTTCAGGGCCGCATCGGCCGCCATGTCCAGCCGCCCGACCCCGCGCCAGGCCAGGGAGATGTTGATATGCAGCGATGAACTGTCGGGGTCCATGGCCAGCGCCTGTCCGAAACAGGCGATGGCCTCATCATAATACCCGGCCTCGGCCAGGGTCAGGCCCAGGTTGGAATGGGTGATGGTCAGATCGGGACGCAGGCGCAGCCCCAGACGGAACTGCTCGATCGCCTCTTCCTGGCGGCCCAGGCGACGCAGGACCAGACCCAAATTGCTGGCCGCCTCGGCATAATCGGGCCGGGCCTTCAGGGCGTTGCCATAATGCTCTGCCGCGATTTCGATATGGCCGACATCATAGAACAGGGTGCCCAGGTTGTAATAGGCCTCGGCGAACAGCGGCTCCCGCTCCAGCGTGTTCAGGTAATGGTTGGCCGCGTCATGCGACCGCCCCTGTGCCTGGGCCACGGCCCCCTGGTTGAAATGATAGATCGGGTTGTCCGGCTCCAGTGCCGTCGCCGCCGCATAGGCCTGCGCGGCACCGTCATAATCCTCCAGCGTTTCCAGGGCGACACCCAGGTCGGCGCGCAGCGTGGCATCGCCCGGATCATCCAGGATCGCCTCGCGCAGCAGGGCCACAGCCTCGGCATGGTTACCGGCATCCATCGCCATGCGGCCCATGTCCGCCGGGCCACCCACGCCAATGGAGATGTCACTCATGCCCTGTTCCTTCCTGACCGCCGGTTCCGGGATGCTCGCAGGCTCCCGTCTTTTCCGGCGCTCAAGATAACCGCTTGGAATCGCGAAGGATAGGGGTCCTTCACGCGCCTGCCCATAAAGGTAGGATCAGCCAGCCTCAGCACTTGCCGAAGAAGGGCTTGCGCCGCTCGACAAAGGCGGTGATCCCCTCGGCAAATTCAGGGCTGTCGATGGCCGACAGGAAGGTCTCCCGTTCCGCCGCCAGCTGCTGCTGGAAATTATGCTCCAGCGACAGATACAGCAGACGCTTGGTCCGTCCCGATGCCAGGGCGGCACCGCCCGCCAGCTTGCGCGCCACGCACCGCGTTTCCTCGGCCAGCATGGGGGCCGGGCAGATGCGGTTGACGATACCCAGTTCCAGCGCCTCCAGCGCCGTCAGGCGCCGGTCCAGCAGCGCCAGTTCCGCCGCGCGGCGGGACCCGACCAGGCGCGGCAGGGCATGGGTGGCGCCCGCCTCCGGCGTGGTGCCCAGGGGACCATAGGCCATCTGGAAAATCGCACGGTCCGACGCCACGACCAGATCGCAGGCCAGCGTGATGCCGATGCCGGGGCCGGCGGCGGTACCGTGAATGCCGGCGATCACCGGCTTTTCCATGCGGCGCAGCGCCGTGACGGCCTGATGGGTGAAATCGATCAGGCGGGCAATATGGTCGCGCCGTTCGGCGGCGGGTGCCGACAGCAGCTTGTGGAACGCCAGGATATCGCCGCCCGACATGAAGCTGGTGCCCCGGCCCGTCAGCACCAGCACCCGCACCTTGGGATCATTGGCGGCGGCGGTCGCGGCCTCGGCAAAGGCGGCGGCCATGTCCAGGTTCAGGGCGTTCAGGCAATTGGGCCGGTTGAAGGTGATCTCTGCCACCCCTTCCCCGCCATGGCGGGTATAGAGCAGGCAATCGCTGGTGGTCACGGTGCTCATGGCGCCTCTCCCCTTTGCCGGCGGCCCCCTCCGGGCCTGTCGGGCGAAGAGTATCAGAGGTTTCGCGAAAGGGGGGAGCGGAAAGGTAATGACCTTCCGCACACTACCGGATCACTGCAATCTGCCTTGATCGTGACCGATCCAGGCAGATTTGATGTTCCCTCAGGCGCCGGGCGCCGCCATCCGGCGGCTTGGCTTACGGCACCATGGGGTGCCGGGCTGGCGGTCGCCAGCCTCCAATCTGCCAAGGGTCGAACCCTCGGCAGATTGGTATCATTCCAGAACCAGGGCCACCTGCCCCGTAAAGGGGCTGATGGCGATATGCCGGAACCGCGCGCCGGTGCGGGCCGCGAACTCACCGAAGGCCTTGAATTCATGCTCGGCCCAGGTCCGGTTGCCGATGAATTCATCAAAGACCAGTACCGACCCCGCCACCAGCCTGGGTTCCAGATCGCGCAGCACCGTGACGGTGGAGCTATAGATATCGCAGTCGATATTGACGAACCGCACCGGCCCCGGATGGGCCGCCAGAAATCCCGGCAGCACATCATCGAACCAGCCCTTGTGCAGGCTGACATTGTCCGGCATGGCGGGCAGCGGGACGGCGTCGCCATCACCCAGGCTGAAGGTCCCCGCCATCTCATTGCCCCAGCCTTCGGGCAGGCCTTCGAAACTGTCGAACCCGTGCGCATGCTGGCCGGCAGCCGCCGCGATATGGCGCAGCGATGTCCCCCGCCGCACCCCAAATTCCAGCACCAGCCCCGGCACCCTGGCCTGCGACAAGGCAAAGCGCAGCAGGTCGGCGGACACCCCGAATATCCGGCAATCCGCCGCCATCTGCCCCACCAGCGCGCGGGCACCATCCAGGATGGGCGACGGCACCGCCCCCGCCGCATCCCCGCCCGTCAGCACCTCATAGGCCGCCAGGAAGCCCGCATATTTGCGGTTGGCACCCGGACTGGTCACCGCCCGGCGCAGCCGTTCCTTCGCAGCATTCAGACCCTGATCCCCGATGACACAGGCATGGCTGGCGAACCAAGCTGCGCCATGGCCTGGGTCCTCTGCCACGATCACATCGAAATCGGCCAGCGCCCCGGCGGGATCGCCCAGGTAATGGCGCGACAGGGCACGGTGATAGCGTACACCCTTGTTCAACCGCCCCGCCGCCGCCTCGGCATCAACCAGCGCAATGGCCTCTTCATAGCGGGCATCACGGCGCAGGGCATTAGCCAGCATCTCCGTCACCCGCGCATCCAGGGGGTCGGCGTCATGCATCGCCGCCAGGATCGGCACCGCCGCATGCATCATGCCCAACCCGTTCAGCGCGCGGGCCAGATCGAAGCGCAAACCCGCATCGTCCGGACGGTCCAGCAAGGCGGCGCGCAGCAGCGGCAATGCCCGCCCATGCTCATTCATCCCGATCAGGGCGCGGGCCAGCAGTCCCATGCCGGCGGCATCCGCCGGCTCCCCACCCTGCGTCAGCACCCGCCGCGCCACACGGAACCGCCCCGCCTGCAAAAGCTGGTCGGCCTGCGCCAGGATATCAGGCGGGGTCTGCATAGGGCGGCTTCCGGTCTGTCTCTCGGCATATTCTGGTAGAGGCTGCGGAAGCGGAATGCAATCTCCCGCACCGACCCATATATCACGCAAAATATTTGTTATTGAAAAATGACAAAACCCGATTGACGAAGTGGGGAATTAAATTCAATATCCCCATTGATGGTGTTGAACCCATCCGCGGGCATTTGACCTGACAGCTTGCGCCGCGTCACCAAACGCTAAAGCGCCACGAAGCCTCGTGGTGTCCTGAACCTTGAAGGAGACACCCGATGACCTGCTGTTGTCCTTGACACGACAGAACGTCGCCACGGCATCCCTTATGCCGTAAGGCCCTGCTGATCACGCAAATCAAACCAAGGCCGGAACCGGCGCCTGCGGGCGACCGGCACGGGGGTCCTTATGCCCCACTGAACCCGGCCACAAGAACCAGATCCATGAAGGGAAATCTTATGTCCTCCTTCCGCTCCAAGACCGCTGCCCTGCTGCTGACGGGTGCTGCCCTTTCCGCCCTGTCCCTGCCCGCCGCCGCCCAATCGGCGTCGGAGGTTGAGGCCCTGCGCGCCCAGGTGCAGTCGCTGCTGGCCCGCATCGAAAAGCTGGAAAAGACCCCCAGCACGCCCGCCGGCCCGTCGGCCAGCCCCGCCGGCTTGCCGGCCAGCAAAGACGCCCCCCTGGTCGCCGCCGATGCCTACAAGGCACCGCAGGTGGTGCAGTCGGGCAATGGCAAGGTGAAGCTGACCCTGTCGGGGCAGATCGGTCGCGCCCTGATCGTGGCCGATGACGGTTTCGACAGCGACGCCATCCATGGCGACAACGCCACCGCATCGTCGCGCCTGCGCCTGTCCAGCCAGGCCAAGCTGGACGATAACTGGACCGCCGGCACCGATATCGAACTGGAAACCTCCTCGGCCTCCACCCGCAATACCGGTTTCGGCACCGACAGCGGCGCCTTCTCGGTGAATGAGCGCAAGGTGGAATTCTGGGTGCAGCACAAGGAATTCGGTCGTCTCTGGGTGGGTCAGGGCGACACCGCCACCAACCAGACCTCTGAAACGGACCTGTCGGGCACCAGCACCCTGATCAGCCATTCCGATATCGGCGCCACCTTCGGCGGCATCGCCTTCCGCAACAAGGCGACGCGCGCCAACGGCGTCACGATCAACAACGCCTTCAACAATTTCGACGGCCTGCACCGTGAGGATCGGGTGCGCTATGACACGCCCACCTTCGGCGGCGGCTTCCAGCTGTCGACCAGCTTTACCGAAGGCGGGGCCACCGATGGGGCCGTGCGCTACAACGCCAAGATCGGCGATACCGAAGTGGCCGCCGCCATCGCCTATGCCGACAATGACAGCCGCACCGGTTTCGACACGCAGACCAACGGCTCCATCTCGGTGAAGTTCGCCAATGGCTTCAACGTCACCGCCGCCGCCGGCACGCGCGACCTGGGCCCCCGCGACAGCGATTTCTGGTACGGCAAGGTCGGTTACATCGCCAAGCTGACCAGCATCGGCAACAGCGCCTTCGTGGTGGATTACTTCACACAGGAAGATTTCGCGGTGGCCGGCGCCGATGCCAAGGCCTGGTCGGTCGGCTATGTCCAGACCGTCGATGCCTTTGCGTCCGACTTCTATATCAGCTTCCGCAACCACAGCTACGACACAAGCACGGCGGATTTCAAGGACGTGTACGGCGTGATCACCGGCGCGCGCGTGCGCTTCTAAGATCACATCCCACCCCGGCGCGCTATCGTAGCGCGGATTAGCGAAGCGTAATCCGCGGAGCGACGCCGGGGACCGGGTTCCCGCGGATTACGGCTGCCGCCTAATCCGCGCTACGCAGAATCCGTCGCAAGACCAACCCCGGAGACAGACCATGACCGGCACCATCCTGCCCATCGCCCCCGTTCCCCACCGTGCGGCGTCGCTGTGTCTGGTTCCGGAAAAGCCGGGTTTCACGGTCGGCACCGACCTGTCGCCGGAGGTGGCCGATGTGGTCCGCATCATCGCGGGCAGCGCCACGGGGGCCGGCGACCTTGCGGAAACACGGCGCATCTTCACCCAGGTGCGCCGCGCCTTGGGGCCGGAGGCACCGGACATCGCGTCCGTGCGGGAAGAAACCATCATCGGCCCCGGCGGCCCGCTGCGCCTGCGCCTCTACCGCCCCTCCTTCGGGTTCCGGCCTTTGCCGGCCCTGCTGTTCTTCCATGGTGGCGGCTGGACTGTGGGCGATCTGGACAGCCATGACACGCTGTGCCGGCAGTTGGCGGTGGCCACGGGCCATGCCATCGTGGCGGTGGATTACCGGCTGGCGCCCGAACATCCCTGGCCCGCCGCCATCGAGGATGGCTGGGCGGCGCTGCGCTGGCTGGCGGCTTACGCGCCGCTGCTGGCCATCGATCCGCTGGGCATCGGCGTGGCGGGTGACAGTGCCGGCGGCAATATCGCCGCCGTCCTGGCCCTGAAGGCGCGCGATGCCGGCGGACCGGTTCTGAAGACCCAGGTGCTGATCTATCCCGCCGTCGATCTGACCGCCAGCCTGCCCAGCCATTTCACCCGCGCCGACGGCTATCTGCTGACGCGTCAGGCCTATATCACCTATGTCCGCCATTATCTGGCGGGCCAGGAGGTGGAGAGCGACTGGCAGGTCTCGCCCTTGCGCGCCGACCGTCTGGATGGCTTGCCGCCCACGGTGATCATCACTGCCGGCTTCGATCCGCTGCTGGATGAGGGGCGGGCCTATGCGGGACGGCTGGCCGCCGCCGGGGTGCCGGTGCTGCACCGGCTGTACCCCGACATGGTGCATGGCTTCATCACCATGGGCGGTCGTCTGCCCGCCGCCAACCGCGCCATCGCCGATATCGGCCGCGCCCTGGCCTCCTACGACATCTATGCTTTCAGCGACGGGGGCGGGATTTAGAATGGCTTCTGGTGTACCGGAAGCCATTCCGGCGGCGACTGCCGCCGTACGGCCCATGCCGCGAAAGCCAAGCGGCGGATGCGGCGCCGGTGATTGAGGCAACAATATCCAGCAATTTCCGTGCGCGCCGCCGGTCATTGCCGGCATAAAACGCCTTTGTCCGATGCCTGCCCGCTGTCCTCTTGACGGCGCGGCAGGCGTCGGCATGTTCGGGGTTCCGACAGTGACGGGGAACCCCATGCCGACGCGTGCTGAGATTGAGGCCCTGGACCGTAACGACCCGCTTTCCGGGTTCCGGGATGAATTCACCCTGCCGCCGGGGATCATCTATCTGAACGGCAACTCGCTGGGTCCCATGCCGACGCAGGCCGCAATACGCGCGGCGGAGGCAGCGACGCAGGAATGGGGCGTCGGCCTGATCCGGTCCTGGAATAGTGCCGGCTGGTTCGCGGCGCCCTATAAGCTGGGCGACCGGCTGGCCCAATTGCTGGGCGCTGACGCAGGCGAGATGGTGGTGACCGATGCCACCGGCCTGAACCAGTTCAAGGCCGTGGCCGCCGCCTGCGCGCTCCGCCCCGGTCGCCGCGTCATTGTGATGGAAGGCAGCAACTTCCCCACCAATAATTACATGGTGCAGGGTCTGGCCGCCTTCCTGGGCCAGGGTCATGAAATCCGGTTCGTGGAAAAGGACGGCATCTTGGATGCCATCACCGACGACGTGGCCGTCGTCGCCCTGACCCATGTCCATTACAAAAGTGCCCATGTCCTGGACATGGCGGCCATCACGGCCAAGGCCCATGCCGTCGGTGCGCTGACCGTCTGGGACCTGTGCCATTCCGCCGGCGCCATTCCTGTCGATCTGAACGAAGCCAGGGCCGATTTCGCGGTGGGCTGCACCTATAAATACCTGAATGGCGGCCCTGGCAGCCCGGCCTTCATCTTCGCGGCCCGGCGTCACCATGCGGCCATGCAGCAGCCGCTATCCGGCTGGTGGGGCCATGCTGCGCCCTTCGCCTTCGACCGCGACTACCGCCCCGCCGATGGCATCGGGCGCATGCTGACCGGTACGCAGGGCATCATCTCCATGCAGGCCGCAGAACCCGGCATCGACCTTGCTGTGCGCGCCGATAAGCATCTGGCCTGGGCCAAGGCGCGCACCATGGGCGATCTGTTCATCTCCCTGGTTGAGGAAAAGCTGGGCGTGGACATGTTCCGCCTGGACAGCCCGCGTGACGGGCAGCAACGCGGCGGGCATGTGGCGCTGGCCCACGCACAAGGCTACCCCATCATGAAGGCCCTGATCGAGGCCGGGGTGATCGGTGACTTCCGTGCGCCCGAGACGCTGCGCTTCGGCTTTTCCCCGCTCTATCTGCGCTATACCGACGTGGCCACCGCCGTCGATATCCTGGCCGACATTATGGAACGCGGGGTCTGGCGGGAAGAACGGTTCCAGGCCAAGGACGCCGTGACCTGATCGGCCCGCCATAGGCTAACAACACCTTTCACGTGTACACTTTCATTGCTCGATCCACCCATTACGGTTATCAGTTATAGCCATAAGGGCTTAACACCGGTGGGGAGATGTCATGTCGCGGATCTGGCTGTGGCGGGCGTGTGTGGTGGGCGTGGCATTGGCGCTGCCCGTGGCCGGGGCGATGGCCCAGGTGGACGGCAGCGGGGCCGCCACCGGCGCGGCAGCAGTTCCGCAGATCGCCACCATGGCGGGCGGCAGCAATATCTATGACGCCTCCGTGGCGGCCCTGACCAAGCTGGCCATGATCGCGGTGATCCTGGAACAGGCGCTGGCCCTGATCTTCGACTGGAAGCCGTTCCGGGAGACCTTCGACCGGTCGGCGGTGAAGCCCATCGTCAGCTTCCTGTTCGCCGCCGGCATCGTGCATGAATTCGGCCTGGATGTGGTGTCCACCCTGATCAAGGCCTATGGCGGTGACCAGACAAGCATCGGCATTGTATCAAAACTGGTGACCGCCCTGGTCCTGGCCGGCGGCAGCGGCGGCATCAACCGCATCCTGCAGCGCATGGGGGTTCGCAGCAATCTGACCCTGAAGGATGAAAACGCGCCGCCGCCGACCATGGCCTTTGTGTCGGTGGTGCCCATGCCGAAATCGGCCAAGTGCGACATTGCCTGCGTCACCGTCGTCGGCATCGACAACACAGGCACCAGCCATTCATTGGGCACCGTGGCCGGCCCCAGCGTGGGCCGCGACCCCACCGGCTGGCGCGCCTTCTTTCTTCAGGAAAAGGGCCGTTTCCCCACCGATGGCGGCTTTGCCCTGACACCCGGCCAATGGTCCATCCGCCTGGACGCCACCGACAGCACAGGCACCGTCAGCAGCAGCACAATCTGGGGTCCCTATCAGCTGGACGCCGGCGCCCAGATCGACCTGACGATCAAGGTTTGATAGGCGCCAGCCCTCAGGTGGACTTGCCGTAAGTCACAGCCTGCCCAGACAGGGCAACTGCCTCCCCGGCGAAGGCCGGGGCCCAGGGGCCGCGCGCCCGACGCCGGTGCTGCGGATAGCAGCGTTTGTGGAAAAGCTGGTGCCTCTTTGGCCCCTGGGTCTCGGCCTTCGCCGGGAAGGCAATATTGGTGCTTTGGAAGGCTGGCGGCTGCATGCCACATGTTTCAAAGCGTCCATCCCGTCCCAACCCTGTCCGTTTCGGACCTTGCACCCACTTCATGCTTCCGGTCCAATGCCAGAAACAAAAATGGGTGAGGGAGCGAGAAAATGAACTCATGCGACTGCAACCGGCGGGGCTTCTTCGGTCATGCTTTCGGCTGCGGGGCCTGGGTCGCTGTAGCGCTGGCCGCCGGCACCACACAGGCCCGGCAGGCGCAGGCCCGCACCTTGGCCGATCCCGTCAACACCACCCCCTTCGCGCGCATTGAGAAGATCGCGGACGGTGTCTGGGCCGTCATCAGCACGCCGTTCGGGGCCGATGGCGGGCGCGGCGACCGCACCACCCTGTCCAATGGCGGCATCATCGCGGGCCGGGATGCGGTACTGGTGGTCGAAGGGTTCTTCACCCCCGCCGGTGGCCAATGGCTGTCGGATCAGGCGCTGGCCCTGACGGGTCGCCGCCCCACCCATGTCGTCGCCACGCATTACCACCTGGACCATGTCGGCGGTCTGGCCGGCTTCCGGCAGGGGGCCGACGGGCCGGAACTGCTGATGACGGCGCGCACCGGGGCGCTGTCCGCCGAGCGCAACGCCCTGGCCAAACCGGCGGACGGCAGCCTCTTCCCCAAGGCCCCGCCCATCCTGCTGCCCACCCTGATCCTGCCGGAGGGGGAGGCAAAGCTGGACCTGGGCGGGCGCACCGTGCGCCTGATCGCCCGCACCGGCCATACCGACAGCGATGTGACCGTGGAACTGGATGACCCGCGCGTCATTTTCGGCGGCGACCTGCTGTGGAACGGCATTTTCCCCAATTATGTCGATGCCGATCCGCTGAAGCTCTCCACCGCCGTCACGGCCCTGCTGTCCGACCGCACCGCCACCATCGTGCCCGGCCACGGCCCCCTGTCCATCG
This sequence comes from Niveispirillum sp. FG156, assembly GCF_057809555.1. NCBI lineage: Bacteria > Pseudomonadati > Pseudomonadota > Alphaproteobacteria > Rhodospirillales > Azospirillaceae > Niveispirillum > Niveispirillum sp. FG156. The sequence continues at coordinate 58,856 of NZ_JBMDKE010000029.1, read as the reverse complement.
CCGCCGACCTGTCAGGCTACCTGGGGGTGCTGGACGCGGTGGAGGCGGCGGCGCGGCGCGCCCATACCGCCGGCATGGCCACGGAGGATGCCGCCAGGGCCTTCACCCTGCCGGCCAGCCTGGGCGCCTGGACCCTGTTCAATCCCGGCTTCTACACCAACGCCTTCAAGGCCTGGTACCGCGTGCTGGGGTAGAGCAGTTTTCGGTTACCGGAAATACGCTCTACAGGCGGGCAAAACCGCGTTACACTCCGCCCAAACAAGCGTTTGAATTCGGGAGGGTGCGATGACGCAGAACATGGCGATTGCCGGGGCCGCCGGTGCCGGTGCGGCGGTTAAGGATGAGGCGGCGATCCGCCGCGATCTGGCGGCGGCCTATCGGCTGACGGCGCTTTATGGCTGGGACGATCTGGTCTTCACCCATATCTCCGCCCGCCTGCCCGGCCCTGATCATCATTTCCTGATCAACCCCTATGGCATGCTGTTTGAGGAGATCACCGCCTCCTCCCTGGTCCGCATCGACATGCACGGGAACAAGCTGGATGACAGCCCCTATCCCGTGAACCCCGCCGGCTTCACCATCCATTCGGCGGTGCATGAGGTGCGGGATGATGCCGGCTGCGTCATGCATCTGCACACACCCGACGGCACCGCCGTTGCCACCCTGGCCCAAGGGCTGCTGCCCCTGAACCAGACGGCACAGCTGGTCCTGGCCGACCTTGCCTATCATGATTATGAAGGGGTGGCGCTGGACCATGCCGAAAAGCCGCGCCTGCAGGCCGATCTGGGCGCCAAATCCACCATGCTGCTACGCAATCACGGCACCCTGACGGTGGGCGCGACGGTGGCGGAGGCGTTCACCCGCATGTATTTCCTGGAGCGGGCCTGCACCATGCAGGTGCGCACCCTGTCCATGGCCGGGCGCGTCCTTTACGACACCGAATCCGGCGTGATCGACAAGAACATGGCGCTGGGCCGCATGGCCGTGGCCCCTGCCGCCAACCACCTGATCTGGCCGGCCTTGCTGCGCAAGCTGGACCGGGTGTCACCGGGGTATCGGGATTGACGGGGGTACCCTCACCCTCCCACCCGCTGACGCGGGCGGGCCCCTCCCTCTCCCGCAAACGGGCGAGGGACGAAATTAAAGCCCCTCGCCCACGAAGGTGGGAGAGGGAGGGGCCCAAGCCGGAAGGCTTGGGAGGGTGAGGGCAAGCACTCCTCCTCTCACCACCCCTTATCCGCAACATCCTCCACATAGACCAGCGCCCGCCCCTCGGCCAGCAGCCCCCCCCCCGGCCCATGACAGGTGGTTTCCAGATCGACCAGATGCTTGTCCGCCCGGATGCGCGTCACGGCCACCCGCGCCGTCAGCTCCTCGTCCAGCGGCACCGGTTTAAGGAACCGCGTCTGCTGCTTCAGGTAATTGGTCCCCGGCCCCGGCACCTTGACCCCCAGCAGGTAGGAGAACAAGGCCCCCACAAGCAGTTCCGGCACTTCTCCTGCCGGCATCTCCGCCCCGCCCAGCGCCCGGTAATCGGCCACATCCTGCGCCGTGAAGGCCCGCTTCACCACAGCCTCATCGCCCAGCCGGATCATGCCGCCGCTCCCATCTCGAAAACACCTTCGCAGGTCACTACGCCATCGGCCACCCGTTCGGCCTTCACGGCCACCTGGGTCACACCCTCCGCCTCCCCCGTCACCGTAGCGGAAAAGCGCATGACCTCCCCCGTATAGGTCGGGGCCGGAAAGCGCACATCCTTGGACAGCTGCCGGCTTCCAGGCCGCACCTGCCCCGCCAGCCCGCGCAGGACGGAACACAGGAACAACCCATGCGCCACCGTCCGCCCGAACCGGGTGCGGGATGAGAAATCGGGATCGACATGGATGGGATTGTCATCACCCGACAACCGCGCAAACAGGTCGAACTCCGCCTGCGTCAGGCTGCGGTCGATGCTGATATGGGTGGGCATGGGACCTCATCGTAGGTTAAAAGCGATTCCGCTTCTCAAATTTCGTCATCCCCGCGCAAGCGGGGACCCAGCGAGAGCAGCGATAGCTGCGACATGACTCATATCGGCGCTGACCGCGCCTTATGCTGGGTCCCCGCTTTCGCGGGGATGACGGTGAAAGGGAAAAAGAGCGCTGCCCTCACAACCGATGTTTCTGCACCTTCCCCGCCGCCGTGCGCGGGAAGTCGGTGACCGTGACAAAGCTTTTCGGCACCTTGAAAGACGCCAGCCTTTCGCGGCAGAACCGGGTCAGTTCATCCGGGTCCGGCACCGTCTGGCCGGGGCGGGGCAGGATATGGGCGCACCCGACCTCCCCCCATTTCGCGTCCGGCACACCCACGACGGCGGCTTCCAGGATTGCGGGATGCTGCGACAGCACATTCTCCACCTCCGCCGGATAGACATTCTCCCCGCCGGAAATGAACATCTCCTTGATGCGCCCGACGACATAATAGAACCCATCTGCGTCACAGCGGGCCAGATCGCCGGATTTCAGCCAGCCATCGGCGGAGAACGCGGCCGCCGTCGCTTCCGGACGGTTCCAGTATCCAGGCGTGATGCCCGGCCCGCCGAACCACAGCTCCCCCGCCTCGCCCGGCTTCACATCCACGCCGTCCGGCCCCACGATGCGCACGCCGGACAGGACCTGCGGCTTGCCCACCGACCCGATCTTTTCCGCCACCCGGTTGGGGTCCATGATGAAGGCGGTGGGCCCCGTCTCCGTCATGCCCATGCCGTTGCACACGCGCACGCCGCGTTCCAGAAAACGCTGCACCAGCTGGTCCGACAGCGGCGCCCCGCCGCAGCCCCAGGAGCGCAGCCTCGTCAAATCCACCGAGGCAAATCGCGGATGCAGCGACAGCATCTGATAGATGGCGGGTACGCCGAAAATCGCATCCACCCGCCCTGCCGCCACCAGATCCAGCATCACATCGACATCGAACCCCGGCATGATCAGCACCCGCCCGCCGATGATCAGGGTCGGCAGCGTGTGCAGATTGATGCCCGCCGTATGGAAAAGCGGCAGGAAATTCAAGGTCGTGTCGCGCGCCGTCAGGCCGATGGGCTGCGAGATGTTGATATAGTTCACCATGGCCATGGTGAAGGTATAGATCACGGCCTTGGGCGTGCCCGTCGTGCCCGACGTGTACAGCAGGTACCAGATGCCATCCGCCGGCCAGAGCCGCCGTCCGACATGGACCGGCGTCGCGTCCCGCCGCTGCGCATAATCGGCGTCCAGCCCAACCCGTACCGGCACATCGCCCGACAGGTCCGCCGCCACACCCGCATCCTCATCGCCAAAGAACAGCACGCGTGGGGCGCTGTCGGTCAGCAGGGGCCGGATTTCCGCCGCCGGCATGCGCCAGTTCAGCGGCACCAGGATGGCCCCCATCTTGGCGCAGGCGAACAGCATCTCGAAGAACTCAATGCGGTTGCGGCACAAGATGGCGACGCGGTCCCCTTCCGCCACACCCAGCGACAGCAGCAAGCCCGCCGCCCGCGCCGCGCGTTCATCCAGGCCCGCATAGGTGACGGTGCGGCCCGTCGCCACCTCCTCCATGGCGATGTCGCTGCCGGCCAGTTCGGCACGCTTGGCGGTAATGTCGAAGATGCAGGGGATCACATCCCACCTCCCCCGCGCGCCAGGGGCGACAGGCCGAAGGTGATCAGCTCCGCCGCCGCATCGGCCACTTCCTTGGCGCTCTTGTCGCTGCTCCACACGGCATAGCGCATGCCCAGGAACACGCTCATCCCGATCAAGGCCCAGGCGCGTTCCTCCTCATGCCCCGGCCTGATCTCGCCCTTCTCGGCGGCCTGGGCCAGGTTGCGGGTATAGGCGGCGGCGAAGACCTTGTAATAATTCAGATACGCATCCTCGGCGACGAACTGCGCCTCCATGACGATGCGGTACAGGTCCTTGTGCTCGCGCACGAACTCGATGAACGCCTCCAGGCCCAGCCGTTCCGCCGTCAGACGGTCGACATTGCCGGGCACCCGCTCCGCGATGTGCTGGCGCGTCAGATGGCCCATATCATCGACCAGGGCGCGGAACACCTGCTCCTTGCTGTCGAAGTAGGTGTAGAAGGTGCCCAAGGCGGCGCCTGCCCGCTGCGTGATGCCGCTGATCGACGCCTCGTGATACCCGCGCTCCCCGAACTCCGCCGCCGCCGCGTCCAGCAGCTTGCGCAATGTCCGCTTGCCCCTTTCGGTGCGCGGGGCCTTGGACGTTGCCGTCTCTTCGCCGCCCATGATTTCCTCCCTGGCTGCAACTTGAATATTGACTCAGGTTTCGATTTGCCGCAAGCATGGGGGCAAGCCGGACGGAAGATCGACCAATCGATCTCCATCAACCCCAACCTTCCACGACCAGCGCAATCGGTCCAGGGCGGGATAACGAACACCGGCACGGGATGGAAGCTTCAAGGGGAAATGTCGGCGCATGCCGTATCTGGTCACCAGCGATCAGGCGAAAATCGCCTATGATGATGTGGGGCACGGGCGGCCGCTGCTGCTGGTCCATGGCTGGGCCACACATGCCGGTTTCTTCCGCCCGCAGGTCGAAGGCCTGTCGCAAAGCTTCCGCATCATCAGCATCGATCTGCGCGGCCATGGCCGCTCGCGGGCGGCGGATGGTGATCTTTCCATCGATCTTCTGGCCCGCGACATCGTGGAACTGGCCAACCATCTGGACCTGAACGACCTGCTGGTCGTGGGCTGGTCGATGGGGGCCATGGTGCTGTGGCGCGCGCTGCTGGACGGGCTGTCGTCGCGGGTGGCCGGGATGATCTCCATCGACATGGCACCCCGCGTCATCAATGGCGATGGCTGGGATCTGGGCCTGCGCGGCAGTTCGGCGGCCAAATCGGCACGGCAAAGCCAGGCCGCCATGGTCGCCAACTGGCCCGCCGTCGGCCCGCGTGTTGCCGCCCGCATCTTCGCCGAAGGTCTGGATGTGGAACAGGCCATCCTGCGCCGCTGGGCAGAGACGGAGGTGGCGGACAGCGACCCCGTGGCCATGGCCCGGCTCTGGACCTCGCTGACGGCGCAGGATTTCCGCCCCTTGCTGCCGGGCATTTCCGTGCCCGTCCTGGTGACGCACGGAAAATTGTCGCGGCTTTACTCCCAGGATACGGCCCAGGCGCTGGCCTCACTGCTGGCCCATGCCATCACCATCGGGTTCGACCGGTCGGGCCATGCCCCGCATCTGGAAGAACCCGACCTGTTCAACAGCACGCTGACCCGTTTCGCCGCCACCCTGCCCCCGCCGGGTGGTGCGGATGCAACCGGTGCCGGGCGGGATGAACCCGCCGGCGCTCAATGAGAATGAAAGGGAGAACCATGAAGAAGTCGTTCGGTAAATCCTCCATCACCGCCCTGCTCTGCGCCGGCACGGCCCTGACCAGCCTGGCTTCCCTGCCCGCCCTGGCACAGCAGGCCCCGGCCCAGGAAACCGCCAGCGAAGGCATCCTGGGCGAGATCGTCGTGACGGCCCGCCGCCGCGCGGAAAGCCTGCAGGACGTGCCCGTCTCCATCTCGGCCTTCACCGCCGAACAGCTGGAAAATGCCGGCACGCAGGACATCACCTCGCTGACCAAGACCACGCCCAACCTGACCATGCAGGTGGCGCGCGGTTCCAACTCCACCCTGATCGCCTTCATCCGCGGCGTGGGTCAGCAGGACCCGCTGTGGGGCTTTGAACCCGGTGTGGGCCTTTATGTCGACGATGTTTATGTGGCCCGCCCACAGGGTGCCGTGCTCGACATTTTCGACATCGAACGGATTGAGGTTCTGCGCGGTCCCCAGGGCACGCTCTATGGCCGCAACACCATCGGCGGTGCCGTCAAGTATGTGACCAAGCGCATCGATGACGAGCCGCACATGAAGGCCAAGGTGCAGGTCGGCTCCTATAAGCAGACCGACCTGATCCTGTCCGGTTCCGCACCGGTGACGGAGAATGTGGGCGTGTCGGGTGCCGTGGCCCTGTACCGCCGCGACGGCTTCGGCAAGAACCTGACCACGGGTCAGGAACATTACAACAAGGACGTGTCCGCCGGCCGCCTGTCGGTGGAATTCAAGCCGAACGAGGATCTGTTCATCCGCGTTGCCGCCGACAAGACGGTGGATGACAGCAATCCCCGCCATGGCTACCGCCTGTTCGCCACCCCGACCGTCCCGGTCCTGGACAGTGTCTATGACACGCGTGCCGGCCTGACGGGCAAGCAGAAGGTGAAGAACGAGGGCGTGTCCGGCACCATCGAGTACAACGTCAATGACAGCGTGACGGTGAAGTCCATCACCGCCTATCGCGATGGCCGCTCCGACACCGTCATCGACTTTGACAATTTGCCCGCCAAGATCCTCGACATCCCCGCCTATTACGAGGATGACCAGTTCAGCGAGGAATTGCAGCTGGTGTATGAAGGTGACCGCCTGAAGGGCGTTGCCGGCCTCTACTACATGGATGCCCACGCCGAGGGCGCGTTCGACACGATCCTGGCGCTGGCCAACCTGACCACGCTGACCTCCGGCTCGGTCGATACCAAGTCCTACGCCGCCTTCGCCGACTTCACCTATGAACTGACCGATCAGGTCAAGGCATCGGTCGGCGCGCGCTATACCTCGGACAAGAAGACGGGCACCGTCTACCGCGTGAACTATGCCGGCCTGACCAGCCCGCTGTTCGGCGGTGCGGCGCGCAACCCGACGCTGATCCGCTCCAACTACACCAACCAGCGCACCTTTGACGAATTTACGCCCCGCGTCAGCCTGACCTATGAACCGACCCGCGACTTCACGCTCTATGCCTCCTATGGCCGGGGCTTCAAGTCGGGCGGCTTCGACATGCGCGGTGACGTGATCTCCACGCCGGACACAGCCAATGGCTATGATCCGGAGCTGGTGGACACGTACGAGGTCGGGTCCAAGTCCCGCTTCCTGGATGGCCGCGCCACCTTGAACCTGGCCGCCTTCTATTCCGACTATAAGGGCCAGCAGGTGACGACCCAGGTGCCGTCGGGCACCACCGTCGTCAGCTTCGTGGACAATGTCGGTTCCTCCACCATCAAGGGTCTGGAGGCCGAGGGTCTGCTTGCCGTTACCGATGAACTGACGGCCAATTTCGCCATCGGTTACATCGACGCGGAATTCAACAAGTTCCTGCGCTACAACCTGACCAGCAAGGTTTACGACAATATCGCCAACACCGCCGTGTTCCAGAACACGCCGAAATGGACGGCGAATTTCGGCCTGACCTACGCCCATGACATGGGCGATGCCGGCACCCTGACCCTGACCGGCAATGCCGCGCACCGCAGCGGCTTCTCGCTGTTCGAATTCCCGAACCCGCTGCTGGATCAGGACGGCTACACGCTCTACGACCTGTCCGCCGTCTGGACCGCCGCCAGCGACAATTGGTCGGTCGGCCTGCATGGCAAGAACCTGGGCAACAAGAAGTACCGCGTCGGCGGCTACAACTTCCCCGGCGCCCTGTTCGGCGACAGCATCATCGGCTATTACGGCGCGCCGCGCACCGTGACCGCCACGGTCGAGTATCGCTTCTGATCTCCGGGTTCCCTCACCACCATCCCTCGCCTGCGGAAAGCTTCGCCCCTCGCCCACGAAGGTGGGAGAGGGAGGGGCCCAAGCCGGAAGGCTTGGGAGGGTGAGGGCAACCCATCACCGGGCCGGCCCTATTTCCACATTACGGCCCGGCGGCGTTTCATGTGACTATCTCCCTGCCTGGCGCCGCGTTTCCTCCGGGGGACGCGGCCCTTCTTTCCCAAGACATTTCATAAGGGATCGTGATGAACAGCGACGCGACCGTGGGCCGCCAAGGCGGCAATGCCTATCGCACCTATGTGCTGGTCGTCCTGATCCTGGTCTATATCTTCAATTTCATCGACCGGCAGATCCTGGGCATCCTGGCGCCGTCGATCAAAGCCGAACTGAACCTGACCGACAGCGATCTGGGATGGCTGGGCGGCTGGGCCTTCGCGCTGTTCTACACCGCCATGGGCGTGCCCATCGCCATGCTGGCCGACCGGTTCAACCGGACCTGGATCATCACCGTCTCGCTGGCGGTGTGGAGCGGTTTTACCGCCCTGTGCGGTGCCGCCACCAGCTTCTGGCAGTTGTTCTTGTGCCGGCTGGGTGTGGGCGTGGGGGAGGCGGGCGGTGTGGCCCCGGCCTATTCCCTGATCGCCGATTATTTCCCGCCCAAGGAACGGGCCCGCGCGCTCGCGGCCTATAGTTTCGGCATCCCCATCGGCATGTCGCTGGGCATCCTGTTCGGCGGCCTGATCGCGCATCAGATCGGCTGGCGCTGGGCCTTCATCATCTGCGGCCTTGTCGGTCTGGGATTGGCGCCGCTGCTGAAGCTGACGGTAAAGGAACCGGCGCGCGGCGGTCTTGACGCAGCCCTGGCCAAACCGCAACCCGCCAGCCTGAAGGCTGTGCTCTCCACCCTGTCGGGCAAGCTGTCCTTCTGGCTGCTGGCCTTCGGCGCGTCTTTCTCCTCCGTCATGGGCTATGGGCTGGCCTTCTGGCTGCCCTCTTTCTTCCAGCGCAGCCACGATATGGCACTGGTCGACCGCAGCCTGTTCTTCTCGGCCATCGTCTTTATCGGCGGGCTGATCGGGGTCTGGCTGGGCGGGTCGCTGGGCGACCGGCTGGGGGCCGGCAACAAGGCGAACTATGCGCGCGTCCCCGCCACGGCCTTCCTGATCTCCCTGCCCTTCTTCTTCGGGGCCGTGAATACCGGCTCGCCAGTCCTGATGTTCTTCCTGTTCGTGGTGCCGCAGGCGCTGGCCCTGATGTGGCTGGGCCCCACCCTGTCGGCGGTGCAGCATCTGGTGCCCGCCAACATGCGCGCCACGGCGTCGGCCATCTTCCTGTTCATCAATAATCTGATCGGGATCGGCTTCGGCACCTGGTTCCTGGGCAAGTTGTCCGACATTCTGCGTGCCGGGTACGGGGATGAAAGCCTGCGCTACTCCATCCTTTATTGCCTCAGCTTCTACGCCCTGGCCGCCATCCTGTTCTTCCTAGCCTCGCGCCGCCTGGACCGGGACTGGCATCGGGAGTGAGGGAGGATAAGGTCCCCGCCCTTAAAGTTTGTCAGATTTTGATAGGATCGTGTTGGGCTTGCCTCAACAGTCATCCCCGCGAAAGCGGGGACCCAGCATAAGGCGCGGTCAGCGCCGATATGAGTCATATCGCGGCAGACGCCGCTAAACGCTGGGTTCCCGCTTTCGCGGGAATGACACTGGGGGGGGAAGCCGCTCCAAACAAACTATGACAAGCGCGACGCTTCCCCCTCACGCCACCCCATTCTCCCCAAACTCCCGGAACCCAGGCCGCTCGCGCAGCCGCGCCCACCAATCCTCCACCGCCGGCAGATGCGGGCGCTCCATGGGCGTCATCTTCCAGCGGTTGGTGGACAGGCCCAGGACGATATCGGCCAGCGTGAAGCCCTGCCCCGCCACATAGGCGCCGGTCTTCGCCAACTGCCCTTCCAATATCCCCATCTGCCGGTTCCACGCCGCCACGCCTGCCGCAATGGCATCGGGATCGGCAAAGGCCGGGCTCTTGCGGACCAGCGCCATGAAGGCATAACGCCAGGCTTGGTTCAGCTCCGTGGCCTGCCAGTCCATCCACATCTCCACCCGCGCCCGCGCCAGCGGCGCCACGGGCAGCAGGTCCGCCCTTTCCGCATCCGCCGCCAGCCAGCGGCAGATGCTGTTGCTCTCCCACAGATAGCCATCGGCGACCTGTATCACCGGCACCTGGGCATTGGGGTTCATGGCGCGGAAATCGTCGGTATCCACGGGCTGGAACCCGCTGCCCCAATCTTCGCGCACGAAATCGCGCCCGACCTCCCGGCAGGTCCACAGGACCTTGCGGACATTGATGGAGGATGCCTTACCCAGGACGCGCAGTGCTTCAGTCATTTCGGACCCGTATCAATTATCATTCCGGAAGCGGAATGAACTCCGTCTCCCCCGGAACCGTCGGGAACTTGCCATTGCGCCAGTCCGACTTCGCATCCTCGATCCGCTCCTTGGACGACGAAACGAAGTTCCAATAGATATAGCGCGGGCCGTCCATCGGCTCCCCACCCAGCAGCAGCAGGCGCGTATTGCACTCGGCATGGACCGTCAGGGCGTCGCCCTCGCGCAGGACCAGCAACTGCCCCTGCCCACCCTCTGCGGTGAACACATCGCCGGCGATATTGATCCGCCCGTCGAACAGATAAAGGGCGCGTTCGGGATGGCTGGCCGGGATTTCCACCTTGGCCCCGGCATCCAGCAGCATCTCCATATAGATGGTCTCGGACAGGGTACGGACGGGCGACGCCTCCCCGAACAGTTCGCCGGCGATCAGGCGCATCCAGACGCCATGGTCGCTGATGATGGGCAGGCCCTCGGCTGGATAATGGCTGAACCCCGGCTCGATCTCCTCAAACCGCTGCGGCAGGGCGATCCAGCTCTGGATACCGGCCAGATGGTTGCCATTGGCCCGAAGGCCCGCCTCGGTGCGTTCGGAATGCACGATGCCCTTGCCGGCGGTCATCCAGTTGATGGCGCCGGGGCGGATGGCCTGCACGCTGCCCACGCTGTCGCGGTGCATGATCTCGCCTTCCGTCAGATAGGTGACGGTGGACAGGCCGATATGCGGGTGCGGGCGGACATCCAGGCCGGTGCCGGCGGGGAAGTATCCCGGTCCCATCTGATCCCAGAAGATGAAAGGGCCGACCATGCGGCGCTTGGCGCTGGGCAGGGCGCGGCGCACCTCAAACCCGCCCACATCATGGCTTTTGGGAACGATGATCAGCTCAATGGGGCTGCTGGTCGGCAGGGTCATGGTTCCTACTCCTGGGTGTCGGCGGGTGGGATGGCGCGCGGGCGCCCATTCTCGTCGATGGCGACAAAGGTGAACAGGGCCTCCGTCACCTTGAACCGCGCCTCGTCAAACCGCGACCGGCGCCAGGCCTCGACATGGATTTTCATCGACGTGCGGCCAATATGCTCGATGATGGCGTAAAGGCTGACCTCATCCCCCACCGACACGGGCCGGTGAAAGACCATGCCATCGACGGCGACCGTGGCGCAGCGTCCGCGCGCCCGTCTTGCGGCGGCATTGCCGGCGGCCAGATCCATCTGCGCCATCAACCAGCCGCCGAAAATATCGCCCGCCGGATTGGTATCGGCCGGCATGGCGATGGTCCGCACCGCCGGTTCAATGGGACAGCCATCGCCGGACCGCATCACCTCATCCCCCATCACGTCCCCCGGAATTTCTTTTGGAAAACAGGATGATGCACGGCAACGCCGCCCCTGTCGACCGCCGCCACGCGCAGGCCAGCGTACCACCCATGCCGCAAACGCCCCACAATCGCCCTTGCCACGCCCCCCTGCTATGATCAAATAGCCGTTAAGATTTGCCCTTTGTTTCGAGGCAGCCCATGTCCGCGCGTGTCGCCCCTGTTTCCCAGACGCTTGCCAATCTGGACCCGATCTGGGCCGCCCTGCGGAATGAGGCGGCGCAGGCCGTGGCGGATGAACCGTTGCTGGCCGCCCTGTTCTATGGCGCCATCCTGAACCAGCCCTCGCTGGAAATGGCCATCATCCACCGTATCGCCACCCGTCTGGCGCATCAGGATGTGCAGGGCGAGCTGCTGGTGCAGGCCTTCACCGACGCGCTGAACGCCGAGCCGGAGATGGGCCAGGATTTCCGCGCCGATGTCGCCGCCGTTCTGGACCGCGACCCCGCCTGCCACCGCCATATTGAGCCGGTTTTGTATTTCAAGGGCTTCCAGGCTTTGGAAACCCACCGCATGGCACATCGGCTCTGGCATCTGGGCCGCCGCGACATGGCGCTCTATCTGCAAAGCCGTTCGTCGGTGGTCTTCGGCGTCGATATCCACCCCAATGCCCGGTTCGGGCGCGGCGTGATGATCGACCATGCCACCGGCGTGGTGGTGGGCGAAACCGCGGTCGTGGGCGACAATGTCTCCATGCTGCACGGGGTCAACCTGGGCGGCAATGGCAAGGATGATGGCGACCGCCATCCCAAGATCGGGTCGGGCGTGCTGCTGGGCGCCAATGCCAAGGTGCTGGGCAATATCCATGTCGGCGACTGCGCCCGCGTCGCCGCCGGCTCCGTCGTCCTGCGCGACGTGCCACGCGCCACCACGGTGGCTGGCGTGCCTGCCAAAATCGTGGGCGAAGCCGGCTGCGCCAACCCCGCCCGCGTCATGGACCATGTATTCGCGGCCGACTATAAGGACCAGGGCGCGGATATTTGAGCGAATGGATGATTAGCGGTCTGCTAATATTCGGTCCGCCGCCGCGCGTAACAATGGCAAGTCTTCCTTTAAGGTGCGCCAGACGATGGCGTCATCCACGACCGCATATCCGTGAATCAGCAAATTTCGGAAAGCGACAATCCGCGCGAAATCTGGAATCTGCTTTGCGACATCCGGTGCGATCTTCGACATCTGACCCAGGGCTTCTCCGATGATCTCAAATTGTCGCTCCACAGCGGATCGCAGCATTCGGTCACGCTGATAATCTTTGAAGTTCCGCCCATGGGTAAATTCCACAATAGCGTCCGCGCTATCTCGGATATCCCATAGATAGGCTTTGGGATCACGCCGCATAAACCTGCACCCGCGACCGATCAATGTCCGCCCGGACATAGGGATTACGCACCGCACCGGCACTGGTCAGATCGACAGTATGGCCCAGCAGCGCGGACAGTTTCTCCCGCAGCGACAGGAACTCCTGCAAGGACGGGCCATCGCTCCCCGCCTGATATTCCACGATGAAGTCGATATCCGACCTGGCGGGATCAAAATCATCGCCACGCGCCGCCGATCCAAAAATGTCCAGGCGACGCACATTGAACCGCCGGCAAAGGGCGGCGATATCATCCCGGCGTTTGGCGATCAGCGGCAGCATGGTTCATCCCCGTCTTGGGATTATTCTACACCACCCGCCACCCAACCCCAAAACCAAACCGGGGTGCCCTTTGGGGGCACCCCGCTAACCCTCACTTCTCCACGAACGCCTTTTCGATCACGTAATTGCCCGGCGTATGCCCGGCCCCTTCCGTGAAGCCGCGTTCCTTCAGCAGTTCCACTGTCTCGGCCAGAACGTCCGGCCCGCCGCAGATCATGGCGACGTCGTTAGCGGGGTCCAGGGGGGCGGCCTTGATATCCTCGAACAGCTTGTGGTTCCGGATCAGGTCGGTGATACGGCCCTGGTTGCGGAACGGCTCGCGCGTCACCGTCGGGTAATAGGTCAGCTTGGCGGCCACATCCTCGCCCAGGAACTCATCGTTCGGCAGGTCATTGGTGATGTAGTCGTGATAGGCCAGCTCGCCCACGGTGCGGCAGGTATGGGTCAGGATCAGGCGGTCATACTTGGCATAGACCTCCGGGTCCCGGATGATGCTCATGAACGGGGCCAGACCGGTACCGGTGGAGAACATGTACAGGTTCTTGGCCGGGACCAGGGAGCTGGTCACCAGCGTGCCCACCGACTTGCGGCCATGGATCACCGTGTCACCCACCTGGATATGCTGCAACCGGCTGGTCAGGGGGCCGTTCGGCACCTTGATAGACAGGAATTCCAGATGCTCGGCATAGTTGGGCGAGACGATGGAATAGGCGCGGGTCAGCGGCTTGCCATCCACCGTCAGGCCGATCATGACAAAGTGGCCGTTTTCAAAGCGGAAGGCGGGCTCGCGTTCGCAGGTGAAGCTGAACAGCGTGTCGGTCCAATGATGGACGGACAGCACCTTGCTTTCGATGAACGCGCTCATATCCAACTTCCTTCGTCACAGGCGACCGGTAGCAGAGTCCCGGCCATGATTCCGCATTGCCACGACAGCTAATGTACATAGGCTGCGCGTTCAACCGGGTATTTCACACCCAAGCGCCCTATCGGCGCATGGCTGCCGTGTACACCCCCGATAAGTGCCTTTAACACCTACTTTACCTATCCACCCATGTCATTGATAAATATCAAAATTTTCTCACAGATTTAATCCCTATATTTAACCTAGGAATATTGGAGAAATAATATTTCACCTCGACACGCCGTAAAAACGGGATCAAATCTCCCTCATTCCGCAGGTGCGGTAGGTGTGGAGCTGAGCGATGGCTTTGCGTGGATTTCCGGTGTCATTGCCTTTGGAAGGGCAGAAGGTTCTGGTGGTGGGCGGCGGCGAACTGGCTCTGCGCAAGGCGCGGCTGGTGGCCAAGGCCGGTTGCCGCCTGACCATCATCGCCACTGAAATCCATCCCGACCTCGCCAAACTGGCCGATACGGTCATTGTCCGGGATTTCACACCAAATGATGTGGAAGATCACCGGATCATCTTCGCCGCCACCGATGTGGAAGAGGTTGACCGCGCCGTGGCCGATGCAGCCAATAAGGCCGGCATCCTGGTCAATGTCCCGGACAAGCCGGCCCTGTCCAGCTTCATCATGCCGGCCATCATCGACCGGGAGCCGATCACCATCGCCATCTCGTCCGGTGGCGCCAGCCCCGTGCTGGTCCGGCGTCTGCGTGAACGGCTGGAAGCCGCACTGGAACCCGGCCTGGGCCGGCTGACCACCCTGCTGGACAGTTTCCGCACCGCCGTGAAGGCCACCCGCGAAGGCGAAACCAACCGCCGCCGCTTCTGGGAGGCGGTGATCGACGGCCCCGTGGCGCGTGACTTCCTGGCAGGCCGGGAACAGTCGGCGCGCGAAGCCCTGCTGGCCGCCGTCAATAATCCCGATTACGGGCAGGCCAGGACCGGCACGGTCGCCCTGGTGGGTGCGGGCCCCGGTGATCCGGACCTGCTGACCCTGCGTGCGCTGCGGGTGCTGCAGGATGCCGATCTGGTCGTGCATGACAAGCTGGTGGATGAGCGGATCATGGACTATGTCCGCCGCGACGCCCGCCGCATCTATGTCGGCAAGTCCAAGTCGCATCACACGATGAGCCAGGAAGCCATCAACCAGTTGCTGGTGGCCGAGGCCAAGGCCGGCCACCGCGTGGTCCGGTTAAAGGGTGGCGACCCGTTCCTGTTCGGGCGTGGTGGCGAAGAAATGCAGGCCCTGCGCGCCGCCAATATCCCGGTGGAGATCGTCCCCGGCATCACGGCGGCGCTCGGCTGCGGTGCCTCCACCGCCATCCCCGTCACCCACCGCGACCATGCCGCCGGCGTCACTTTCGTGACGGGCCATGGCAAGGATGGGGAACCGGACCTGGACTGGCAGGCTTTGGCCCGCCTGCGCCACACGCTGGTTGTCTATATGGGCCTGACGGCGGCGGAAACCATCGCCCGCCGCCTGACGGAGGCCGGGATGCCGGCCGACACCCCCACTGCCCTGATCGAAAAGGGCACGCGACCGGATCAGAAGCTGATCACCGGCACCCTTGCCACCCTGGCACCGCTGGCGGCGGCGCATGGGCTGGTGGGGCCGGCGATCATCATCATCGGCGATGTCGTCCGTCTGGCCGACCCCGCCCTTATCACCACGCTGGTGCCCGATCACCTGCGCGAAGCCGTTTGAGACAGGGAAGACCTAAGAGATGTTGGTCAAAGCCAAGGGAACCCAGCAATCCGTCGCCGCCAGCCGTCTTCTGGACGGGGAGGCCGTGTGGCTGGGTGCGGGCAATGCCTGGGTAGAGGATGTGGCCCTGGCGGCCGTGTTCGAGGGTGATGCCATCGCCCAGGCGCTTGATTTCGCCAAGGCCGAAGAAAAGCGTCAGCTTGTGGTTGATGTCTATCCGCTGGATGTGGAGATCACCGAGGCCGGGACCCGCCCCACCCATCTGCGCGAACGGTTGAAGGCCATCGGCCCCACCGTCCGCCGCGACCTGGGCAAGCAGGCCCGCCAGTCCGCCGCCTGACCCGACTGAAACACCGAATTGACAGAGAAGACAGGCCCGACCCCCATGCCTGATACGCACAGCCCCACCCTCCGCAGCAATCAGCCGGCCGACGCCCACGCCGCCGTCTATCGCTATGACGAGTTCGACAAGACCTTCATCTTCGAGCGTGTGGAGCAGTTCCGCGCCCAGGTCGAACGCCGCATCAAGGGGGAGATCACGGAGGAGGAGTTCAAGCCCATCCGGCTGATGAACGGCCTCTACCTGCAGCTTCATGCCTATATGCTGCGCGTGGCCGTGCCCTACGGCATGCTGTCTTCCACCCAGGTCCGGCGTCTGGCCCGCATCGCGCGCGTCTATGACAAGGGCTATGGCCATTTCACGACGCGCCAGAATATTCAGTTCAACTGGCCCAAGCTGGAGGATGTGCCCACCATCCTGCGCGAACTGGCCGAAGTGGACATGCATGCCATCCAGACCAGCGGCAACTGCATCCGCAACGTCACCACGGATCAGTTCTGCGGTGCGGCGGCGGACGAGTTGGTGGACCCCCGCGTCTATGCGGAGATCCTGCGGCAATGGTCCACCATGCACCCGGAATTCACCTATCTGCCGCGCAAGTTCAAGATCGCCATCACGGGCAGCCCGAACGACCGCGCCGCGGTGCAGGTGCATGATATCGGCCTGATCGCGCTGAAGGACGAGGCGACGGGCCGGGTGGGCTTCACCGTCTATGTCGGCGGTGGCCAGGGTCGCACCCCCTATCTGGCCGTCAAGGCGCGCGACTTCGTGCCGGTGGAAGAGATCATCGGTTATTTGGAAGCCATCCTGCGCGTCTATAACCAGCTGGGCCGGCGCGACAATATCTATAAGGCGCGCATCAAGATCACCGTGAACGAGATGGGCGCCGACAAGTTCATCGGCCTGATCGAAGAAGAATATGCCCGGCTGCCGCGGCAGAAATTCTATGTCGATCCCGCCATCGTGGACGCGATCCAGACCCATTTCGCCCCGCCGCCCTGGGTCGATCTGCCCGCCATCTCCGACAGCTTTGAGGCCGCGAAGGCAGCCGATCCGGCCTTTGCCCGCTGGACCCGCACCAACCTGACGGAACACAAGACGCCCGGTTACGCCATCGCCACCATCTCCCTGAAGCCCATCGGCGGCATTCCGGGCGATGCCGAGGCCGACCAGCTGGAAACCGTCGCCGATCTGGCTGATCTCTACAGCTTTGGCGAAGTCCGCGTGACGCATGAGCAGAACCTGGTTCTGGCCCATGTCCGTCAGGATGATCTTTACGCCCTGTGGAAGGCGCTGGACGCCGCCGGCCTGGGCACCGCCAATGCCGGCCTGATCAGCGATATCATCGCCTGCCCCGGCCTGGATTACTGCGCGCTGGCCAATACCCGCGCCATCCCGGTGGCACAGCGTATCGCCGAACGGTTCGCCGATCTGGACCGGCAGCATGATCTGGGTGAGCTGAAGATCAAGATCAGCGGCTGTATCAATGCCTGCGGCCATCACCATGTCGGCCATATCGGCATTCTGGGCGTGGACAAGAAGGGCGAGGAACTGTTCCAGATCCTGTTGGGCGGCGATGCCGGCACCAACGCGGCCCTGGGGGAGATCGTCGGCCCCGGCTTCGATTATGACGGCATCATCGATGCGGTCGAGACGGTGGTGAACACCTTCGTGAAGCTGCGCCAGCCCGGCGAGATTTTCATTCAGACGCTGGCCCGTACCGGCCACGCCCCGTTCAAGGAGGCTCTCTATGCCCGTGCTTGATCGTGGTCTGCCCATCGACGACCGCTGGACCGACCTTGCCGATGACCAGGACATCCCCGCCGAGGGGGCGGTCATCGTCTCCCTGGAACGCTGGCGCAGCGAACGCGACGCGCTGACCGCCCGGCGCGATGCCGTCGGCGTGCGGCTGAAATCCAATCAGCTGGCCACCGAGATCGCGGATGATCTGGGTTCCCTGTCGCTGGTGGCCCTGGAATTCCCGAAATTCCGCGATGGCCGCGCCTTCTCTGCGGCGCGCGAGCTGCGGGAACGGTTCGATTACAAGGGCGAGATCAGGGCTTTCGGCCATATCATCCCCGACCAGTACCTGTTCCTGACCCGCGTGGGCGTGGATACGGTGGTGGTGCCGGCGGACCGTGTCGGCCCCGCCTGGGCACATGCGCTGAAGGAAATCTCGGTGGCGTTTCAGCCGGCGCTTGGCCGGGAGGAAGGCGTCTCACTGCTGCGCCGGCATCTGAAAGGCACGGTCCCGGCATGATCACCGACCTTCAGGCCCGCGCCCGCGACCTGAACGCCCGTTACGGTCATCTGGAGGGGGTGGCGCTTCTCCAGCCCCTGATCGAGACGGAATTCAAGGGTCAGCTGGCGCTGGTCTCCTCCTTCGGCACGGAAAGTGCGGTCCTGCTGCATATGGTGGCACAGATCGACCGCGACCTGCCCGTGCTGTTCGTGAACACGCGCAAGCTGTTTGGCGAGACGCTGCGCTACAAGCGCAAGCTTGTCGAAACACTGGGCCTGACCGGCCTGCGTGAGCTGTCGCCCACCACCGAGGCGGAGGAGGCCAACGACAAGGACGGCCTTCTCTGGCGCACCAGCAACACAGCCTGCTGTGACTTCCGCAAGGTGCAGGTGCTGGATGCCGGTCTGGCACCGTTCGGCGCCTGGATCACGGGGCGCAAGCGTTATCAGGCCACGACGCGCATCGAACTGCCCTTGTTCGAAGCGGCCGAGGGCAAGATCAAGATCAACCCGCTGGCCGGTTACACCCGCGCCGACGTGGAAGCCTATCTTGACCGGCACGGTCTGCCGCATCACCCGCTGGAGGAGGATGGTTACCTCTCCGTGGGCTGTATGCCCTGTACCGACCGTGTCGCACCGGGCGAAGACATTAGAGCAGGCCGCTGGCGCGGCCAGGAAAAGACGGAATGCGGGATCCACCTGCCGCCTTCGTCCGCAACAAATCTGGTGGGAGCCTCCTGATGAGCAGCACTGATCAACATCTCGACCATCTCGACCAGCTGGAAGCCCAGAGCATCTATATCCTGCGCGAGGCGCGCGTGCGCCTGAAGCGTCTGGGTCTGCTCTGGTCACTGGGCAAGGACAGCAACGTCCTGATCTGGCTGTGCCGCAAGGCGTTCATGGGCGAACTGCCGTTCCCCGTGGCGCATCTGGATACCGGCCTGGAATTCCCGGAATCGTATGAGTTCCGGAACCGGTATGCCGAGGAATGGGGCCTCAACCTGATCAAGGATGAATGCCCGCCGATCGAGATGACGGACCCGACCCTGCCGCCGGGCACGCGCATCGCGGCCCGCAAGTCGTTGGGCTTGGCCGCCGCGCTGGAGAAGTATCAGTTCGACGGGCTGATCACCGGTATCCGCCGCGATGAACAGGCCACCCGCGCCAAGGAACGCATCTTCAGCCCGCGTGGCCTGGACGGCGCCTGGCAGGCCGCCCACCAGCCGCCCGAATTCTGGGACCAGTACACGATTGAGCGCACGCCCGGCACCCATACCCGCGTGCATCCGCTGCTGGCCTGGACCGAGGTTGACGTCTGGCGCTACATCAAGCGGGAAGAAATCCCCCTGGTGCCGCTCTATTTCGCCAAGGATGGCAAGCGTTTCCGCTCGCTGGGCGAAATCGGCATCACCTTCCCGGTGGACAGCAATGCCAGCACCATCGACGAGATCATCGACGAACTGGAAACCACGCGCACGCCCGAACGCGCCGGCCGGTCCATGGACCATGAGGCCGAAGATGCGTTCGAACGCCTGCGTGCGACTGGTTACCTCTAAGAATACGGGTAAAGAAGATCATGGCGAACGCCGCATTGCGGGCTGATATCAATCCGGCCCCGGCTCTGTCCCCGAAAAAGGCCCTCCTGGCCCCCTATCCCATCGTCATTGTCGGCCATGTCGATCATGGCAAGTCGACCCTGATCGGTCGCCTGCTGCACGATACCGACAGCCTGCCCGAAGGCCGTCTGGCGGAGTTGAAGAAGGTCTCCGAACAGCGCGGCCTGCATATGGAATGGTCGTTCCTGCTGGACGCGCTGCAGATCGAGCGTGATCAGGGCATCACGCTGGACACCACGCGCATCTGGTTCAAGACGCCCAAGCGCCCCTATGTCATCATCGATGCGCCGGGCCACCGTGAATTCCTGCGCAACATGGTCACCGGGGCCGCCGCCGCCGATGCCGCCGTGCTGGTCACCGATGCCGAACGCGGCATCTCCGAACAGACGCGCCGCCACGCCTACCTGCTGTCGCTGCTGGGCGTGCGCAAGGTGATCGTGGCCGTCAACAAGATGGATCTGGTCGATCACGCCGAAGACGCCTGGAAGGGTGTGGCCGGCGATGTCAGCGAGTATCTGCAAAAGCTGGGGATCGAGCCGCTTTACGTCATCCCGCTCTCGGCCCGCCATGGCGACAATATCGCCGCGCGGTCGGACAAGATGGCCTGGTATCGTGGCCCCACCCTGCTGGAAGCGCTCGACCTCCTGACCCCCACCGCCGCCCGGACCGACGCGCTGCTGCGCTTCCCCATCCAGGATGTGTACCGCAAGGGCGACACCCGTCTGGCCGTGGGCCGGATTGAGACGGGCCGCCTGAAGGTAGGCGACAAGGTCGAAATCGCGCCCACGGGTCAGCCGGCCACGGTCGCCAGCATCGATGCCGGCAAGGGTTCGGTGACTGAGGCGCGGGCCGGGCAATCGGTCGCCGTCTCCTTCATCGAAGATGCCGCGCTCAACCGCGGGCAGGTCATCGCTCCCGCCGGCCATATGCCGCACATCGCCACCACCATCCGCGTCCGTGCCTTCTGGCTGGACCCGGAAAGCCTGACGGCGGGCAGCCGCATCACCCTGCGCCTGACCACCTCCGAACACCCGGTGGTGGTGGAGAAGTTCGAGCGTCTGGTGGATGTCGAACACCTGACCGATGGCGAAGGCTCCGAACTGGGTCAGGGCGGCATCGCGGAGATCGTGCTGCGTTCTTCCGCCCCCATCGCCTTTGACCATGCCGCCGACCTGCCCATCACGGGCCGCGCCGGTCTGGCGCGCGGTGGCCGCATCGTCGGTGGCTGCATCCTGCTGGGGGCCGCCAGCAACGTCACCGTCGCCGGCCCCGTCACCGCCGTCAACAGCTCCGTCGACCGTGACGCGTTCGAAGCGCGCAACGGCCATCGCGGCGGTGTCGTCTGGCTGACGGGCCTGTCCGGTGCGGGCAAGTCCACGCTGTCGATGGGCACGCAGCGTCGTCTGTTCGATGATGGCTGGCGTGTGGCCGTGCTGGATGGCGATAATCTGCGCAAGGGTCTGAACAAGGACCTGGGCTTCACGCCCGCCGAACGGCTGGAAAATGTCCGCCGCGTGGCAGAGGTGGCAAAGCTGATGGCAGAGACGGGCACCGTCGTGCTGGTCAGCCTGATCTCCCCCACCACCGAACTGCGCGATCTGGCCCGCTCCATCATCGGTGACGGGTTCCATGAAGTGTGGGTGAAGGCCGATGTCGCCACCTGCGCCGCCCGCGACCCCAAGGGTCTCTACGCGGCGGCCCAGGCCGGCAAGATCCAGCAATTCACCGGCGTCTCGGCCCCGTTTGAGGTGCCCGTGAACCCGGAACTTGTGCTGGACACGTCCGAAATGGACATCACCACCGGCACCGAACTGCTGATCGCCCATATCCGCCGCCACCTGGCGCTGAGCCAGGCCGACGGTCACGCGGTCGGGATTTGATCTGGCTGTAAACAAAAAGGCCCGCACCGGGAAACCGGGGCGGGCCTTTTTGGCTTTATACCATCGGCATAAATGACTGACCGTTGATGTCACCACCGAGACTTCATCGTAGCGCGGATTAGCGAAGCGTAATCCGCGGAGCGACGCCGGGGAAGCCCGCGGATTACGGCTGCGCCTAATCCGCGCTACGTAGCCACCCCAGACCATCGGTCATGATTTTGTGCCGCTGGTATTTTACCCAACCCCCTCCCACGCCACGATCTCATCCACCAGGACCAGACAGACCGGCAGGGCCGCATCACATCCCCCCTCAGCCCACCGGACGGTCGCGCTGTTCCACCAGCACCAGACCCATCCCCAGGCACGCGCGCAGCACACCGGCATCGCGCGGATGGATGGCGACGATCCGTTCCGTCCCGAAGGCCCGCATCCAGTCGGGCAGCGGCGGCACCGCCCCCTCCCCGCCGATCCCCATCAGGTCCAGCTTGAGATAATCCAAGGCTTCCAGCGGCAGATAACCCGGCTCCTCATGGCGCAGCGACAGATGGTCGATGGCGACCCGGCAATCCCACAGACGCAGCGTGTCGATGGCCTCATTCAGCCCCTCAGCGGTGAGACCCGCACCGATGGCGGAGATTTCCACGATCAGGTTGCGGCGCTGGTCATAGGTCAGGTCGCGCACGAAATCCAGGAACAGCGGGTCCAGCACCGACCGCCATTGCAGGTTCATGCTGTGCGGGCTGTAAAGGCGCGACGGCTCATGCTGGAAATGCCGGATGGTGCGGCGGTCCAGGACGGGTGTGATCTGTTCCAGCAGCCAGGGATCACGGCGCAGCGGCGTGCCCACGGCGCGTTCCAGATGATCCAGCGCCACCGTCACCTCGCCGAACTCCAGGTTCCACACGCCCGACGGCGTCCGCCGCCAGACCGGGCTTTCCCGGACCAGCGATGAGACATCGGCCCCGGCCAGCACCTGTTCATAGACGGCCAGCTTCTGCACACCGGCCAGCTGCTGATGCTCCACCGCACTCAGGGCCGGCGCCTCCGCCTCATCCTCTGCATTCGCGGCCCCCATCGGCACCAGCCTTTTCAGCAGGGCCGCCAGCCGCCCCGCCTCATGCGGCAAATGATGGATGGAAAAGCGTGGTGCGCCCATATGCTGCTCGGCGAAATCCGCCGCCACGGCCTTCAGCTTGGCGATGAAGGGATGGGCATTGGTGTCGGTGAACAGGAAGACCTGGGCATAGCGACCGACATCCACGATCTCCGGCTGGAACTGTGCCGCGAAACTGTCCAGCAGATGCACGATGGAATGCCGGAACAGCGGGTTCTCGGCATAGGGGACATCGCGCAGATCCACCAGCACAGCCGTCCCCCGGCTGTCCCCCTCGGCCAGCAACCGCAGCAATCCGGCCGTACCCGTCAGCATTCATCCGCTCCCGATCCTGAAACCACGGTCAGAGTAGCAGATCGGATATCGGCGCGTGTATATGCCGAAGGTGG
This sequence comes from Niveispirillum sp. FG156, assembly GCF_057809555.1. NCBI lineage: Bacteria > Pseudomonadati > Pseudomonadota > Alphaproteobacteria > Rhodospirillales > Azospirillaceae > Niveispirillum > Niveispirillum sp. FG156. The sequence continues at coordinate 35,698 of NZ_JBMDKE010000029.1, read as the reverse complement.
CGTTGCCTTTTACGACCCAACAGCAAAGGTCAGGGTGGCGCTGTGGCTCTTCACCGCCACCGGCCCGTCCGCCGCCTCCACCCGGTGCCGGGCCAGCAGCAGAAAGGTGCCTTCGTGCGGCAGGGCGACGCTGGCCTTGCCCTCCTTGTCAGTCGTCACCGTCACCGCCTTGGCATCCTCCTCATCGGGCAGCTTGGGGCCTTGCAGGCTGATCGTTACGCCGGCCACCGGCTTGCCATCCAGCAGCAACCGCACCGGCAGCGCGCCCCCGGCATCCAGCCGGTTGGGATGGGCCATCGGCACAATCTCTAACCCCACCCCGGCGGGCACCAGCGCCTTGTCACTGGCGGGACCCTTGCTGACATAGACATCCGACCGCGTGATGCTCTGCGCGTCGGCCACCCGCACCCCCGCCGGTGCCCCCTCCTTCTCCCGCACCGGCTCCCACTTCCCATTCACCAGGGCCATCTTGCGCGTGGCCCCCGCACGCACACCCGTGGAGATGCGATAGGTACCGGCCTCCGGCAGTTCCACCTCAAACAGTGCCAGATCCCGCAGATAGGTGACGGTGGGCTTCACCTTGGCCCCCGCCGGCGTAACGACATGATAATCCTCCGCCTTCATCACGATATCCGGCGTGAACATCTCTTCGGTGAACGATGCCTCCACCGTCACATGATCGCGCTGCGGCGTGTTGAACAGGTTGGGCAGCAGATAGCCGGTATGGGCGGCGGCAGGGCCGGTGAGGGACAGCAGAGCGGCGAGAATACCGAGAGAAGGAATGCGCATCATGATCTCCGTGGCAGCGGTTTTGACGGAAGCACAATATGCAATTAAGAATGATTTGCAAATTTTTCTCTGAAAGACGGGCCCTTGGAGCAGACTTTTTTGACTGGCATCGCGTTCTCCTCGTCATCCCGGCGAAAGCCGGGACCCAGCGTGAGGCGCGGTTAGCGCCGATATGACTCATGTCGCGGCAGACGCCGCTCTACGCTGGGTCCCGGCTTGTCGCCGGGATGACGACAGGGTGCTTCCAGTCAACGTAAACACGATCTAATAAACATCCCGGCAGTACCGCCGTGCCCCCGCCAACTCCTCCAGCGTGTCGGCCCCCAGCACCTCGCCCAGCACCCGGTGCACCCCGCCCGCCATGCCTTCCAGGCTGCCGCAGACATAGATGGCGGCCCCGTCGGCCACCCATTGCGCCACCTGATCCCCGGCAGCGGCCAGAAGATGCTGCACATAGACGGGCCGGTCGCCATCGCGGGAGAAGGCCAGGTCCAGCCGATCCAGAACCCCTGCCGCCTGCCATGCCGACAACTCGTCGGCAAACAGGCTGTCATGCGCCGCCGTGCGTTCCCCGAACAGCAGCCAGACACGCCCGCCGCCTGCCGCCGCCCTGGCCTTGATATGCGCGCGCAGGCCCGCGATGCCGGTGCCATTGCCGATCAGGATCAGGGGTCTTTCATCGGGCGGCGGGTGGAACCCGGCATTGCGGCGCAGGCGCAGGCGCACCGTGCCGCCCAGCGCCGCATGCCGCGTCAGCCAGCCGGACCCCAGGCCCAGCCGCCCATCCGGTCCCGTCACACGGCGGACCACAAGGTCGAGCGTGCCATCGGCGGGCAGGCTGGCGATGGAATATTCACGGTGGGGCAGCGGGTCACGCCCCCCCGGCAGGATGGTTTCCAACAGCCAGCGCGACAAAGGCCGCGTCACGCCGCCCCGCGTCTCCGCCCGCTCTCCACCCGCCGCGATCAGGGCGGCGGCCACGGCGTCGGGCGGGTTGCAGGGGCCGATCTCGGCAATGTCCCCGGCCTGCCATTGCGCAGGCCCGCCCGCCGGCGGCATCAGGCGCAGGTGGAAAACCGGCCCGCCCGGACTGCCGGGATTCAGGTGCCGGCGCTCGCTCAACACCCATTCCTGATAGTCCGGCGGGGTCCAGTCGGCCAGATGCACATGGCCGGCCATCTGGCCCAGATGATGCTGCCAGTGGCGCAGGGCACCGGCATCGCCATCATCCACCTCCACCAGATCGAACAAGGGCTGTGCCCCCTGCCGCCGCAGCCAGCCGTCAAGCGCATGCCCAAAGGCACAGAAACCCGCATAATCCCGGTCGCCCAGCGCCAACACACCATAGCGCAGGCCAGACAAAGCCGCCCCCGCCCCCATCACCCTGCGCACGAAACCCGCCGCATGGTCGGGCGCGTCGCCCTCCCCCGTCGTAGAGACGATAAACAACGCGCGATCCAGGCCGGCTAGGCGGGCGGCATCCAGCCGGTCGATGGCCTCCACCCAGGCCTTCTGCCCGGCATCCAGCAGCCCCGCCACCGTGCGCCGCGCCAGTTCCTCGGCAAAGCCCGTCTGCGTGGCATAGGCGACCAGGATGCCCTCCCCCGCCGCCACCGGGCGGTTGCGGGCGTCATGCCGACGGAAAATGACGGTACAAAACAGGGCATAGGTCAGCACGACCAGCCCCGCCAGGAGGTAACGGTCCATCACCCTTCCTCCGCCAACGCGGCCAGGGCCGGTGTGATGATCTCCACCACGCCCGCCCCCACCCGCCGCACGAACAGGGCCATGATCCCCCGCGCCGCCGCCCAGTCTGGACCTTCCGTCGGCCCCAGCACGGTCAGGGCGGTGGCCAGCGCGTCGGCCATCATGCAGTCGGCATGCAGCACCGTAACGGCGGCCAGATCATCGGGCACCGGCCAGCCTGTACGCGGGTCCAGCGAATGCGACAGGCGCCTTCCGTCGGGCCCCGTCATGAACCGGTTGCTGTCGCCGCTGGTCGCCACGGAAAGGCCGTGCAGGGCGATGCGCGTCAGCATGCCGCCCGGCCTTCCATCGCGGCCCGTGGCCCGGTCCACATCCACCCACCAGGGGGCCGCATCATGCCGGATGCCCCAGCCCCGCAACTCCCCGCCAATATCCACCAGATAACTGACCACGCCCTGTTCCATCAGATACCGCGCCACGCAATCCACGGCATGGCCCTTGGCGATGGAGGACAGGTCCAGGCGCAGGCCACCCGACTGCCACAGCCTTTCCGCCTCAATACGGATATCGGCCCAGCGCGGCCCCGACAGCAACGCCGCGATCCGGTCGGCGGGCGGCGGGTACACCACCGGCCCCGGCGGGCCAAAGCCCCAGGCATCGACCAGCCCGCCGATGGCCGGATCAAAGGCACCCCCGCTATCCGCCGACAGGTGCCGCGCCGCCGACAGCACCGCGCACAGCGACGGATCAACCGGCACCCAGCCGCGCGGGCTGTCATTATACCGGCACAGGTCGCTGGCCCGGTCCCAATGGCTCATCACCGCCACCACCCGGTCCAGGATGCCAACGATCCCCCGCCGCAGGACCAGCGCCTCCGGGCCCTTCGGCGCGATCAGGGCGACCGACCAATAGGTGCCCATGGCCGTCCCCGACAGGCGCACCACAGGCGCATCCGCCGGCGGCAGCATGGCCTCGGGCGCGTCAAGAGGTAGGATCAGGCGCAGGGTGTTGGGATGGGAATGCGGCAGGGGCATGGTGGGGGTGAGTTTGGGGAGGTGTAGAGTGATTATGTCCCCGCCCTTCTCGTCATCCCGGCGAAAGCCGGGATGACGGTAGAGAGAGGCGGAAAAGGGGGACAACACCCCTTACTGCGCCAGCACCTCGAACGTCGCGGTATAGCTGGCCGACCGCTTGCTCGCCTGCGGCACGGTCGTCTTCTTGTCTTCGGTCTGGGCGGTCATCCAATACATGCCCGGCGTCGGCCAGGTGATGGTGAAGGCACCGTCCTTGTCGGTCTTCACCTTCATCTCACCCAGGTCGTTGCGATAGCGGATGCCACCGGGAATGACCGTGACCTCAACCTCCGGGGCGGGCTTGCCATCCAGCAGCAGCTTGAAGCTGGCCTTCTCACCCGCGAACAGGTCGTTCGGATGGGTGACGGGCGACAGTTCCAGACCCTTGCCCGTGGGCTTGAGCACCGTATCGGTGGGCTTGCCCGACGTGGCGAAGAATTCCAGGCGCCGCGCCCCTTCCGTCACCTGCAATTTCTCGGCATTGGCCGGCACTTCCTTGGCAAAGGTCTCGGCCGTGCCGCGCCAGCGCTTGCGCTGTCCGTTCTCTTCCCAACTGGCCATGATGCCGCCGCTGGCCATCGCCACCTTATAGGTGCCGGGCTGCGTCAGATGGACATCGAACGTGCTGCGATACTTGCCCGTCGCCTGGTTCTCTGCGGTACCGACCGACCCATCCGGGTTGGTGACGGTCAGGCCATCTAGGCGCAACGGCACATGTTCAAAATAGAACAGGTCATTGGACACGGCGGCATCCACGGTGATCCACGGGTCCTGGCCCGACAGGACGGTGGCCGAGGGCAGCATCCATTGCCGATGCGCCGCCGCCGGACCGGCGATGGAGATGGCAAGCGTCAGCGCCAGCGTGGCGCGGGTCAGCAGCGACTTCATGGGGAAAACTCCTTGATCCATTGATTAACAAAGCAATTTCTGACAGAGCGGGAACCGCTCCGGCGGCGACTGCCGCCGCGCCGCACGTGCGGCGTTAAGCCAAGCCGCGGATGCGGCGCCGGCGTTTGAGGAACTGAAAAGCCCTCAGCCCTTAACCTCGACCGCGACCCGGCCCAACTCCGTCTCACCCTTGGCCTCGGCCTTCACAGGCTTGCCGTTCCAATCGAACGGCACACGGATCAACTCGCGACCGCCCACCTCGCGCGCGGCCTCAACCACCAGCGCGTAGGAACCGGGCTTCAATCCGTTCAAGGGCGCCTTGCCGCTATCCCAGGACAGGCGGTTCTCGCCCACGGGCAGGGTGGGGGCCGACACGCCATCGACGGGCATGGTCAGGTCGCGGCCCGACCGGCGCCACCATTGGCGCATGTCCTTCAACCACTTGGTCCCCTCATTGTCGCGCATCTTCACGTCATAGCGGACGGTCAGGTTGGCGACGAATTGCTGGTCGGGCGTTTCGATCCAGGCCGCGACATAGGGGCGGTGATATTCCGCCACCTCCAGCTTGGGGATCTCCACCGTGACCGCCAGTTCCCCAGCAAGCGCGGGGGTGACGGCCAGACCGGTCATTGAGAGCGACAGAAGCGTGCGCATGGGTTCAATCCTGAAAGATCAGTGGATAAGAAGGATCAGCAGCAGCATGGGCGCCACCAGCCCCAGCCCAACCAAGGGCCAGGTGCTGGGCCGCTTGCCCGCATGCAGATGCAGAAGGAAAAGCCCGGTGATGCAGAAGATCAGGCAGGCAACCGCGAAGATATCCAGGAACCAGGACCACACAGTCCCCGTCCCCCGCCCCTTGTGCAGGTCATTGAGGTAGGAGACCCAGCCCCGGTCCGTCACCTCATGCAGGACCGCGCCGTCTTCGCGGGCGATGGTGGCCCAGCCATCCCCGCCGGGGCGCGGCAGGGCGATGTAGAGTTCATCATCCGACCATTCCGGCACCCCGGCGGACACATCCACGCCCATCTCCGCGGCAAACCAGTCAACGATGGCCGCCGGCACCGGCCCCTGCCCCACCGACAGTGCGGCGCGCAACCCCTCGGGCAAGGTCGCCTCCTTGGTCACCGTCACGGGCTTGGCCTCGACATGGCGGGCATTGTTCAGCGTGATGCCGGTAATGGCGAACAGCAGCATGCCGATCAGGCACAGGGCCGAGCTGACCCAATGCCATTGATGCAGATGCTTCAACCAGAAGGACCGCCGCCCCTGCTGCTCCACCCCCGCCGCCATAACCCACATCACCCGCGATTGATAATGGCTCGCAAATAAGCACGAGTGCGAGTTATTCGCAATAGCGAAGCGGGGGATGGGCTATGCGGTTTTGGGATGAAGGGTTTGGCCGGGTGGGGCGTAGGTTGGGTTCAGGCGACGGCGGACAAACCCCGTCGCGCGACCAGGGACAGCAATTTCAAAGATGCCCCCTGCGGATGTCGTTCTCCACGCTCCCACTGGCTGACCAAACCGGTGGTTACGTTCAGATAGCGGGCAAAGACAGCCTGACTGGCCCCTTCCCGTTCGCGCAAGGCCTTGATCTCGTCCGGTGCCAGCGGCTGCACAGGCGTCAGACAGGCCTCATCGAACTGCCGCATGGTCTGCTTGTCGATCAGACCAGCCCCATGCAAACCCTCGGCGGTTTCGTGAATGGAAGCCATCACGTCACTGCGATATTGCTTCGGCATCCTGCGAAATCTCCACAAATGTCCCAGACCGCACCGCGGCCTCCAGCCTTTCATCCTCAAGGCCCAGCACTTGTTGAGCCAGTACCTTGAACATATCCACTTCGTCTTTGCGGATATTGCCCAGATCATTCTTGGCAAACCCATGGACGAAGAACGCCCGGCTACCAATTCTTAACAGGATGATGGTACGGAACCCGCCGGATTTACCCGCACCAGGACGGGCAATCCGCTGCTTGATCACGCCGCCGCCAAGGTCCGCATCAACCAAACCCCGCAATGCCCGCTCGACCGCATCCGTCAGATCGGCATCGGAAATGCCGGCCTTCCTGGCAAAGCGGGTGAAGGGCTTGTTCCTGAATATCCGCACATCGACCCATTATTGGTCAAAGCTGCCTTACTATAACACTCTGCATTACAATACTCCACAGGCTCCCTACCCTGCCCCCAACACCCTCTCCACCACCCCCTCCAGGATGGCCGTCGCCGCGACCAGCTCGTCCAGCGGCACATATTCGTTGGCTTTGTGCCCCTGCCAGCCGGCACCCGGCCCGAAATTGACGATCTCGATCCCGTCATCGGCGAAGTAGCGGCCATCGCTGGCCCCTGTATCCTTCAGGAACCGGGCCGGCGCGCCCGTCCCCCCCTCGATGGCGGCACACAGCGCGCTGACCAGCGGCCCATCATGCGGTGCGCGGAATCCGTTGGTGCCGGTCAGCAGGCTGCAGGACAGGTGGTCTGCCTCCGGATGCGCCAACACCAACGCCTCAATCTCCGCAAAGGCCTCGACAATCTTTTCCTCGGGCAGCAGGCGGCGGTCGATTTCCACCCGCGCCAGATTGGGCACGACATTGGTGTTCTCACCGCCCCGGAAGATGCCGATATTCATGGTCGATTGCTGCTCGCCCACGCGGCGATCCCGCAAACGTTCGGCCATGACCCCATCAATATGGGTCATCACCTGCATCAGGCGCAGGATGGCATTGTCGCCCGCCGCCGGATTGCCGGCATGGGCGGATTTTCCGCGCGCCGTCACCTCCACCCACATCACCCCGCGTTCCGCCGTGATCAGTTGGTTTTCGGTCTGCGTACCGACCACCAGCATGTCGGGCTTCACCGCCCCAATCTCGCGCAGGTAAAACGCCCCATCCGGTCCCAGATTTTCCTCATCCCCGCAAAAGGTGAACACGATCTTGCCGCGCGCCGGCCCGCCACGCCGCGCCACCTGTTCGGCCAGCCATAGCTGTGCCGCCATCGACCCTTTGCAATTGCCGGCCCCCAGCCCATGCACACGGCCCCCAATGACGGTGGCGACCAGCGGTTCCGTCTCCCACATGGCGCGCTCGCCAATACCTACCGTGTCGGCATGGGCATTGAACATCAGGGTCGGGCCGGGCGCTGCCCCCGCCCACTCCGCCACCACATTGGCGATCTGGGGCCGGTCGCGATGCAGCACCTGCACCTGATAGCCGGCTTTCTCCAACCGGTCGGCGGCATAGGCGCAGATCGCCGCCGTATCGCCGGGCGGAAAGGTGCTGGGGATGGCGACCAAGTCGGACAGGATGGAAAGGACAGGATGGGTCATGGGGGTAGCCCTAGGGTAGCGCGGATTAGCGTGAGCGTAATCCGCGGAGCAACGGTGCCGGTTTACCGCGGATTACGCTCACGCTAATCCGCGCTACGAAATCGGGTCGTGACGCCCCCTCACCCTGCCAGCCGCGCCAAGGTTTCGGCCAGCACCGCCGCCCCCGCGTGACAATGTTCGGGGCTGGCATACTCCACCTCATTATGGCTGATCCCATCCCGGCACGGGATAAAGATCATGCCCGTGGGGCAGCGGGGTGCCATGAACTTGGCATCATGATTGGCGCCCGATGGCATGTCGCGGTTGGCATAGCCCAGGCCCAAAGCCGCCTCACGCACCGCATCCACCACGCCCGCGTCGAAATCCACCGGCGCCGTCGTGCTGGTCTCCTTCACCACCACCGCGCATGGGGCGGCCAGCGACTGGATCAGCGGGGCCACCTTGTCCCCGCGTTCCGTCACCAGTTCTGCATCGGGATGGCGGAAATCAATGGTGAAGATCACCTTGCCGGGCACCGTGTTGGGCGATCCGGGCATCACCTCGAACCGGCCAAAGGTGCAGCGGATGATATCATCCGGGTCATGCATCAGCGCGTTCAAGGCATTGACCATTTTCAGCGCCGTCTGGAACGCGTCCTTGCGGGCGCCGTGCGGGGTGGTGCCCGCATGCGCCTCCTGGCCCGTCACCTCCACCTGGAACCAGCGGCTGCCCTGGATGCCCTGCACCACGCCGATGGTCTTGCCCTCGGCCTCCAGGCGCGGCCCCTGTTCGATATGCGCCTCAACATAGGCGGCAGCCGGTGATCCAAAGTCCCGTACCGGCATCTCCGGGGCCACGGCCAAGGTCTCGGCCAGGGCGTCGCGCACGCTCACCCCCTTCGCGTCGGTGCAGGACAGCACCATGTCCAGATCCATCTTGCCCGCAAACAGGGCCGATCCCATGCAATAGGGCTGGAATCGCGACCCTTCCTCATTGGTCCAGGCCACCACCTCCACCGCATGCCGGGTCACGGCCCCCGCATCCTCCAGCGCCTCCAGCACCTCAAACCCTGCCAGCACGCCATAGACGCCATCATAGCGGCCGCCCGTGGGCTGGCTGTCCAGATGGCTGCCCGTCATCACGGGCGGCAGGGTAGGGTCGCTGCCCTCGCGCCGCACATACAGGTTCCCGATCCCATCGGTGGAGACCGCAAAACCCCGCGCATTGGCCCAACTGGTCAGCAGCGCACGCGCCAGCCCATCCTCACGGCTTAGCGCTTGCCGGTTCACGCCCCCCTTCTCCGTCGCCCCGATCTTCGCCATGTCGGCCAGTCTTTGCGCCAGCCGATCCTGGCTGACATGGGCTGCGATGGAACCGAAGGACCGGTTGCTGGGATGGGTCATGCGCGGAAATCCCTGTTCATGTTCGTTTGTTTCAAGGGGACGTTTCCGCCCCAGAACAAAATGTTGCACCGCATCATTGCTCTGTAAAGCGACTTGACAGGGGACGTTTCCTGTTCTGCCATGCTTTCTTTTGAAATGAACTGGTAGACCATGGCCGATTGCGTCCGCTTCGTACACCGGGGACAGGTTGTCACCCTCTCCGGCGTCTCCCCCACCCGCACCGTGCTGGATTACCTGCGCGAGGATCGGGGGCGGCGCGGCACCAAGGAAGGCTGCAACGAGGGGGATTGCGGTGCCTGCACCATCGTGCTGGGCACCCGTGTCGGCGTGCTGGGCATGGCGGAGGCGGAAAGCATCCAGTACCGGGCCGTCAATGCCTGCATCCTGTTCGTCACGGCCCTGGACGGCAAGGAACTGGTGACGGTGGAGGATCTGGCCGGCGCCAACGGCACGCTCCACCCCATCCAGCAGGCGATGGTGGACCATCATGGCAGCCAGTGCGGATTCTGCACTCCCGGCTTCGTGATGTCTCTGTTCGCCCTGTACCATGCGGAGGCCGACCCCGACCGAACCCGCATCGACGCCGCCCTGGCCGGCAATCTCTGCCGTTGCACCGGCTATCGCCCCATTGTGGATGCCGCCCGCGCCATGGGCCGCACCCCCGATGCCTATACGGCCCAGATGACAGAAACCCTGGCTTTGCTGCGCAGCATCGGGCGCAGCGAAACCCTGTCCCATCCCGGTGGCAAGGCCTTCGCCCCCGCCACGTCGGATCAGCTGGCCGACCTGCTGCTGACCCATCCCGACGCCACCGTCGTGGCGGGTGGTACCGATGTCGGCCTGTGGGTGACCAAGCAGATGAGCGACCTGGGCATCATCGTCCATATTGGCGGCATCCGCGATCTGGCGGGCATCACCCACACCAACGGCCAGATCACCATCGGCGCCGCCGCCACCGTGACCGACGCGGCAGAGGTTCTGGCGCCGCTGTACCCCGACCTGGGCGAGCTTTTCCGCCGCTATGGCTCTGAACAGGTGCGCAATTCCGCCACGCTGGGCGGCAACATCGCCAATGGCTCTCCCATCGGCGACAGCATGCCGGCCCTCATCGCCCTGGGCGCCACCCTGGTCCTGCGACGCGGTGGCATGACACGCGAAATGCCGTTGGAAGATTTCTTCCTTTCCTATCGCAAGACCGCGTTGCAGCCGGGCGAATTTGTGGCCGCCATCCGGGTGCCTGAACCCAGCGCTGACCGCCTGTTCGCCTGCTATAAAATCTCCAAACGCTTTGATCAGGATATTTCCGCTGTCATGGCCGGCTTCGGCCTGACCTTGCAGGACGGCATCGTCACCGCCGCCCACTTGGCCTTCGGCGGCATGGCCGGCACGCCCAAGCGAGCATCGGCTGCAGAGGCCGCCCTGATCGGTCGCCCCTTTGACGCCGCCGCCGCCAAGGATGCCGCCGCCACCCTGTCCCAGGATTTCCAACCCCTGACCGACATGCGCGCCAGTGCCGATTACCGGCTGATCACCGCCGGCAACCTGATCCTGAAATGGCAGATGGAGCAGGCGCTGCCGCCCACCGCCACCCGCGTGCCCGCCTTCGCCGCCGTGATCGGGGGTGCCGCATGAGCCACCATCCCCCGCGCAGCCCCGCGCCCGTCCCCTTCCCCGCCACGCATCAGCCCATCCGCCATGACAGCGCGCCGCTGCATGTGGCCGGCACCGCCCGCTATGTCGATGACATGCCGGAACCGCCGGGCCTGCTGCATGTGGCGCTGGGGCAAAGCGCCAAGGCCCATGCCCGTATCCTGTCCATGGACCTGTCGGCGGTGCGGGCCTATCCCGGCGTTGTCGCTGTCCTGACCTCTGCCGATATTCCAGGGGTCAACGATGTCGGCCCCGTCGTGGCCGATGACCCGATCTTTGCCGAAAATCTGGTCGAATATGTCGGCCAAAGCCTGTTTGCGGTGGCCGCCACCAGCCGCATCGCGGCCCGCGCCGCCGCAAGGCTGGCCAAGGTCACTTACGATGACCTGCCGGCGGTGATCAGCATCGCCGACGCCCGCGCCACCGAAAGCCACATCCTGCCGCCCAAGCGTGTGGAACGCGGCGACCCGCTGGGCACCCTTGCCACCTCTCCCCACCGCCTCTCGGGTCATCTCGCTATGGGCGGGCAGGATCATTTCTACCTGGAGGGCCAGATTTCCATGGCCACGCCAGGGGAGGATGGCGACATGCACATCCTCTGTTCCACCCAGCACCCGTCGGAGGTGCAGCATCTGGTGGCCCGCGCCCTGGGCCGCCCCGACAATCATGTGGTGGTCGAGGTGCGGCGCATGGGCGGCGGTTTCGGGGGCAAGGAAACCCAGGCCAGCCTGTTCGCGGCTGTCGCTGCCCTGGTCGCCGACCGCACGGGCCGCCCGGCCAAGCTGCGGCTGGACCGCGACGACGACATGGTGATGACGGGCAAGCGCCATGATTTTGAGGTCGCCTATGAAGCAGGCTTCGATGCCGATGGCCGCATCCTGGCCCTCGACATCATTCTGGAAAGCCGTTGCGGCATGTCGACGGACCTGTCGGGTGCCATCAATGACCGCGCCATTTTCCACGCCGACAATTGCTATTACCTGCCCAACATCCGCATCACCTCCTACCGCTACAAGACGCATACCGTCTCCAACACGGCCTTTCGCGGCTTCGGCGGGCCACAGGGGATGCTGGCGATTGAAGGGGTGGTGGATGACATTGCCCATCATCTGGGCCTGGACCCGCTGGCGGTCCGCCGCGTCAATCTCTATGGCGGGCCGGGCCGAGATGTGACGCCCTATGGCATGAAGGTGGAAGATTTCATTGCCGACAGCCTGCTGGACCGGCTCTCCACCACCTCCTCCTATCAGGCCCGCCGCACCGCCATCGCCGCCTTCAACGCCGCCAGTCCCGTGCTGAAACGCGGCATCGCGCTGACGCCGGTCAAATTCGGTATCTCCTTCACCACATCGTTCCTGAACCAGGCCGGCGCCCTGATCCAGGTCTACACGGATGGTTCCGTCCTGCTGAACCATGGCGGCACGGAAATGGGTCAGGGGCTTTACACAAAGGTGGCGCAGGTGGTGGCCGATGTCTTCGGCATCGGGCTGGACCGCGTGCGCATCACATCCACCCGCACCGATAAGGTGCCCAACACATCCGCCACCGCCGCCTCCGCCGGGGCCGACCTGAACGGCATGGCCAGTTTCAATGCCGCCCGTACCATCCGCGACCGGCTGTCCGCCTTCATCGCCGCCCGCTGGGGCGTCGAACCGACCGCCCTGTCCTTCGCCCATGGCAAGGTCACGGCGGGCGATCATGCCATCGCCTTTGATGATCTTGTGCGTCAGGCCTATCTGGCCCGCGTCTCGCTCTCTGCCACCGGCTTCTACGCCACGCCGAAGATTGATGTGGACAAGGAAACCCTGATCGGTCGCCCCTTCTATTACTTCGCCTATGGCGCCGCCGTGTCGGAGGTGGTGATCGACACGCTGACGGGGGAGACCAAGCTGCTGGCCGTCGATATCCTGCATGATTGCGGTACGTCCCTGAACCCCGTACTGGACCGGGGACAGGTGGAAGGTGCCTATGTGCAGGGCATGGGCTGGCTGACCATGGAGGAACTGGTCTTCGATGGGGGCGGCCGCCTGCGCACGCACGCACCCAGCACCTATAAGATCCCCGGCTGCGGCGATATCCCCGAGCATTTCAAGGTCGACCTGCTGAACCAGCCCAATCTTGAGGACACGATCCACCGGTCCAAGGCCGTGGGCGAGCCGCCCTTCATGCTGGCCATCTCCGCCTATCACGCCATCAAGGCCGCCGTGGCGGCGGCGGGCGGCAGCGGCCCGGTGAAGCTGGACGCGCCCGCCACGCCCGAACGGGTCCTGATGGCGGTGCGCACCCGGCAATCGGGGGGTGGCGCATGAATATGGACTGGATCACCGCCCTGGCCGACTGTCAGCGGGAGGGCCGACCCAGCGTGCTGGTGACGGTAACGGAGGTTGCGGGTTCCGCCCCCCGCGCCGCCGGCACCAAGATGCTGGTCACCGCCGACGCCCTGCACGGCACAATCGGCGGCGGCGCGCTGGAGTTTACGGCCATTGAGACGGCCCGTGCCCTGCTGGACGGTCATGTAACGGAATTACGCACACAATCGTACCCCCTTGGCCCCGCCCTGGGGCAGTGCTGCGGCGGGCGCGTCACCCTGCTGTTCGAACCACTGCTGCCCCCCCGCCTGCGCATCGCCCTGTTCGGTGCCGGCCATGTGGCCAAGGCGCTGGTCGCCATCCTGGGCACGCTGCCGGTCCGCGTCACCTGGGTCGACAACCGCCCCAACCTGTTCCCCGACGCAACGCCCGCCAATGTCACAGCCCAGGTGTTGGAGGAACCGGAAGCGGCGCTGACCCAGGGGTACAGCCACATCCTGATCATGACCCATGATCACGCGCTGGACTACCGCCTTGTAAAATCAGCGCTCTGCCTGCCCGGCGCCCCCTTCGTGGGGGTCATCGGATCAGACACAAAACGCGCGCGATTCGCCTCCCGCCTGCGCGCCGACGGGCTGGACCCCGCCCGCCTCACCTGCCCCATCGGGACCGCGGGCCTGACCGGCAAGCATCCGGGCGAAATCGCGGTGGCCGTGGCCGCACAATTGCTCAGCCTGCCCACCCCCGCCGCCATCCCGGCACTAAGGGATTTTGTTAGCGATAACAATTGCCTGGGCTGCGCCACGCCCTGCGGCGATGCCTTGCCATGAGAATTTGTGAATTAATAAAATGATTTTCATTTGTTTACGCATAGCTAAAAGCCTGTGCGTAGTGAAATTACCGACATATGCTGGGACTTATAAACGAACCGCCGGCCCACGGGACTGACGGCACTGTCGGGGGAAGCGAGCGAACAAGGCAACCATGACGGCATGTCCTGCCGTCCGGCTTTGTGAGGATCGCGATGAAGAACCTGTTTTCCGCCTTGATCCTTTCCACCCTTGCCCTGGCCATCACCGGCCCTGCCCTTGCCGATATCACGGGCCTGAACGCCGCCTGTGGCGGCCTGCCCACCGCCCCCTCCGTGACCCAGGGCGACAGCGCCGATGAAACGGCCATGCGCGCCTATGGCGCCGGTATGCGCGACTATACGGCCCGCCTGATGACCTATCTGACCTGCCTGGACAATCACCCGGCCAGCAGTGCCGACATGGCGTCGGCCAGCTACCGGCGCGAGGTGATCAGCCATCGTCAGCAGGTGGTGGATCAGTTGGAAAAAACCGTCACCCGCTTCAACGCCGAACTGAAGAGTTTCAAGTCGCGGCAGGCCCAGGTGGCTGCCATTCCGTGAACCCATGCATATCACGCATGACAGATTCCTGTGTCAGCGGTGTCATTAACGATCTTTCCCTCTTTCGCTGCATCGCAACCGCTTTATACTGCACCGCACAAGAACACGGTACCGGCCCGATCCGGACCATTGAAGGGAGCGAACGTACAAGGCCCGAAACGTCGGTGGCATCCCGCCCCGGTTCCAGCTTTGTGAGTATCGCTATGAAAAAGCTCTATTCCGCTCTGATCCTCTCCGCCCTGGCCCTGCTGGCTGCTGGTCAGTCCCAGGCCGCCCACCCCGCGCTGAAGCGCCTCTGCGGTGAGGCTCCGGCCACCCCGCAGCTGATCGAAGGCACGACCGCCACCCGCGACAGCATGGTGCAGGTCGCCGGCTCCGTCCGCGGCTTCGCGGACCAGTCGCTGAACTACCTGTCCTGCCTGGACAGCCAGCCGGCCTCCACCTCCTACATGGCGCAGCCGTCCTTCCGGGCCCAGCTGTCCGCCTATCGTGACCAGGTGGCCGACCGTCTGGAAGAAACCGTGAACGCCTACAATGCCGAACTGCGCGACTTCAAGGCACAGCAGGCCCAGGTGGCACAGAAGTAAGGACCGGCGTCACGACTTCATGACCGATGGCGTGATCGTAGCGCGGATTAGCGAAGCGTAATCCGCGGAGCAACGGTGACGGGGTTTCCGCGGATTACGGCATACGCCTAATCCGCGCTACCAAGCCGCCAACTGTCCGGTCAGGGTTTCGTTACACTTCCATAAGGACCATTTTCAACCGTTGATCCTGGCAAAAGGGCGGGTGGCAACACCCGCCCTTTTTGTTTGTTCACCGCCCCAGCAGGAACCGCAGCGGCACATCCACCCGCTTGCGCCACGCCACCTCATTATGCGGTTCGCCCTCATACAGCGTCGTCACCCAGTCTTTGCCCTGGACATAGCCCAGGCCCGGCATGAAGGCGTCCACCTTGGCCTGAAACGGCGGATAGAAACTGTCCAGTTCGGCATTGCCCAGGTCGAAATAGATCCGGTTCCCACCGGCGCGCGGCAGGTTGGCTTTCACCCAGGCGATGAACGTATCGGCGATGGTCAGCATGCGCGGGTCACCGCTCTTGATCCAATCGAAATAGGTGACACTGGGCCAATGGGTTGAAACACACCCCGCCGCCCCGAACACCGCCGGATAGCGGATCAGGGCGTAAAGCGAGATCAGGCCGCCCATGCTGGACCCCATGATCGACGTATCCGCCGGGCCGGGGTGCGTGCGGTATGTCGCGTCGATGAAGGGCTTCAACTCCTTCACCAGGAAATCGACATAGCCATCGGACAGGGCCCGCCCGCCCGACCCCTTCTCATAATCGGCCCGAATATCCGCCGGCACCGTCTCATAGGGCGCCTGGGGCAGATATTCCCGGCTGCGATATTTGGTGTCCCATATCCCTACCACGATGGCGGGCTTCACGGCCCCCTCGCCCAACAGACGCGCCATCGCCTCATCCACGCCCCATTCCCCGAACGGAGTGGAGGCCGGGTCGAACAGGTTCTGGCCATCATGCATATAAAGCACGCTGAAATTCTGCGTGCCCGCCTCATACCCCGGCGGCAGCCAGACATCGACACGGCGCGGCTCCGTCAGCGCGCTGGGGAACAGGTCGTACCGCCACAGGCTGCCCGCCGATACCGGCACCGGAACGGGTTTCGGCACCGGCCCGGCGGCGGCCAGCACCGGCAGCGGCAGAAGCGGCAGGGACAGCGCCCCTAGCAGGGCGCGGCGGCTGGGCTGAAACATCATGGCGGTCCTCCGTTAACCTTATCCTTGCCACCAGGATCACCGCTTTCGGCCCCACGCCAACCGTAAATACGTATGCGTCGCAGCGCAGCATGAAGGCGCATACGTATGCGCCCCATACCCGTCTGACGCTGCCGATTTTACGATAGGGGCAACAGAACAAGCGTTGAGTGCCGGGGGGAGTTCGATCATGAGTGTGACGGCAAACATGGTTCGCGCCGACGGAGCGGCGGGGCCTGACCAGGGTGTCGTGCACCCCTGGTGGCGGGGTGCTGTCATCTATCAGATCTATCCGCGCAGCTTCGCCGACAGCAATGGCGATGGCATCGGCGACCTGAAGGGCCTGCTGGCCCATCTAGACCATGTCGCAAGCCTGGGCGCCGACGCCATCTGGATCTCGCCTTTCTTCAAGTCACCCATGGATGATTTCGGATACGATATATCCGATCATTGCGATGTCGATCCGATTTTCGGAACCATGGCGGACTGTGATGCCGTCATCGCACGCGCCCACGCGCTGGGCCTGAAGGTCATCATCGATCAGGTCTATTCCCACACCTCCATCGAACACCCCTGGTTTCAGGAAAGCCGGCAGAACCGCACCAACCAAAAGGCCGACTGGTTCGTCTGGCAGGACGCGAAGCCCGACGGCACGCCGCCCAACAACTGGCAATCGGTGTTCGGCGGCCCGGCCTGGACCTGGGATGCACGCCGCCGCCAATATTACATGCATAATTTCCTGTCCAGCCAGCCGGACCTGAACCTGCATCATCCGGAAGTGCAGGAGGCCATCAAGGACGTGGCCCGGTTCTGGATGGACAAGGGCGTGGATGGTCTGCGCGTCGATGCCGCCAACTTCTTCATGCATGACCGGGAATTGCGCGACAATCCCATCAACCCGGAAGCCACGGCGCCCAAGCGCCCCTATGAGTTCCAGCGGCAGGTCCATAATATCTCGCAGCCCGAGAATCTGGGCTTCATCGAGGATCTGCGCACCCTGCTGGACAGTTACCCCGACCGTTTCATGGTGGCAGAGATGGGGGAGGCACCGTTCGACATGGTGGCCGACTACACGCTGCCCGGCAAACGCTGCCATTCCGCCTATAATTTCTCTTTCCTCTATCACAAGCAGCTGGATGCCGGCGTGCCGCGCCGGGTGATCGGCGGCTGGAATCAGGCGTCGGGCGGGGCCTGGCCCTCATGGACCTTCTCCAACCATGACGCGCCGCGCGCCCTCAGCCGCTGGGGCGGCGACGTTCCGCCCCCGGCACTGGCCCGCTGCCTGAATACGCTGCTGGTGTCGCTGCCCGGCTCCGTCTTCCTCTATTACGGGGAAGAACTGGGCCTGCCGCAGGCACGGGTGGCGTTCGAGGATCTGGTGGACCCAGAGGCCATCGCCAACTGGCCGCACACGCTGGGCCGCGACGGGGCCCGCACGCCCATGCCCTGGTCCAAGGATGCGCCCCATGCCGGCTTCTCCACGGCCAAACCCTGGCTGCCCGTGGACAGGAACCATCTGCCGCTGGCCGTGGATGTGCAGACGGGCGATCCCGACAGCACCCTGTCAGTGACAAAGCGCCTGTTGGCCCGCCGCCGCGCCGAACCGGCCCTGCGCTGGGGCGACATCCGCTTCCGCCCACCCGCCGATCCCGTGCTGGCCTTTGAGCGCATCCATACCGATGGCGATGTGCTGGTGGTGATCAACCTCTCCGCCGAACCCGCCGCGCACGGCCTGATCGACAGTGCCAACTGGGTGCTGGCGGAAAGCATCAACGGCGCCGACCTGTCATCCGGCACCCTGCCCCCCTATGGCGCGGTGATCGCACGGCGGGGGTAAGGGACTCTCCCGCCAAGCGAGCGAGGGGCTTAACTTGATGAAAAACCTAACTTCGCCCCTCGCCCACGAACGTGGGAGAGGGAGGGGCCCGAGCCGGAAGGCTCGGGAGGGTGAGGGCAACCCCGCTCCCGCCCCCTACCGCCGCAACCGATCCCGTATCTCCGCCTGGATTACGGCCCAGGCGCCCGATTGCGGGTCGATCAGCTCAAAATGCCCGGCCCCGTCAATCTCCAGCTCCCGCAACCCCGGCCCCAACGCCTTGGCCCCGTAGGCCTGGGCGAATGTCGGCGGCACGATGATGTCGCGCGTGCCGGACACCAGCGTGAGAGACAGGCTTTTAATGGGTGCCTCGCCCGGTGAGGTATCGGCAAAGGCCGCCTCCCCCCGCGTGGCAGCCCCGATCAGCTTGTCCACCGTTTCCGGCCCGCCACAGGCCGCCGGCCCCCGCGCGCGGTAATCGCGCAGGTCGACGATGCCGGCCAGCGACACCACCCCCGTCACGGGCAAGGCGTCGGCCTTGTAAAGCGGGCTGCCCTTGGGCAGCAGCGCGCGCCCGGCGGCCCAGACGGCCAGATGCCCGCCCGCCGAATGCCCCACCACGGCAACCCGCGTGAGGTCCAGCTTGTGCGGCCCGGCCAGGGCGCGGACCTGCTCCAACGCCGCCGACACATCGGCGAAGGTTCCGGGATAGCCGCCCCCTGCCTGCCCCAGCCGACGATATTCGATATTCCAGACGGCGATGCCGGCATCCGACAGCGCCTTGGCCATCGGGTTCATCAGTTCGAAGGCCGGCACATCGCCCAGCCAGCAGCCACCATGGATCAGCACCAGCACCGGGTGCGGCCCCGTCCCCGCCGGCAACCACAGATCCCCGAACTGCTGCGCATCGCTGCCATAGGCCACCCGTACCCCACCCGTCAACTTGGGCCGGGCCAGCAGGTCCTTGTATGTGAGGACCGGCGGCGGGTCGGCGGCCAGGGCCGGCACGGAGAACAAGAGGGCGACGAGAATGGTAGGAATCAAAACCCTGATCTGGCGCGTGCCACGCGACGGGTCAGGGTTCGGCGACGACTGTCGCCGCGCCGCCCATGCGGCGTAGCCAAGCTGCCGGATGGCAGCGCCGGCGACTGAGGCCCAGTGATCGTATGCGATCACTGGGAACGTGCATGAATAGAACATGGACGGCACCCTATGGTGGATACCGCCCATGGTGACCCGCTTAAAACACCCGCGTCAACCAGTAGAAGCCGGCGCCCACGGCGGCGGCGGCCGGCATGGTCAGGACCCAGGCCACCAGGATGCCCTGCGCCAGACCCCAGCGCACGGACGAGGCCCGCTGTGCAGACCCCACGCCGACGATGGCGCCGGTGATGGTGTGGGTGGTGGAGACGGGAACGCCCAGATATGTCGCCGTGAACAGGGTGATGGCGCCCGCCGTCTCGGCACAGCTGCCATGGACGGGCTTCAGTTCCGTCAGGCGCGACCCCATGGTCTTCACGATCTTCCAGCCGCCGAACAGCGTGCCCAGCCCCATGCAGAACTGGCAGGAAATGACCACCCAGAACGGCACATGGAACCCTTCGGGCATGTAGCCCTGGCTGAACAGCAGGACGGCGATGATGCCCATGGTCTTCTGCGCGTCATTGCCGCCATGGCCCAGGCTGTAGAGCGAGGCCGAGACGATCTGCACACTGCGGAACACCTTGTCCACCTTGAAGGGGGAGAAGCGGCGGAACACCCAGGAGACGATGACCATCAGGATGATGGCCAGCACGAAACCGACGGTGGGCGAAATCACGATGGCCACCGCCGTCTTGATCAGGCCCGAACCGACCACCCCCCAGCCGGCCTTGGCCACGCCGGCCCCGACCAGACCACCCACCAGCGCATGGGAGGAGGAGGAGGGGATGCCGCCCAGCCAGGTGACGATGTTCCAAATGATCGCCCCCATCAGGGCCGCGAAGATCACCGAGGCATCGATGATGCTGGCATCGACAATGCCCTTGCCGATGGTGTTGGCCACATGCGTGCCGAAAAAGATGAAGGCGATAAAGTTGAAGAAGGCCGCCATGATCACGGCGTTGCGCGGCGACAGCACGCGCGTCGACACCACCGTCGCGATGGAGTTGGCCGCGTCATGCAGGCCGTTCAGGAAATCGAAGGCCAGCGCCAGGGCGATCAGGCCGATCAGGATCGGCAGGGAGATCAGTTCCATGGGAGGCGCCGATCAGACATTGTCGACGATGATGCTGTCGACGATGTCGGCGACATCCTCGCCCGCGTCCAGCACGGCTTCCATCAGTTCCAGGATCTCGCGGATCAGCGCCTGACGATAGGTGATGGGGGCATCCAGACCGCCGCTTTCCTGACGCAGGCGGGCCTTGGCGGCGCGCAGGATCTTATCGCTGTCGCTCTCCAGTTCGGAAATCTCGCGCGTCATGCGGGTCATTTCCGCGACATGGCGGGGAATGTCGCGCAGCTTGGGCAGGCATTCCGGCAGGATGGCGGCACAGCGCACGATCAGCTCGGAAAGCGCATGCATCTCGGCCGTATATTCCATCGGGCCGGCTTCCGTCATGTGACGGGCCACGTCCTGGATCAGGTCGATGATGTCATCCATGCGCTTGGCCAGATCCTGGATATCGGACCGGTCGAAGGGCACGATGAAGGAACGATGGACAGCCGCCTGGATCTCCTTGGTGATCTTGTCGGCATCGTTCTCCGCCTGATGGATACGCTGGAACCGCATCTCCAGCTGGTCACCATTCTTGACCAGATCACGCAGCGCCTCGGCGGCGACCAGAATCAGACGGGCATGGTCGGTAAAATGGTCGAAAAACCGTTCTTCGCGGGGCATCATGGCCCGGAACAGGCTCAGCATCTTCTATCCCGATAACGCAATCGCAGGGGCACTGCCGGCCTTCACGCCGCAGTCTGGGCCCCATGTAACATTGAATGGCCCCGTCCCGTAATGTTAATGTCACAAAACGGTCATGTTGACCCAAGATACTGGGTGATTATCCGTCGCACTAAGAACGGATAGCTATTCAGGCAGTTCGTTCAGGGTGTAAAAGCAATAAATGGGTGATCGCAAAAACACAGTCCAGCATGCGGCCCTGCCGTTCCGCATGACCGTAACCGGCCCGCAGATCCTTCTGGTCACCTCGCGTGAAACGCGGCGGTGGATCATTCCCAAGGGCTGGGCGAAAAAGAATGTCGAACCGCATGAGATGGCGGCCATCGAGGCGTTCGAGGAAGCGGGCGTGCGTGGCAAGGTCAAGAAGAAGGCCGTGGGCGAATACCGCTATGACAAACGGCTGGACGATGGCAGCACCATCACCTGCGACGTGTCGGTCTTCCCCCTGGAAGTGTCAACCGAACTCCCCGACTGGCCCGAACGCACCCAACGCGACCGCCGCTGGTTCCCCCCCGCCGAAGCCGCCATGCTGATCAGCGAGCCGGGGCTGGTGGATATTTTCCAGAAACTGGCGGTGAAGTGGGAGGATTGAGGGCAGGTCGGAGTTAGGTTCGTCCATCCTATCAAATAAGCGCCTCCCTGGCGAAGGCCGGGGCCCAGGGGCCGCACGCACCACCCTCACCGCCTGCTCCGCTCGCCGCGCCACAACATGTGGGCACTTGACCCCTGGGCCCCGGCCTTCGTGTTATGTCCCGTCAGATTGTGTAGAGTTTCAGCTGGGCTTTTGTATCCTAAGCATCGCAGCCTAGTGTGATTGTAGTTTTGGACGAAGGTTTTGAGGAAGTCATTTCGCTCTTTTTGAGAGGCGAATTTGTTTTTACCGCGATTGGCGCCTGTGGAGGGGCGGTCTCGGATGGCCTCGCTGATGCGCCTGTTGAAGCGCTCGACCATGCCGTTTGTCTGGGGGTGGAAAGGCTTTGTCAGGCGGTGCTTGATATTGTTCTGCGCGCATGTCCTGTCGAAAGGATGGTTTCCTGAAGGTAGACCTTGGGGCTTGCCCTTCATGTCAACGGCGAACCTGTCGGTGAACTCGCTGCCATTGTCGGTGAGGATGGTGTGAACGCGGTGGGGGAAGGCCTCCAGGAACCGGACCAGACAGGCATTGACGGTTTCGGCCCGTCTGTCGGTCATGATCTCGATATTAACGAAACGGGTAACACGGTCGATGGCCACGAAAACATAGGCAGGCTGGCCTTCGAGCCGCGGCAGATGTTTGAGATCGATATGGATGAACCCACAGGTCGTCTGGTCGAATTTGCCGCTGCCAACGGTAGGCTTGTCTTCCACCTTGGCCGGACGCTGCGCCACGCCGAGCCTGTGCAGGGCCCGATGGATCGCGCTGCGCGAGAGTTTCGGGTTCACGCAGCGGTTCATCACCTCGACAATATCGTCCAGGCCAAGACCAACATCCCGCCGCAATTCAACGATCAGCGCCTCCTCCACCGCCGAGGTGCTCTGGCTAAGATTGTGCCGGACGTGCGAGCCATCCCCCGTATGGTCCCGCTTCTTCCAGCGACGGATCGTCGTTTCGCTGACGTTCAGCTCAATCGCCAGTTCCGCCACCGATGCATCGCTCGACTGAATATACGCGCGCGTCCGAGGGGTCGTCTTGGCGTTCTTGTGAAGATTGATCAGCATCTTGCCTCCGATTACGCAGATAGGATAACCCGCGGGCAATATTATCCAACTCTACACAATCTGACGGGACATAACACCTTCGCCGGGGAGGCCGGAAAAGAGTACGGCAAGCCCCAAACCACCCGCCCAATTTCCCGCCACCTGCCGCTTTTCCTGGCACGCTTGCCGCAACAGGCGTAGCATCTCCCCCAGACCGGTCACGCACCAAGACCGGGCTTTGCCTTGATTTCCGCCATTCAGGCGCCCTTGGCACGGAACCTGCGAAGCTGATTGGCTTTCCCACGTTTCGACCCAAGGTCACTTTCAGGGGAGGCAGGATGGAGATCGGTATATTCATTCCCATCGGGAATAATGGTTGGCTGCTGTCGGAGAACGCGCCGCAATACAAGCCCAGCTTCGATCTGAACAAACAGATTACCCAATCGGCGGAAAGGCACGGTCTGGATTTCGTGCTGTCGATGATCAAGCTGCGTGGTTTCGGCGGCAAGACCGAATTCTGGGACCATAATCTGGAAAGTTTCACCCTGATGTCGGGTCTGGCCGCCGTGACCAGCCGCATCAAGATCTACGCCACCGCCGCGACCCTCGTCATGCCGCCCGCCATCGTGGCCCGCATGGCATCCACCATCGACAGTATCTCCGGCGGGCGCTTCGGCGTGAACCTCGTCACCGGCTGGCAGCGGCCGGAATATTCACAAATGGGTTTGTGGCCGGGGGATGAGCATTTTGCCAACCGCTACGACTATCTGGCCGAATATGCCACGATCCTGCGCGAGCTTTGGGCCACGGGCCGCAGCGACCTGAAGGGCAAATATTTCCAGATGGATGATTGCCGCCTGTCGCCGCGTCCGCAGGCCGATGTGAAGCTGATCTGTGCCGGGTCATCCAATGCCGGCATGGCCTTTTCCGCGCAATATGCCGACTATAATTTCTGCTTCGGCATGGGGGTGAACACGCCCACCGCCTTCGCCCCCACCGTAGACCGGATGCGGGTGGCGGCAGAAAAGACGGGGCGCGAGGTTTCCTCCTACGTCCTGTTCATGATCATCGCGGATGAGACGGACGAGGCGGCAAGGGCCAAGTGGGAGCATTATAAGGCCGGTGCCGATCAGGAGGCGATATCCTGGCTGGGCGTGCAGGGTGCGGCCGACACCAAATCAGGCTCTGACACCAATGTCCGGCAGATGGCCGATCCGGTGTCGGCGGTGAATATCAACATGGGCACCCTGGTCGGGTCCTATGAAACCGTGGCCCGCATGCTGGACGAAGTGCCGACGGTGCCCGGCACGGGCGGCGTGCTGCTGACCTTCGATGATTTCGTGAAGGGGGTGGAGGATTTCGGCACCCGCATCCAGCCGCTGATGAAATGCCGTCAGCATATCAAGGGGCCGGCATGAGCAGCGCCGGTTATGAACCGCCGGCGGCCCGCACCCGGTCGGTCACCCTGCCGGCCCGCCCGGAACCGATCCGCCTGAACCCGGCAGAAACCGCTGTCATCGTCGTGGATATGCAGAACGCCTATTCCACGGCGGGCGGCTATGTCGATCTGGCCGGGTTCGACATTTCCGGCGCGCGCGGCACCATCGCCAATATCAAGCGCACGCTGGATGCCGCCCGTGCCGCCGGTGTCCTGGTCGTCTATTTCCAGAATGGCTGGGACCCGGATTATGTGGAGGCGGGGGGGCCGGGCTCCCCCAACTGGCACAAATCCAACGCCCTGAAAACCATGCGGGCAAGGCCGGAGTTGCAGGGGCAATTGCTGGCCAAGGGCACCTGGGATTACGCCATTGTGGAGGAGTTGCAGCCGCAAAAGGGCGATATCCTGATCCCCAAGACCCGCTACAGCGGCTTCTTCAATACCAATGTCGACAGCGTCCTTCGGGCACGCGGCATCCGTAATCTGGTCTTTGTCGGCATCGCCACCAATGTCTGCGTCGAAAGCTCGCTGCGCGATGCTTTCCACCTGGAATATTTCGGCGTGATGCTGGAGGACGCCACGCATCATCTGGGGCCTGACTTCATCCAGAAGGCGACCGTCTACAATGTCGAGAAATTCTTCGGCTGGGTCGCCACCGTCGATGATTTCTGCGGGGTGATCTCCCAGGCCGCCCCCCTGTCCGAATAACACACCAACAAACAGGAGCAGCAAACCATGCCCAAGCAGATCATCGTTCCCGAGGGCACGCAGAAACCCATCGCCCCCTATTCGCCGGGCACCCTGGCTGATGGCGTCGTCTATGTCTCCGGCACCCTGCCGTTCGACAAGAACAACGACGTGGTCCATGTCGGCGATGCCGGGGCGCAGACGCGCCATGTGCTGGAGACCATCAAATCGGTGATCGAGACGGCGGGCGGGACCATGGAGGATGTGACCATGAACCACATCTTCATCACCGACTGGGCCAATTATCAGGCCGTGAACAAGGTCTATGCCGAATATTTCCCGGGCGACAAGCCGGCGCGCTATTGCATCCAGTGCGGTCTGGTCAAGCCCGACGCGCTGGTGGAAATCGCCACCGTCGCCCATATCGGGAAAAAATGATGCATGTGGAAACCTATGGTCGGGACGATGCCGACGCCCCGGTCCTGATCCTGTCGTCGGGCCTGGGCGGCTCCGGTACCTACTGGGCTGCCCAGCTCCCCGCCCTCACCCCGCATTTCCGCGTCATCACCTACGATCATCACGGCACGGGGCGCACGGGCGGGATGGTTCCTGAAAATGGCGGGATCACCGCCATGGCCCATGACCTGCTGGACATCGCCGACCGTTTGGGCGTGCCGCGTTTCAGCCTGATGGGCCATGCCCTGGGCGGCCTGATCGGGCTGGATCTGGCCTTGCGCGCGCCCGACCGGCTGGACAAGCTGGTGCTGATCAATGCCTGGAGCAAGGCCGATCCGCATTCCGGTCGCTGCTTCGATGTGCGCCTGGAACTGCTGGAAAAATCCGGCGTGCCGATGTTCGTGAAGGCACAGCCTTTGTTCCTCTACCCCGCCATCTGGATGGCCGAGAATGCCGACCGCCTGGATGCGGAGGAAGCGCACGCCATCGCGCATTTCCAGGGTGCCGACAATATCCGCCGCCGCGTCGCCGCCCTTCGCGGCTTTGATATCGATGCAAAATTGGGGTCCATCCCCCACCCCTGCCTCGTCATCGCCACCAAGGATGACCTGCTGGTCCCCTACAGCCGCTCCCTGCGTCTGGCCGACGGCCTGCCCAACGCACAGCTGCACCTGACTGATTTCGGCGGCCATGCCGTGAATGTGGTCGACCCAGACGGGTTCAATGCGGCGGCACTGGGGTTTCTAAGCAAAACGGCATGATCGTAGCGCGGATTAGCGAAGCGTAATCCGCGGGAACCCCGGCGGCGCTTCGCGGATCACGCTTCTTCGAAATAGGTCTCAACATCCCGGTGCGCCTCCAGGATATTGATCACCTCCAACCGATCCTCAACATACTGAAAAAACACCACATATCCCCGAAACGGCGATGACCGCATGCCCGCGCGCAGTTCCGGACGGGGCCGGCCCAGGGCACCGGGCAGCCGGGCCAGTTTGCGGCAATGGTCATCCACCGCCGTCACAAATTTCTGCGCCACGGCGGTGCTCAGGCTCTGCCGTGCAATATACCGCATGATATCGGCGACATCCCGCCGGGCGGCAGCGCTGTAAAACAGGCGCCGCACGCTCAATAGCCCTCTTTCTCAAGCTCCAGCGACACCTGCGACATTTCCCGCATCAAATCCTCAGGCGTGCCAAAGCCGCCTTCGGCAATCGACGCATTCAACGTATCGCGGAGCGCCTGCAACCGCGCCTCGCGCTCCTCCACCAGACGCAGCCCCTCACGGATGACCTCGCTGGCGGAGCCATAGCGACCGCTTTTCACGGCATCATCCACAAACGTCTCCCACCGGCGACCGATCGACACATTCATGCTGCCCTCCCTGGTGCTGACGATCACAGCATAACATGGATTGCGCATTCTTTGTTATCAACCGGTCGCCACCCCTCACATCCTGACCGTCAGCGCCAGACGCCAGGTACGTCCCGCCATCGGCTCATATTCCCCATCGCCTTCGACAAAGAACCCCTGCGCATCGAACAGGTTCTGCACCTGGGCGCGCAGGCTGGTTTCCTGCCCCCACAGGCCGAATTCCTGGCGCAGGCCGGCATCCACCAATGTATAGGCCGGGGCATCGGCCAGATTATCGCCGCGCGACGTCGTTTTGGCGCTGTGATCCACGGTCATGTCGACCGACAGCCCCTCCACGATGCCGGGCGCATAATCGACGCTGGCCTGCCACTGCATCCGGCTTTGTCCCACGGGCCGCCGCCCGATCAGGCCCCGCTCCACCTCGTCCCCCCGCACCTCCGGGTCCAGCAGGACAGCGCCCAGCACCACCGACAGCCCTTCCACCGGCTCCCCCGACAGCGACGCCTCCACCCCCCGGTGCCGCACCTCGCCCAGGAAGCCATAGCGGTCCGCCGCATCCATCCCGTCATAGGGCCGGCGCACATCGAACACCGAACTGGTCAGGGTCAGCGGCCCGACGGCGGTACGAACCCCCGCTTCCCACTGCGTCGTCTTCACCGCCGGCAGCACCGCATTGCGGTTGACCGCCGTGATGGGCGCCGACCCGCTTTCCTCCAACCCCTTGGAATAGCTGGCATAGGCGATAACGTCATTGTCGAACCGCCAGGCCGCGACCGCATTGTAGAGCCAGGGCTTGGACCCACCCCGCGCCTCCCCGCCCGTGCCGGGCCGCGCGATCTTGGTATAGTCGGCCTTCTGCACCCCGGCACCCAGGTCCAGCCGCCCATCCCAGGACAGATTATAGCCCAGGCCCAGCGTGTGCTGCTTCACCTCGTTGCGGTCCTGGGGCTGGTCGAACCCCACCAATGGCTCCGCCACATTGGGCCGGCGATCCATGGCCCAGGGGCCGTAATCCACCTCGATATCCCCGCCCTTGCGGCTGCGCTTGGACAGGCCGCGCCCGGCCAGGCTGATTGTCTGCTGTGTCTGGCCGTGTACCCATTCATAGGCGACCGAGGCCTCTCCCGACCATGCCGCGTACCGCGTGGCCGGCAGCAGGACATGCAGCATCCGCCCCTGCCGGTCCTGGTCGACCGACAGCAGGGCAAAGGCGTCATAGGGCAGGCGATGCACCGACCGGAACAGGCCGGCCCGCGCCGTCAGCCCGTTCATCAGCCCCGCATCGACGATCACCCCCTGGTTCTCGCTCTCATAGGCCCAGTCGGCCCAGGGCAGCGTATGATCGACATCCCGGTCCACGCGCGGCGGCAGATAGGGGCCGTCGGGCAGGTAGTTGGGCACCACCTCGCTGTCATGCATCTGGTCCCAGTCGGCAAAGCCCGTGACCGACACATCCTCCGTCACCTGCCAGCGCGGGACGAAGCCTGCGGACCAGGACCGCTGATCCCCGCCAAAGGCGCCATTGCTGTCGGGCCGCGCGGCCACCCCCGCCGACAGCTTGAACCGCCCGTCCGCCGCGACATAGGCCGTGTCCAGTTCCAGGAAGGGCGATGTCCGTGGATCGATGCCGACCCGCATCTCCGCCCCCGTCCGGTCCGGGTTACGCAGCGACAGGTCGGCGATGCCCGACGGGGCCGGGAACAGCAGGCCGACGGTATTCAGCCCCACCCGGATGCTGGTCGCATCCACCACCCGGTCGGACAGCGATCCCTGCTGTGAGATGAACAAGCCCTGCAAACGGACATTGCCGGCACTGTCGGGGCTGAACCCGCGCACATTGCCGGCATCATAGAGACCGATGGATTCGGTGCCCACACGCAGGCCGAAGGCATCGGTGGCATTGCGTACGACATTGTCGTCGCTCTGCTGCGCCGTCACCGGCAGGGCGGACAGCAGGGCCAGGGCACAGACACTGCACCCGGCAAAATTCCTGATGGACATGGATCACTGCCTGATTTTGTTCTGGTTGGTCGTTTGCGGCAACAATAGGCCCCTCACTACCACAGGCTTTTTGCATCCGCCATAGGATATATTCTTTGATCGGTGCGGTCCTCCAACCCTGGTTCGATGACGGCCCCGGCCGGTCTTTTCGGTCACCCTATGCCATTGCACAGTTTCGAAAGCGGCCTTCCTGGGTTTACCTGACACTGATCGTTCCATGGGTGCAGGAGAACAAAGGTGGCAGGTGATCGCAATGTGGTGGGCCGGCTGACAGCCGCCTATGTGATCGCCCTGACCCTGATCGCCATCCTGTCGGGCGGCGTGCATCTGCTGCTGGACAATGTCATTTCCGAACAGCGTGATGCCGCCACCATCATCAATGTCGCGGGCCGGCAGCGCATGCTGTCACAGCGCATATCCCTGCTGGGCAACGACCTGCACCAGGGGGATGAAACGGCG
This sequence comes from Niveispirillum sp. FG156, assembly GCF_057809555.1. Taxonomy (NCBI): domain Bacteria; kingdom Pseudomonadati; phylum Pseudomonadota; class Alphaproteobacteria; order Rhodospirillales; family Azospirillaceae; genus Niveispirillum; species Niveispirillum sp. FG156. The sequence continues at coordinate 6,549 of NZ_JBMDKE010000029.1, read as the reverse complement.
CGGCAGCCGCTGCGCGACGCCATCGCCCTGATGCGCCGGTCACAGGATGCGCTGGTGCATGGCGATGATCTGGGCATCTCCAACCCGCTGTCCCCCACCGCCAGCGCCCATTATTTCGCCGGCCCCAGCCCGCTGGACGCGCGCGTCCGCGCCTTCCTGGACGATGCCGACCGGTTTGCGGAAACCGGCGACGAGACATCGTTCCGGCAGTTCCACCTGGCCGCCCGCGACACGCTGCTGCCCGCATTGGACCGGGCCGTGACCATCTTCGAGAATGAAGCCAATGGCCGCACCCATTGGCTGCGTCAGGCACAGAAGGTGGTGCTGGCCATCCTGCTGACCACCCTGCTGGCAGAGGCGGTTTTCATCTTCCGCCCCATGGTGACGCGCATCCGGCTTTATGCCGGTCGCCTGTTCGATCTGGCCAGCCGCGACAGCCTGACGGGCCTGCCCAACCGCCGCTTCCTGGTTGATACCGGGGAAGCGGCGGTGATCCAGGCCCGGCGCGAGGGCACGGAACTGTCCTGCCTGCTGGTCGATCTGGACCATTTCAAAGCCATCAATGACCAGCATGGCCACGCCACCGGCGACGCCGTCCTGGTCCGCTTCGCCGAACTGGCCCAGACGGCCCTGCGCCAGGGCGACATGGTGGGCCGCACAGGGGGCGAGGAATTCGCCATCCTGCTGCCCGGTGCCGGGGAGGCGGGGGCTTTGCTGGTGGCCGAGAAGCTGCGCGCCATGCTGGATGCTGACCGCAGCGCAGGCCTGCCGCATTTCACGGCCAGCATCGGCGCCACGACGCTGGCCCCCGGCGACCGTGGCCTACCCGACCTGTTCTCCCGCGCCGACGCCGCGCTTTATGTCGCCAAGGGCCTGGGCCGCAACCGCGTGCGGTTTGAGGCGGGGCAGAGCACGGCCCCCCGGACCGAGATGATGGAGATGGCGTAAGGCCCCCCCCCTCACCCTCCCAAACGCTTGCGCGTTCGGGCCCCTCCCTCTCCCGCCAGCGGGCGAGGGGCTAAGTTTCACCCATCACCAAAGTTCCGCCCCTCGCCCACGAACGTGGGAGAGGGAGGGGCCCGTCGGCGCCAGCCGACGGGAGGGTGAGGGCAAAACGCGGGAAAGTGAAGCCAACACCCCCCTCACTTCCCCTCGCCACCACCTCCCATCCTTACCCCCACACCCGCCAATATCCGCGCGGCCAGCGCCTCATAATCACCGTCGAAATGATGGCCACCCTCGGTCGCCACCACCTCCACGCCGGTTCCGGTCAGCGTATCGCACACCCCTTCGGCATCCTCGCGACCCTCAAAACATTGCAGTTTGCCGGGCGCGATCCGGTCCAGGTCGGGCTTGGTCGGTTGCGTGCTTTCGCTGTTGGCGGTCAGGAACTCGCCCACCGTCACCTCGAAATTGGCCCTGGCCGACAGGGCCAGCAGCGAGACCTGCACCACACTGTCCCGCTGCTCCGCCGGCAGCAGGTTATAAAGGGCGGGCATGACATCGGCGCCGAACGAATATCCGACCAGCACCACCTTCTCCACGCCCCATGCCTTGCGGTAATGGGTGATCAGGCGGGACAGGTCGGTGGCACTGTCTTCCGGCGACCGCCAGGCCCAATAATAGCGCAGCATATCCAGGCCGACCGTGGGCACGCCCTGGGCCTGCAGATATTCCGCAATATCCTTGTCCAGATCGCGCCAGCCGCCATCCCCGGAATAGACGATGGCCAGCACCCCATGCTTCGCGTCCGCCGGCAGCTCGGTCAGCGGCAGGTCGGACAATTCATCGGCCCCCTGCGCGCCCACCCGCCGCGTCATTTCCGCGATCAGCCTTTCGCCCGGCCGCCCACCACCGCTGGGCCGTACCACCGGCACCTGTGCCCCTTGCGGGTTGGCGCAGAACGGCTTGGGCAGCGGCCCTTTGGCCTCGTCCACGGCCACTGCCCCCCCCAGGATGGCGGGTGTGCCGGTGCCGGCCATGGCCACCGCCATATCCGCCCCCGCCCCGATCCCGGCCAGTACCGGCAGCTGATAGCGTTTCAGCCCCAGCCCCCGCTGTGCGGCATGGGCCACATCCTGCAGGGCCCAGCTGGGGTCCACGCATTCCCCATCCGCCGCCACCACCCGCGCCGTCACCTCCTTCAGGTCCAGGCCGATGACCACGACGCCCGCATGCACCAGACGGCGGGCCAGATGCCCGCTGCGCGTGTCCCATCCTTCGGGGCCGGACAGCAGCATGACCACCGGCCCATCCTGCCGCCCCATGGCCTGCATCACCCGCACGGGCCCCAGCAGCCCATCCACGGGCAGATGCACCCAGGAGGGGGCGATGTCATGGCGGTGAACCCACCAGGCAGGAATGGTCAACGCCGCCAGCCCCGCGACCAGCAGGCCCATGATCACGCCGCGCATCGTCATTTCCCCACCACTCCCCGCAATCCACCGGCAATCAGGACGGTAATATCGGCCAGGGCCAGCATCGGGTTCAACCCGCCCGGCACCGCCATATAGCGTGCTTCCCATTCCGGCCCGAACTTGGACTTGAAGGTACGCAACCCGCTGAAATTATAAAACCGGTCCCCGCGTTCATAGACGGCTCTGCCCACCTGCTGCCACAGGCCCACAGCGCTGGCCGACAGGCCCGATAGCGGCGCCATGCCCAGGTTAAAGCGCTTGTACCCCTGTTCCTTGAACATCAGGATCAGGCGCATCAACAGATATTCCATGACGGCGGGCGGCGCCTTGCTGGAGAACCGCATCAGGTCGATGCTGGCCTCTTCCGCCTGCGCCGTCAGCATCAGGCTGGCAAAGGCCACCACCTGCCCGTCACGGCGCAGCACGGCGACGGGGCGCAGCGCCATATAATCGGGGATGAAGGCCCCCAGGGAAAACCGCTTCTCCCGCACATTATGCGCCGCCATCCAGTCATCCGACACGGCGCGCAGTTCATCCAGAAGGGCCGGAACCCCCGCCGCCGGCACCATCTCGAACTGCACGCCCGCCTTTTCGCAGCGGTTGGCGGAATTGCGCAGATTGGCCCGCTTCGACCCTTTCAAGTCGAAGGCCTGCAGGTCCACCTGCGCCTCCTCCCCCAGCTTGAAGGCCACCAGCCCCATATCGGCATAAAGCGCCAGGTTTTCCGGGGCCACCTGATAGAACACGGCCCGCCCGCCCGACGCCCGCGCCATCTCCACGAACCGCCAGATCAGGGTTGCCCACTCCTCCTCATGCCCCACCGGATCGAACAGCGCGATCCAGGACCGTCCCTGGCGGGCATACATGATGAAGGCCTGACCATTTTCGGAAAATAGCAACTTCTTGTCGCCCAGCAACGCCAGTTGCGCCCCCGGTCGGCGCTGCGCATCCACAACGGCCAGCGCACGGGCCAGTGTATCCTTGTCCGGGTCCGGCAGGTCGGCCATCACGGCGGGCCGCAACAGCGCCCACCCGGCCCCCAGCCCCGCCAGCAGCGCCACGCCCAGCAGGGCCCGCAATCCGCGCGGCGCCTCGCCCGAAAACTCGAACTGCCACCACAGGTCATGGGTGTAATCGACGCTCTTATAGACAAAGAACAGCACGGCCAGCGCCGCGATCAGCAGCAGGCCGACCGCCACCAGCCAGGGCCGCGTCAGGGCCGAATGCAACAGCGAGGCCTTGCGCGTAAATTCCCGCCGCGACAGCAGCAGCAGGCCCAGCAGCACCGCCAGCAGCACCATCTCCGTCAGGGCCAGCGCCTTGGCCAGCGCCAGCACCATGGCCGCCAGGACGATGGACACCGCCGCCCACCACGCCCCGTCCAGCCGGTATGTCACCCCCCGCGCCACCACGAACAGCATCAGGCCCAGCACGGATGACAGGAAATGCGCCCCCTCCACCAGCGGCAGGGGCAGCAGGCCCGACAGCAGGTCAAGGCGCGCATCATCGGCGGGCGTGACCCCGGAAAAGACCAGCATGCTGGCCAGCAGCAGGGTCAAGGCCCCCAGCACGGGCGGGGCCAGCCGGCGTCCGGCCCGCACCACGCGCGTATCGGCCAGCAGCCCCGCCACCCGCCGCGTCTCCAGCAGGGCCACAGCAACACCCGCCAGCAGCAGCGGCACGACGTGATAGACGACCCGGTACAGCAGCAGCGCGCCCAACACTTGTTCAGTGTCAGCCCGTCCCGCCACCGCCGCCATCACCACCGTCTCAAACACGCCCAACCCGGCGGGCACATGGCTCAACACGCCCAGCCCGATGGCCACGGCATAGATGGCGATGAAGGAGGGCAGGTCGATATCGGCACTGGCCGGCAGCAGCACCCACAGCACCGTGCCCGCTGCCGCAATATCCACAATGGTCGCCAGAAACTGGATGATCAGCAGGCGCGGCGCCGGCGGCTCCACCGACCAGCGGCCAATCTTCACCGTCTGATGCCGCCCTGACGCTACGACCAGCGCACCCAGCAGGCAAAGGCCGACCGCCCCCACCCCATGCCCGATCCATCCCGGCAGGCCCATGCCCGTAACATCACCGGCAATGAACAGGCCCAGCGCCGTCACCCCCGCGACACCCAGGCCAAAGGTGGCCGTAACGAACCCGACGATCCGCGCCACCTCCTCCGGCTCCAGCCCGTGCGGGGTATAGAACCGATACCGGATGGCGCCCGCCGTCAGCGGCCCAAACCCCACCGTATTGCCCACCGCATAGGCGCAGAAGGAGGTGAGGCCGATCACCGGATAGGGCACCTTGCGCCCGACATAGCGCAGCGCGGTCCAGTCATAGAAGGTCAGGGCCAGGAAACTGACGCCCGTGGCGGCGAGCGCCACCGCCAGCGCCCATCCGGGCGTGGCGCGCAGGGCGTCCACCACCTCCTGATACGAAATCTCCGCCGCCAGGTGCGACAAGGCCGTCCAGGCCAGCGCGCCGACAGCCAGGATCACCAGTCCCGTCAGCCCGCCCTTGACCCAGCCGCGCCACGGAACCCGTTCTTCGTCACCCGTCACATCCGCCATGATCCGCGATCACCCCTTTGGACCTTGCTGCCCCGGTCCTTTCCGGTTGTCATCGGCCAACTTCCTGCACACGGCAAATTACTTCTATGTCATCCTATGCCCCTCTTTAACAAGATGGAGCAACCGTGTCGTGACCGGAACCACGCACCCTTCCACCAACAATCTCGATGCTTTCTGGATGCCGTTCACCGCGAACCGGCAGTTCAAGCAGACGCCGCGCATGCTGGTTTCGGCCAGCGGCATGTATTACCGCACCGAAGATGGCCGCCCCATTCTGGATGGCACCGCCGGCCTCTGGTGCGTGAATGCGGGCCATTGCCGACCGGAGATTGTAAAGGCCATTCAGGCACAGGCCGCCGAAATGGACTATGCGCCCGCCTTTCAGATGGGCCATCCTGGTGCGTTCGACTTCGCGTCACAGCTCACGGCCCTGCTGCCCGCCGGCCTGGACCATGTGTTTTTCACCAATTCCGGTTCAGAATCGGTGGATACCGCACTCAAGGTGGCGCTGGCCTATCACCGCGCACGCGGCGAGGGGCAGCGCACCCGCTTCATCGGGCGTGAACGCGGCTATCATGGCGTGGGTTTCGGCGGCATTTCCGTGGGCGGCATCGTCACCAACCGCAAGGCGTTTGGCACCATGCTGCCCGGCGTCGACCACCTGCCCCACACCCATGACCGGTCACAACAGGCCTTCTCAATCGGCCAACCGGAATGGGGCGCCCACCTGGCGGATGAGCTGGAACGTATCGTCGCCCTGCACGATGCCAGCACCATCGCCGCCGTGATTGTCGAACCGGTTGCCTGCTCCACCGGTGTGCTGGTCCCGCCCAAGGGCTACCTGGAACGGCTGCGCGCCATTTGTGACAAGCATGGCCTGCTGCTGATCTTTGATGAGGTCATTACCGGCTTCGGTCGCCTGGGCACGCCGTTCGCCACCGATTATTTCGGCGTCGTGCCCGATATCATTACCGCCGCCAAGGGCCTGACCAACGCCACCGTCCCCATGGGCGCCGTCTTCTTTCAAAAGAAGATCTACGACGCCTTCATGACGGGGGCGGAACACATGATTGAGCTGTTCCACGGCTACACCTATTCTGGCCACCCGCTCGCCGCCGCCGCCGGTCTGGCGACGCTGAAGGTCTATAAGGATGAAGGCCTGCTGACCCGCGCGGCGGACCTCAATGATTACTGGGCCGACGCCATCCATTCGTTGCGGGATGCGCGCCATGTCATCGACATCCGCAATCTGGGCCTGATCGGCGCCATCGAACTGGAACCCCTGCCGGGCCAGCCGACCAAGCGCGCCTTCTCCACCTTCCTGAAATGCTTCGAAAAGGGCGTCCTGATCCGCACCACCGGCGACATCATCGCGCTGTCCCCACCGCTGATCGTGGAGAAATCCCAGATCGACCAGATCGTGGAAACCATTCGCGAGGCACTGGCGGGAGTGGAGTAGACCCGCACTTTTACTCCCCTCCTCGTCATCCCGGCGGAAGCCGGGACCCAGCGAGAGCAGCGATAGCTGCGACATGACTCATATCGGCGCTGACCGC
>NZ_JBMDKE010000028.1:0-96265 GCF_057809555.1 Niveispirillum sp. FG156 | reverse complement strand
TCACATACGTTCACCCACGACCTACGACCTTATGAAAACCTGAAATTACCCTCTCGCCGCCAGCGCCCGACCCACCTTGCTGCCATTGGGACGGTTCAGTTCCCCGCTGATCCAAGTACCGATAGCGGCCAGCGCGTCCAGGTCCACGCCCGTGGTCAGGCCCATGCCGTTCAGCATGTACAGCACATCCTCCGTCGCGACATTGCCCGACGCGCCCTTGGCATAAGGACACCCACCCAGTCCAGCCACGGCCCCGTCGAACACCCGCGCGCCCAGTTCGATACAGGCCAGGATATTGGCCAGGGCCTGACCATAGGTGTCGTGGAAATGCAGGGCGATACGGCCCATGGGCACATCTTCGGCCACACGTTTCAGCATGGCGCGGGCGGCACGCGGGTTGCCGACGCCGATCGTGTCGCCCAGGCTGACCTCGTAACAGCCCATGGCCATCAGGCTGGCCGCCACCTCGGCCACCTTGCCCGGATCAACCGCCCCTTCATAGGGGCAGCCCAGGACGCAGGAGACATAGCCCCGGACCTTCACGCCCGACAGGCGCGCACGGTCGATGACGGGGCGGAAGCGGTCCAGGCTTTCGGCGATGGTGCAATTGATATTCTTCTGGCTGAACGCCTCCGACGCCGCCCCGAACACCGCCACCTCCGTCACACCAACGGCAAGGGCCGCTTCCAGCCCCTTCTCATTGGGGACCAGGACCGGATAGGTGACGCCGGGCTTGCGGGTGATGGTACCCATCACCTCCGCGCTGTCGGCCATCTGCGGCACCCATTTCGGGCTAACAAAGGCCCCGGCCTCCACCACCGACAGGCCGGTGGCGGACAGGCGGTTCACCAGTTCGATCTTGGTGGCCAGCGGCACCAGGGTCTTTTCATTCTGAAGCCCATCGCGCGGGCCCACTTCGACAAGGCGGATGTCGTGCATGATCACTCAATCATCAGGATTGAAAAGGATGGGTTGGTATCAAGTGGCCTTGGCAATCCCGCCGCCGCCGCTGACCGGGCGCTGTGCCAGGACGGCATTCACCTGCGGCATCAGGCCGGCAAAGGCCGAACTGCGACCGATACAGAAATGATAGGGCTGTGTGGCCAGGATATTGGGCATTTCCACCAGCCTGCCGTTGAACTCCGGCGCCGCCAGCCGTACCCGCATGGACACGGCATTGTCGACCAGCGCATCGACGCGGCCATTGGCAACCAGACGCATGGCACCCGTCAGGTCCGCCGCCCATTGGATATCCAGCCCCAGGGGCCGCAGATTGGCATCGGCCCAGCCGGAGCCGATATAGTGACCGACGCGGAAAGGCCTCAGATCCTCCAGCCGCCGCACCTGATGCAGCTCCGTCAGGCGCGGACTGTCGGCGGCGGCGATGATGCACATGGGAAAGGTGAAGACGGGCCGTGCACTGGCCAGCACATAGGACAGGCGTTCGGTGGTCGGCACCGTCAGGAAGCCATCCGCCTCCCCACCCCGCACCATGGCCTGGGCACGGGCCCAGGGAAACCCCTGATGCTCCACCCCCTGGCCCAGTTTTTCGCGCAGGAGTGTTTCCGCCGCCTCCACAAACAGGCCGCGCACCCGACCGGTATCGTCCACCTGCGAGAAGGGGGCGAAATCCCCGAAATAGACCATGCGGAAGGTCGCAGGAAGGGCGAGCGCCGGACGCCACAATGGAAGCGTCCCGACGGCGGTCAGTCCTCTCAGGATTTTCCTGCGAGAGAACATGGCGGTTCCTCACCGTGCCTGCCTTGGATATCAACTCTAATCCCCTTTTGCCCGAAGGGAAACCAAGTTGAATGCACACTCACATGACATTTTCATGCAAGTGTGCATGTCTCGCCTACCGTCAGGCCGCCTCAAACCCGACAAGTTCAACCCCTTCACTGACCTGATCACCCACCTGATAGCGCAGATGCGTGACGGTGCCGTCGGCAGGCGCCTTCAGCGTATGTTCCATCTTCATGGCTTCCAGCACGATCACGGGCTGGCCCTTGGCGACACTGGCCCCTTCCTCCACCAGGATGGCGATCACCTTGCCCGGCATCGGGGCCGTCAGGCGGCCATGGCCGCCATGGTCGGCATGGACGCCGGCATGCGGATCAACCAGGGACAGGGTGCGCGTGGTCCCAGCATGGAACAGGGTGACATGGTCGCCCCAGCGGACCCAGCGCGCCGTGACCCGCGTGCCGCCCAGCGTGGCCATCAGGGTGCCATCGGCGGACAGGCTGCCGGAGACAGACAGGGTTTCACCGGCGGCGGCGACGGTAAAGCCGCCGCGCGTCCGGGTGATATCCACCTTGTGCGCGGCCCCGTCCTCTCCTGCTTCCTGCCATTCAATCCGCTCCGTCGCGGGCAAGTTCAGCAGGAAACCACCCACGGCATCCCAGGGGTCGCTGCCACCAGAACGGCGGGACAGGGTCAGGCCCAGGCTGAACAGGGCCAGGGTGGCTGCGTCCGGCGCGGTGGCCGTGGGCAGAAGGTCGGCCTCATACCGCTCAATGAAGCGTGTATCCAGATCGGCGGCCAGAAAGCCCGGATGCCCCGCCACAGCGGACAGGAAGGGCACATTGGCGTTCAGACCGGCCACTTCCGTCTCGGCCAGCGCCTTTTCCAGTCGGCGGACGGCGCTGCCGCGATCCTTGTCCCAGACGATCAGCTTGGCGATCATCGGGTCGTAGAAGATGGAAATGGCATCGCCCGACCGCACGCCGGTATCGACGCGCACATGGTCGCCCTGTTCGGGGAAGCGCAGATGCGCCAGCGTGCCCGTCTGCGGCAGGAAGCCCTTGGCCGGGTTCTCGGCATACAGCCGGACCTCGATGGCGTGGCCGTTGATGGTCAACTGCTCCTGGGTCAGCGGCAGGGGTTCGCCCGCCGCCACCCGCAATTGCCACTCGACCAGGTCCTGGCCCGTGATCTTCTCCGTCACGGGATGTTCCACCTGCAAACGGGTGTTCATCTCCATGAAATAGAAGGAGCCGTCGGTATCCAGCAGGAATTCGACGGTACCGGCACCGACATAGCCAATGGCCTTCGCCGCCGCCACAGCGGCCTCGCCCATGCGGGCGCGGATGGCGGGGTCCATGCCGGGGGCCGGGGCCTCCTCCACCACCTTCTGATGGCGGCGCTGGATGGAGCAGTCGCGTTCGAACAGATAGACGCAGTTGCCGTGGCTGTCGGCGAAGACCTGGATTTCCACATGGCGCGGACGGGCCAGATATTTCTCGATCAGCACGCGGTCATCGCCGAAGCTGGCCTTGGCCTCACGCTTGGCAGACGCCAGCGCCGCCGGAAACTCCTCGGCACTGCCGGCCACCTTCATGCCCTTGCCACCGCCGCCGGCAGACGCCTTGATCAGGACAGGAAAGCCGATGCGGGTTGCTTCGGCGGCCAGCAGGGCATCGTCCTGATCCTCGCCATGATAGCCGGGGACCAGCGGCACACCGGCCTTTTCCATCAGGGCCTTGGCCTCTGACTTGCCACCCATGGCGCGGATGGCGCTGGCCGGGGGGCCGATGAAGATCAGGCCGGCGGCGGCCACGGCATCGGCAAAGCCGGCATTCTCCGACAGAAAGCCGTATCCGGGATGGATGGCATCTGCCCCCGTCGCCTTGGCCGCCGCGATGATGCGGCCGATGACCAGATAGCTTTCGCGCGCCGGGGCCGGGCCGATATGCACCGCCTGATCGGCACAGGCCACATGCAGGGCCTTGGCGTCGGCATCGGAATAGACGGCGACGGTGCCCATGCCCAGGCGGCGGGCGGTGCGCATGACGCGGGCGGCAATCTCGCCGCGATTGGCGATCAGGACTTTCGAAATCCGGCTCATTTCACCCATCCCGGCTTGCGCTTGTCAAAGAAGGCAGACAGGCCCTCGCGGCCTTCATCACCCGACCGTGCATCGGCGATGCGGGCGGCGGTATCGGTGACCATGGCGTCGGTGACCGGGCCATCGACGGCACGGATCAAATCCTTCGCCGCGCCCAGCGCGATCGGCCCGGCCAGCAGCAGATTGTCGATATGGCGTTCGGCGGCGGCGTTCAGATCATCCTGACCCACCACCTCATGCACCAAGCCCAACCGATGCGCCTCCGCCACCCCGAACCGCTCTGCGGTCAGGAAATAGCGGCGGCAGGCGCGGGCACCCATGGCGGCCACGACATAAGGCCCGATGGTGGCGGGGATCAGGCCCAGCCGCACCTCGGTCAGGGCAAACTGCACCGGATCGGCGGCGATTGCGATATCGCAAGCCGCGACCAGCCCCACGGCACCGGCAAAGCAATGCCCGTGGATCACGGCGATGGTCGGCTTCGGCAGTTCGTTCAGGGTGCGCAGCATGGTGGCCAGACCGACGGCATCGGTCAGGTTCTCCTCCCGGCTGTACCCGGCCATGCGGCGCATCCAGTTCAGGTCGCCACCAGCAGAAAAGCTTTTCCCCGCCCCGCGCAGCACCACGATGCGCACAACCGGGTTCGTCCCCAGATCGCGGAAAATGGTCGTCAGGCCGGCAATGACTTCATCGTTGAAGGCATTGTGGATTTCCGGGCGGTTCAGGGTGACGGTCGCCACCCCGCGCGCATCGATATCGGTCAGGATCATCGCCGCCTCCATCACATCCGGAACACGCCGAACTTCGCCGGCGGGATCGGCGCGTTCAACGCCGCCGACAGCGACAGGCCCAGCACCGACCGCGTATCCGCCGGGTCGATGACCCCGTCATCCCAGAGACGGGCAGAGGCGTAGTAGGGATGGCCCTGCTTTTCATACTGGTCGCGGATCGGGGCCTTGAAGGCAGCCTCCTCCTCCGCGCTCCAGTCCTTGCCCGCTGCCTCCATCCCGTCGCGGCGGATGGTGGCCAGCACGGTTGCCGCCTGTTCTCCGCCCATGACGGAGATGCGGGCGTTGGGCCACATGTAAAGGAAGCGCGGGCTGTACGCCCGGCCACACATGCCGTAATTGCCGGCACCGAAGCTGCCACCGATGATCAAGGTGATCTTGGGCACATTGGCGCAGGCGACCGCCGTCACCAGCTTGGCCCCATCCTTGGCGATGCCGGCATTCTCATATTTGCGGCCCACCATGAAGCCCGTGATGTTCTGCAAGAACAGCAGCGGGATCTTGCGCTGGCAGCAGAGTTCGATGAAATGCGCGCCCTTGACGGCGCTTTCGCTGAACAGGATGCCGTTATTGGCGATGATGCCGACCGGCATACCCCACAGGCGGGCAAAGCCGCAGACCAGGGTCGTACCGTAATTGGCCTTGAACTCATCCAGTTCCGACCCGTCAACGATGCGGGCAATGATCTCCCGCACGTCATAAGGTTTGCGCGTGTCGGTCGGGATGATGCCGTACAGGTCATCGGCGCTGTACAGCGGCTCGCGCACCGGCTTGATATCAACCTCCGGGTTCTTCACCCGGTTCAGGTTGCCGACGATGCGGCGCGCGATGCCCAGAGCATGGCCGTCATCGGTGGCCAGATGGTCGGCCACGCCGGAGATGCGGGTATGAACGTCGCCGCCGCCCAGATCCTCCGCCGACACAACCTCCCCCGTCGCCGCCTTCACCAGCGGCGGGCCGCCCAGGAAGATGGTGCCCTGGTTCTTGACGATGATGCTTTCATCCGCCATGGCCGGCACATAGGCACCACCCGCCGTGCAGGAGCCCATGACGACGGCAATCTGCGGCACGCCATTGGCCGACAGGGTGGCCTGATTATAGAAGATGCGCCCGAAATGGTCGCGGTCGGGAAACACCTCATCCTGGTTAGGCAGGTTGGCCCCGCCGCTATCGACCAGATAGACGCAGGGCAGATTGTTCTCCCGCGCGATATCCTGCGCCCGCAGATGCTTCTTCACGGTCAGCGGATAGTAGGTGCCGCCCTTCACGCTCGCGTCATTGGCCACCACCACGCATTCTTGGCCGGCAACGCGCCCGATGCCCGTGATGATACCGGCGGCGGGCACGTCGTCGGCATAGACCTGATAGGCGGCCAGTTGGCTGAATTCCAGGAACGGGGTGCCGGGGTCCAGCAGGGTGCGCACACGGTCGCGGGGAGCCAGCTTGCCACGGGCCAGATGCTTGGCCATGGCCTTGTCCCCGCCCCCCAGGCTGATCCGCCCGATGGTGGCGCGCAGGTCATCCACCTGCGTCTTCATGGAGGCGGCGTTCTCAGCGAAGGCCGGGCTGCGCGGGTCGATATTGGTGGGAAGGACGGGCATGTCAGGGGCCTTCCAGAGCCGGAGAAGTTGTTCCCTCACCCTCCCAGGCCTTACGGCCCGGGCCCCTCCCTCTCCCGCAAACGGGCGAGGGGCTTAACTTTCGTCCCACGCCCACGAAGGTGGGAGAGGGAGGGGCCCGGTGGCGCCAGCCGACGGGAGGGTGAGGGCAATCAGGTGAGCAGAAAGCGCTCAAGCCGTTTCCTTGAACAGCTCGCGCCCGATCAGCATGCGGCGGATTTCGCTGGTGCCGGCGCCGATCTCATACAGCTTGGCATCGCGCAGCAGGCGGCCCGTCGGGTATTCGTTGATATAGCCGTTGCCGCCCAGGATCTGGATGGCGTCGAGGGCCAGCTGCGTCGCCTTTTCGGCGGCCAGAAGGATGGCACCCGCGGCGTCCTTGCGGGTAATGCGCTTGGCATCCGCCGCACGGCCCACGGCATAGACATAGGCGCGGCAGGAATTCAGCGCGACATACATGTCGGCGACCTTGCCCTGGATCAGCTGGAACTCGCCAATCGACTGCCCGAACTGCTTGCGCTCATGAATATAGGGAACGACGACATCCAGGCAGGCCTGCATGATGCCCAGCGGGCCGGCGGCCAGCACCGCGCGTTCATAATCCAGACCGGACATCAGCACGCCGACGCCGCCATTCAGGCGCCCCAGCACATTCTCTTCCGGGATTTCGCAATCCTCGAACACCAGCTCACCGGTGTGGCTGCCGCGCATGCCCAGCTTGTCCAGCTTCTGCGCCACGGAGAAACCCTTGAAGCCCTTTTCCACCAGGAAAGCCGTGATGCCGCGTGGGCCGGCATCGGGGTCGGTCTTGGCATAGACGACCAGGACGTCGGCGTCGGGGCCGTTGGTGATCCACATCTTGGTGCCGTTCAGGACGTAACGGTCGCCCTTTTTGTCGGCGCGCAGGCGCATGGAAACGACGTCCGACCCCGCCCCCGGCTCGCTCATCGCCAGGGCACCCACGAAATCGCCGCTGATCAGCTTGGGCAGGTAGCGGCCCTTCTGATCGGCATTGCCGTTCAGGCGGATCTGGTTGACGCAGAGATTGGAATGCGCGCCATAGGACAGGCCGACCGAGGCAGAGGCGCGGGAGATTTCCTCCATCGCCACCATATGCTCGATATAGCCCATGCCGGCGCCGCCATATTCCTCTTCCGCCGTCACGCCCAGCACCCCCAGGTCGCCCATCTTCTTCCACAGGTCCATGGGGAATTGATCGGTGCGGTCGATCTCCGCCGCGCGGGGCGCAATCTCATCCGCCGAAAAGGACGCCACGGCATCGCGCAGCGCGTCCGCCGTCTCACCAAGGCCGAAATCGAACAGGGGCAGGCTGTTGCGCAGCATGTGCGGGGCATCCTCTCTTGATTGTCAGCCCGGATCAGGGCGTTTATAGAAACGGTCATACGTTTTTTTATTGGTCATTTCAACAAGGAATCCTGCGGGTCTTGCCACATGGCGCATGCGCGAATTCCGGTTGACGGCACCCCCTTCCCCGCCGCAGTTTGCGCCAAGGATGATTCTGTCAATGAAGAGAGGCCGTTGATGGCCCGTACCGCCGGCAGCCATGGGCCGAAAACCATGGAAGCGATCCGCAAGGCGGCGCTGACCCTGATCTATCGCAAGGGCTATGAGGCGATCACGCTGCGCCAGCTGGCCGATGCTGTCGGCATCCAGCCGGGGTCGCTCTATAACCATGTCCGCAACAAGCAGGACATCCTGTTCGACCTGGTGCATGACCATATGACCACCCTGCTGGTGGAGGTGGAAGAGGCCTTGCCGGCCGATGCCGCCCCCCTGGCACAGCTTGAGGCCTTCATCGCCTTCCATGTCGGGTATCATATCACCCGGCGGGAGCAGGTGTTCATCGCCAATTCGGAATTGCGCAGCCTGGAAGCCCCCAACCATTCGGTGATCGTGGGCCTGCGTAAGCAGTATGAGGGCGTGCTGATCGACATCCTGCGCCGGGGGGGCGCGGATGGGAGTTTGCGCGTGGATGAGCCGACCATCGCGGCCTATGCCATCCTGTCCATGCTGACCGGCATCTGTTCCTGGTACCAGCCATCGGGCCGCAAATCAGCCGAACAGGTGGCCACCCTGCACCGCGACCTGATCCTACGTGGCATTGTCGCATAAAAAAGGCCGCGACCCGGAAGGTCGCGGCCTGAAAGATGGAAACAGGGGCGGCGTGGGTCCGCCCCTGGCCCCTGTACTTAAAACTTCACATTCACACCGGCGTAGAAGAACCGGCCACGATTGTCCCAATTGCCGGACGTGGCGTTGCCCGTGCCCTGATAGACCGTCGGATGGTTCGGCGGACGATCATTCATCACGTTCTGCACGCCGGCGCGCAGCACCAGATCCTGCGTGACCTTATAGAGCACGCGGACATCATGGTACCAGACGTCGCCCGTGTAGAACGGGATACGCGGCAGCGGCTGTCCATCGGCAATCGGCAGCAGGGTTTCGTCCGCGACCTGATTATCCTCAAACCGGGTCGTCCAGGCGAAGGTGAAGACATCATCAGAATAGCTGGCGGTACCCGACAGCTTCCAGGACGGGGTGCCGGCAGTACCCGCGAACTTGCGGGGTGCCTGCCCGGCCTGGGAGACGAAATCATACTGCAACAGGTGCGTACCCTGCAGGCTCAGGTCGATACGGCTATCATCCTTGGCCGCATCCAGCATGTCCTTCAGATCGAAGCCATAGGCGACCGAGAAATCGATGCCACGGTTCTTGAAGCTGGCAATGTTGGACTGGGTCAGGCTGACACTGTCGATACCGCCGACGACATTGGTCCGCGCACCGGTCTGGTCACGCACGATCAGCTGGCAAAGCGGGCTGCCGCCCGCCGTGTCATAGCAGGCCTGGAACACGCCCGATAGGGCGGGCAGGTTGATCGCGTCCTTGATGTTGATGTCGTAATAATCGACGGTGGCCGAGAAACCATCCAGGAAGGTCGGCTGAATGACCGTGCCGACGGTGAAGGTCTCTGCCGTTTCCTCATTCAGGTTGACGTTACCGCCCTGCAAAAGGCGCAGGGACGAACGGCCCGTGCCGATATTGCTGTCGAAGGTGGCCGCGTTATAGCCGGGGATATCACGCGTGCAGTTGGCGACGCGGATATTCCGGGCCTCACCGGTCAGCGTGGCAACGCGGGAACGATCGCAGGGGTCCTGCTGCGTGG
Source organism: Niveispirillum sp. FG156 (assembly GCF_057809555.1). NCBI lineage: Bacteria > Pseudomonadati > Pseudomonadota > Alphaproteobacteria > Rhodospirillales > Azospirillaceae > Niveispirillum > Niveispirillum sp. FG156. The sequence continues at coordinate 86,830 of NZ_JBMDKE010000028.1, read as the reverse complement.
CCGTGAAGTTCTCACCCGTGGGGGCATACAGTTCGATGATGTTCGGGGCACGCACCGATTCCGAATAGGTGCCACGGAAACGGATATCATCGATGGGGGTGTAATCCAGACCCACCTTCCACTGGCTGACACCGCCGACCGTGCTGTAATCGGCCCAGCGATAGGCACCATCCAGGGTCAGTTCCTTGGCCAGGAACATGTCGGACAGCAGCGGGACCAGCGCTTCGGCGTAATATTCGGCAACGTCGTACGAGCCCGTACGGCGCGGAATGGCGTTGGTGAACAGCAGGCCCTGGGCGGTGGCGCTATCGGTTTCCTGATCCGACTTCTCCTCGCGATATTCGGCACCAACGGCGATGCCCAGCGGGCCTGCCGGCAGGTCGAACAGGTCGGTGGTCACGTTGAACGCGGCCACCTGCTGGCTGGCCTGACCGATGGTGACGGAGGTCGCCTTGGAGTAATCGATGGCGGCCTGGCTGGGACCGTTCAACCAGTCGAACGGGATACAGCCGGCGGCGGCGGCGCGGACACCGGCATCGGTGGACAGCAGATCGCGGCAAATCGGACGGCCCGTGGCGGGATCGATCACCGAATCCAGCTGACGGCTATAGCGGTCCTTGTTGAACTGGCCACGGTTCAGCGACTTACCGTCCAGCTGGCCGTACTGGTAGTAGGTGTCCCACTTGACGGTACGGTCGCCCGCCTCGAAATCACCTTCAAAGCCGATCACAGTGCGGATCATGTCACGCTGCTGTTCGATCACGCGCTGACCGAACTCTTCCGTGAAACGATACAGCTCCGCCGACGCGGTCGGCGCCGTCAGGCCATTGGCGTCGAAGATGCGACGCAGTTCGACGGCATTGGCGCTGGTCCCGGCCAGGAAGGCATTGTCACGACGAACATTGTGACGGAACGAGGCCGTGCCCGTGAAGGCCGGCTGGGCGCGCGGATTGGAGCTGTCGACACTGGCAGCGCCGATCTCCGCCGTCAGCTTCACGTAATCATTGATCTGGTAGGACCCATAGGCACGGCCCAGCAGACGCTCGCTCTCACCCTGCAGCGTCGTATAGATCGACGTATAATCCAGCGACGGATCATCGCAGAGCGGGGTGGCCGCCGTCGGGTTGTTGCGCGGGGCCAGACAGTTGGCATTCAGGCCCTGAACCGACCGCGTCTCAAAGTCGATCGACACGCCGGCCTGCGCGTTGGCGGCCAGCGGACCAGCGCCCGGATTGGCAACCAGCGTGCGGAACACGCCGCCACGGCCCGTGCGGCTCTTCGGGTTCTGGACGGAGGTGTTGGGCGTCACCAGCGTGTTGAAGGTGATGCCGGGGCTGGCCCAGTTGCGGTCATCGGCCAGGACGCTGTCGACCTTGGTATATTCCACGCCGGCCAGGATATAGCCCTTGCCCTCGTCGAACTTCGCGCCGAACACGGCGCTGTGCTGCATCTCCTGCCCGTCACCATGTTCGGTGATGCCATAGGAGCTGTCGACCTCCACACCCTGGAAATCCTTGCGCAGCAGGACGTTGACCACACCGGCCACGGCCTCGGAACCGTACACCGCGGACGCGCCACCGGTGATGATTTCAGTACGCTGCACCATGCTGGTCGGGATGGTGTTCAAATCGACAGCGGAGCTGTCGAGCGCGCCCGTGATGTGGCGCTTGCCATCCACCAGCACCAGCGTGCGGTTGGTCCCCAGGCCGCGCAGATCGACACGGCTCTGCCCACCGACAAACAGGAAGCCGCCCGACGACTGGCCATTCAGGGCCGGCGCCAGCTGCGGCGCGGCGGACACGGCGTCGGCCAGGTTGGTGAAACCGGCGAAGCGGATTTCCGTCTCGCCCACCACATTCAGCGGCACCGTGGAATTCAGGTTGGTGCGCGCGATGCGCGAACCAGTAACGACGATCTCTTCAAGTTGGTCCTGGGCCATGGCGGTGCCCGTCATTCCGACCGCCGCCCCCAGCATCAGAAGTCCGCGTAGTGCACGTATGGTCTTGCTGTCCGTCTTTTTCATTGCATGCCTCTCCGATTGCGCCCGCCGGTTCTTCTATGGCGAGGGCGTGTTAAGGCCGCGATTGAGACATCGCAGAAGCATGTTGATCAAATAATAATCGTCGCCGAAGAATCCAAATCAAGTGGTCGTGTTATATTTAACACCATTGATTTCAATTTTGCAAAAATCTTTGCAACGACAGAACAAAAATCAACTGAACCAAACAAGTATCACTTCACTTTTCTTTAACCATCGAAAATCCATCAGGTAAACCACTGTTGTATATTTCATTTGTTACAGCCAATGGCACCATCACCGCCGAAAAGAAAACGGCGGGTCCCGAGGGACCCGCCGTGAGTGATGAAGCAGAGATGACGACCCGGATCAGAACTTGACCGAGGTCGAGATGAAGAACCGCTGCCCCAACGCGTCATACGTGTTGGTGAAGCTGTTCTGCTGGGAACCGATCATCGTGTCGGGCAGCATCGGCGGCTGCTTGTCGAACAGGTTGGTGACACCGGCCGACACGGCGACACCCTCGACAACCTCATACGAACCGGACAGATCGAACAGGTTGTAGGAACCGACCTTCGGATAGACCAGCGTGTTGGCTGCCGTACCGAACAGGATCGCGTCGTTCTTCCAGGAACCGATATAGTTCCACTGCACCGACGCCGTCACCGGGCCGCTCTGATAGGTGAAGGTCGTGGTGGCCTTCCATTCCGGGATCGGCTCGCCGCAGATGTTGGTACCGCCATAGCCGGCGCACTTGTAGATGGTGCCGTTGATGGCGGGCTGCACATCGAACTTGTCACGCCAGGACACGTCCGTCTTGATGCGGAACTGGCCGTCGCCGTCGATTGCCAGGCTTTCCGGCAGATCCTGACGCCAGGTGAAGCCCAGATCCACACCGGAGGTCTTCAGACCGGCATTGTTGACGGTCGGGACCTGGACGATGGCCAGATAACCGTCACCGGTACGGGTGATGGCCTGGCAGGTCGCGCTCTGCAAGTTCTTGTTGGTGAAGCAGTCGCGGACCACGCCCGCCGCACCACCACCGAAGCCGCCGATGGCGTCATCCAGCTTGATCTGCCACCAGTCAACCGTGGCCGTCAGTTCCGGCAGGAAGGACGGCGTCAGCACCGCGCCGATGGTCCAGGTCTTGGACTGTTCCTCGGTCAGGTTGAAGCCGGCAACGGACGCGCCCTGGCTCAACTGCTGGAACTGCGTGGGACGGGCATTGTTGAAGGCCGTCGTACCGACGCTGGCCGCCGGCACGCCCTGGCTGCGGCAGAAGGCAGCGTCATAGCCGGCTGCGGTGGACAGCAGGCAGGGATCGACGGTGGAGTTCAGGGTCGGGAAGCCGACGGCACCGCCCTGATACAGTTCCAGCACGTTCGGCGCACGGATGGCCGACTGGAATTGACCACGGAAGCCGATATCCTTGACCGGCGACCATTCCATGCCGGCCTTCCAGGTCTGGACAGCGCCGACCGACGAATAGTCGGAATAGCGGATGGCGGCTTCGGCGGACAGGTTCTCGAAGAACGGCTGATCGGTGACCAGCGGGATGTAGGTTTCAGCAAAGCCTTCCCACACATCGAACGAACCCGACGACGACAAGGCGGGGTTGAAGCCCAGGATGTCGCCCGTGCGGATGCTGTCATCCACGCGATCGAAATACTTGTTCTTGCGCCATTCGCCACCGAACGCCACGCCCACGGGGCCTGCCGGCAGTTCGAACAGATCGCCGCTGATGGCGCCGTTCCAGACCTGCTGCTCGAATTCCTGGACACGGTTGGTGTCGGTGCGGACGTAGGCAGCGGCTTCCTTGCTGATGCGGCCCGGACCGAAGATATCGATGGGCGCGCAACCCTGGGCGCGGGCCGTGGCATCCACGCAGATCGCCTTTCCGGCAGCATCACGCGTGGCATTCAGGGCCTGACGCAGACGGGCCGACGACACGTCGTTACGGACGATGACGTCGCGGGAGACGCGGCCGAACGTGAAGTAGGTGTCATAGGTGAAGCCGCCGATCAGGTCGCCCTTGATACCAGTCGTGCTGTTAAAGGCGTTCTGGTTGTTGTCCTGCTCGCGGGGACCCAGTTCCGTCATACGGCGGGACAGGGCGTTGGCCGTCGTGATCGAGGCATAGTCGTTGGCGGTGAAGCCAGCCGGTGCCACGAATGTCGGATCGGCAGAGGCCGGATACAGGGCGCGCAGCTGAGCAACCGTCTGGGCCGTCAGCAGCGGGTTGGTCAGGTTGATGCGGATGGGCGGCACGCCGGGACGCGGCTGCGGGATCACGGCGGGCGTTTCGGCCAGCTGCAGCGGCACGCGGTTGGTGACGAAGTTGAACTCTTCGTAAATCTTGAAGTTCTCGTTGAACTCATGATTGCCCAGCGCGAAGAGCGACAGACGCTCCTGCGGGACGCGCAGGTAGTTCACGGGCGAGAAGTTATAGAGATCGCCAGCGCTGCTGGTGGTACGGGTGCTGTTGAAATTGCGCGGCACGCCGTTGGCGTCCCAGGTCAGCACCGTGGTGCCACGGGCCAGACGGGCGCCGGGGGCCGTGGACGAACCGCTGAACAGGATCGTCGGCTTGCCATCAACGACACCTTCGGTGATCGCCTGCTTGGAATAGTCGCGATCGCCAGCCATCACGTCGTCGCGCTTATTATATTCGGCGAACAGGGTCAGGTTGGACTTGCCGTCATCGGAACCGGTGCCGATGGTCAGGTTGATATTGCGTTCCTTGCCGTCACCTTCCTTGGTGACGCCATAACGCGCGCTGGCCTTGGCGCCCTTGAAGTCATCCTGAAGGATGAAGTTGACGACGCCAGAGATAGCGTCCGAACCGTACACGGCAGAAGCGCCGCCCGTCAGAACCTGCACCTGCTTGATCAGCGAGGCCGGGACGTTGTTCAGGTCGACCGTGCCGGTGCCGTTGGTGGGGATGTAGCGGCGGCCATTGACCAGCACCAGAGTGCGGGCCGAACCGATGCCGCGCAGGTCGACGGTGGCCGAACCGTTACCGCCATTGTTGGAGAAGGCGCCTAGAGCAGGGATGATCTGCGGCAGTTCGTTCAGCACGCTGTCAACGGTGGCGGCGCCGGCCTGCTCAAACGCGGCGGCATCGACGACCGTGACAGGGCTGGAGCTGGTCAGTTCCGGACGCGCAATGCGCGAACCGGTCACCACGATTTCCTCAAGCTGCAATTCCTGCGCGCCGGCCACGCCGGTCGCGGCCAGACCAATGGCGGCACCCAACAGCAGGCCCCGCTGGAAACGGCGCGACGAACGCCCCTGAACCATCTTCATCGTTAATCCCTCTCCGGATTGCTGGGGCCTGCCGTCTTATGTCTATCGGCATAGACCCAATGGAATTTGGAAAATGACGCACGCATGCGACAGCGCAATAGCCCAGCCTACGTGTAACTAATTTGTGATTCTGATGTTGCACATAAGCAACTTAACTTAATGGTGAATGGTTAAGATTTATTAATCTTAAAAACAAAAGTCCCTGTAATTGAAAGTATCTTTTTAGGATAATCAATGTTTCTTGAGGAAACATTGAAATGTATTAATATATAATCTTATTTGTGACGCTTTGTATTTGTTTTGATACAATGTGATACAATTCAGTAACATTACATGAAATCGATCGATAGGCCCAAAGACATAGGCCTATCGATCTATGAGCATTATTAAGAAGGATGATTTCATTACGTATCTGCAACAGGATACGACCTGCGATCTGCCGGCCCCGGATACCCCTGCCCGCGCACCGATCCAGCCCTGATGGCCGGGCTGCCGACACGATGATCAGATTTCGCGAATCATGCCGGCAACGACGCCAATGCCCGCTGTGACCGGAAAACAAAAAAGGCGACCCACCTGGGGTCGCCCTTCCTGACCTTCGATCCTTGCGGGAAACTGTTACTTCGGCGCCATGCGGATGGCACCGTCCAGACGGATCGTCTCGCCATTGATCATGCTGTTGGCCACGATATGCAGGGCCAGCGATGCATATTCCTCCGGCTTGCCCAGACGGGATGGGAACGGCACCTGCCGGCCCAGACTGTCCTGCGCGTCCTGCGGCAGGCCCAGCATCATCGGCGTCAGGAAGATGCCCGGAGCAATGGTGACCACACGGATGCCGCTGCGGGCCAGTTCACGGGCCGCCGGCAGGGTCAGCGCATGCACGCCCCCCTTCGACGCGCCATAGGCGGCCTGTCCGATCTGGCCATCAAAGGCCGCGACAGAGGCGGTGTTGATGATCACGCCCCGCTCGCCATCGGCGGTCACCGGTTCCAGCCCCTGCATACCGGCGGCGGCCAGACGCAGCATGTTGAAGGTGCCGATCAGGTTCACCTCGATCACCTTGCGGAACAGGTCCAGGTCGTGGGGACCATCGCGGCCCACGATCTTCGCCGGCGGGGCGATGCCCGCGCAATTGACGGCGATGCGGGCCGGGCCGTGGACAGCGGCAGCAGCGGCGATGGCCGCCTGGGCGCTGTCACCGCTGGTGACGTCACACTTCACTGCGATGCCACCGATCTCTGCCGCCACGGCATTCGCCGCATCCAGATTGACATCCAGCAGCGCCACCTTGGCCCCGCCTGCCGCCAGCGCGCGCGCCGTGGCGGCCCCAAGGCCGGAGCCACCGCCGCTGATGATCGCGCAAACGCCCTTGATGTCCATTGTCTCACTCCCTTGCCGTCGTTCCGGGACCGGTCAGCCCGCTTATGCAGGCAGCCACTATCCCAGTGCAAAGCCACACAGGCAATTTGGAAGTTCGAACAGTGAAGGTGCATGAATTCCCGTACCAGGGATCGACACCCCAGAATCAGAAAGGGGCGGCCCCCTGCGGAACCGCCCCTTTTTCTGAAAGTCCATCCGGGATCAGGCGCCGGGTGCCGCCTGGCTGGCGCGGTCGGAATAGATGTAGAGCGGCTTGGCGCGGCCCTCCACCACTTCCTTATTGACCACGATCTCCTCCACACCCGTCAGGCCGGGCAGGTCATACATCGGATCAAGCAGGATGCTTTCCATGATGGACCGCAGACCACGGGCACCGGTCTTACGCTCGATCGCCTTCTTGGAGATGGAACGCAAGGCCTCCTCATGCACCGTGAGCTTCACGTCCTCCATCTCGAACAGGCGCTGGTACTGCTTGACCAGGGCGTTCTTCGGCTTGGACAGAATCTCGATCAGGGCGGCTTCGTCCAGATCATGCAGCGTGGCCAGAACCGGCAGGCGGCCCACGAATTCGGGGATCAGGCCGAATTTCAGCAGATCCTCAGGCTCCACCTCGCGCAGGACATCGCCCATGCGCCGCTCGTCCGGGCCGCGCACATCGGCGCCAAAGCCGATGGAGGTACCCTTGCCGCGCGCGGCGATGATCTTTTCCAGGCCAGCAAAGGCGCCGCCGCAGATGAACAGGATGTTGGTCGTGTCCACCTGCAGGAATTCCTGCTGCGGATGCTTGCGCCCACCCTGCGGCGGCACGGAGGCAACCGTGCCTTCCATGATCTTCAGCAGGGCCTGCTGCACGCCCTCGCCCGACACGTCACGGGTGATGGACGGGTTGTCGGACTTGCGGCTGATCTTGTCGACCTCGTCGATATAAACGATGCCGCGCTGCGCCCGCTCGACATTGTAATCAGCCGACTGAAGCAGCTTCAGGATGATATTTTCGACATCCTCGCCCACATAACCGGCTTCGGTCAGGGTCGTGGCGTCGGCCATGGTGAAGGGCACGTCGATGATGCGGGCCAGCGTCTGCGCCAGCAGCGTCTTACCCGAACCGGTGGGACCCACCAGCAGGATGTTCGACTTGGCCAGTTCCACATCATTATGCTTCGCGCCATGGGCCAGGCGCTTGTAATGGTTATGGACGGCCACGGACAGCACGCGCTTGGCATGCTCCTGACCGATCACATAATCATCCAGCACCGTGCTGATATCGCGCGGGGACGGCACACCGTCGCGGGACTTCACCAGCGTGGTCTTGTTTTCCTCGCGGATGATGTCCATGCACAGCTCGACGCATTCATCGCAGATGAACACGGTGGGGCCGGCAATGAGCTTGCGCACCTCATGCTGGCTCTTTCCGCAGAAAGAGCAGTAGAGGGTATTCTTGCTGTCGCCGCCGGTCGACTTGGTCATTTGCGCTCCGTACATCACCGGATGGCGCATGGAAGGTGGCCCGGCTGGCCCCCGACCAATACGCCCCAACACCCCTGCGGGATGCCTGCTTCAGGGGGCGTCCTTGCCTTCACCGGTTCCCGGTCCATCCCAGTGACGGGAGGCGGAACCCCAGGGCTGACAATGACGCCCTCTCCACACCTATTCAACAACACCCAAAGCGGCGGGATCAATATATACTTGTTCGCCACCGCTTCCGCTTTACGCCACCTGGGTGAGACCACCCGGACGGCCCGCGATCACCTCGTCAATGATCCCGAAGGCCTTGGCCTCCTCCGGGCTCATGAACTTGTCACGTTCCACAGCCTTTTCAATGACATCCAGGCTCTGTCCCGTGTGCTTCACGAAAATCTCGTTGAGCCGCTCACGCAGGCGCAGGATTTCCTGGGCCTGAATCTCGATATCGGCCGCCTGACCCTGTGCCCCGCCCGAAGGCTGGTGGATCATGATTCGGCTGTTGGGCAGCGAGAAGCGCTTACCCTTGCCACCACCGGCCAGCAACAGAGCCCCCATGGAAGAGGCCTGGCCCATGCAGATGGTCGCCACGGGGCAGCGGATATACTGCATCGTGTCATAAATCGCCAACCCGGCCGTCACGTAACCGCCCGGCGAGTTGATGTAGAAGGAGATTTCCTTGGTCGGATTCTCCGCTTCCAGGAACAGAAGCTGGGCACAGACCAAGCTGGCCACGGCATCGTTCACGCCACCGACCAGGAAGATGATCCGTTCCTTCAGGAGGCGGGAGTAGATGTCGTATGCCCGTTCGCCGCGGTTGGTCTGCTCGACCACCATGGGAACCAGCGCGTTCATCTGCGGTTCAATCATGATCCCTGCTTCGCTCCTAACCAGAAGCCGCGGGGTCCTGGATTGGCCCCCGCGGTACTATATGGCTGCCTCAGGCGGCGGCCACTTCGTCCTCGTCCGGATCGCGCATCAGCTCTTCAACCGACACGGTCACTTCGTTCACCTTAACGGTTCCGAGGATGAAGTCGACAACCTTATCCTCGTAAATCGGCGCGCGGAGGCTTTCAACGGCCTGCGGGTTCTTCTGGAAGAACTCGAAAACCTGCTGCTCCTGGCCCGGATAGCGACGAACCTCGTCGAACATGGCCTTCTGCAGCTCCTCGCGCGAAACAGTGATATTGTTACGGCGACCGATTTCGGAAAGGAGCAAGCCCAGACGTACGCGCCGGACAGCAATGTCGCGATACTCGGCCTTCAGGTCGTCTTCGCTCTTGCCTTCGTCCTCGGCGTCCGCGCCACCACGGGCCAGTTCTTCCTGCAGACGCTTCCAGATCTGCTCGAACTCGATCTCGACCATGCCGGCCGGGACGTCGAAGCTGTGCAGCTCGGCCAGCTTGTCCAGCAGGGCGCGCTTGGCACGCAGACGCGAGGTCTGGCCATACTCGCCTTCGGTGCGCTCCTTGATGGCGGCCTTCAGGGCTTCCAGATCGTCGAAGCCGAAGGTCTTGGCCAGGTCATCATTCAGCTCCGCATCCTTACCGACGCGGATTTCCTTGACCTTCACCTCGAAGACAGCGGCCTTACCGGCCAGCTCGGCAGCGTGGTACTCAGCCGGGAAAGAAACATTGACGCTGACATCGCTGCCGGCCTTGGCGCCGACCAGCTGCTCCTCGAAACCGGGGATGAAGGAACCGGAGCCCAGCTCCAGCTCATAATCGTCGCCCTTCATGCCGGGACGCTTCTCGCCATCGACGGAACCGTCGAAATCGATCAGCAGGATGTCGCCGGTCACGGCGGCGCGGTCTTCCTCGACCTTCTCGGTGGTACGACGACCCTTGGACAGACGGCCCAGGGCCTCCGTCACGGTGTCGTCGGCGACAGCGGCGACCGGCTTCTCGATCTCGACGGCGGACAGGTCGGCCGGCTCGATCTCGGGCAGCAGTTCAACCTGCACGGCGAATTCCAGGTCCTGGCCCGGATCGAACTTAAGCACTTCGATCTTGGGCTGCAGGGCCGGACGCAGGTTGTTGTCGGAGACGGCCTTCTGGGCGCCATCATTGACGGCGGCTTCCAGAACTTCGCCCATGACCGACTGGCCATAGCGCTGCTTCAGGATCGGCATCGGGACCTTGCCGGGGCGGAAGCCCGGGATCTTCACGGTCTTGCCGACCTCGGTCAGCCGGGTCTGCACCCGCGATTCGATATCCTGGGCCGTGATGACGACCTTGAAGTCGCGGCGGAGGCCTTCAGCGCTGGTCTCGGTGATCTGCATGGGACGAAATGCCTGTCTTCTGTCTGTTCGCCCCAGCCCCCTCTGCCATTAACAGGGACCGAAGCTCCCGCGGGTGGGCCGGATTTCCGGCCTCCGCGGTGGGTTGCGGGTCAAAACTCAAAACTCGTGGTGCGGGCGAAGGGACTTGAACCCCCACGTCTTTCGACACTGGAACCTAAATCCAGCGCGTCTACCATTCCGCCACGCCCGCCCGTCAGGCAAACCATGAGGCCGCCCGTGGGAGCGCACCGTATAGCAAGCTGTTTAAGGCTCGCCAAGCCCGGAATCTGCCGGGGCAGTCGTGCCGGTAACAAAGGTGCCGTGGCTATTCCAGAAGCACCCGCGCGGCGGCATCGATGATGGCGTCCGCGTCCAGCCGCAGGGCGGCGTAAAGGTCGGGCAGATCGGCAGACTGACCAAAGGTTTCCACCCCCAGTGCCGCCACCTTGTGCCCCCGCACCCCGCCCAGCCAGGACAGCGCGGATGGGTGCCCATCGGTGATGGTGACCAGACGCGCCGTGGCAGGCAGGCTGGACAGCAGCCGCTCCACAGGCGCCACCGCCGCTTGCCCCGCCTGCCGTGCGCGGCGCGCCGCCATCCAGCCCTGATGCAGCCGGTCCGCCGAGGTCACGGCCAGCAGGCCGGCGCCCGGCACATCGTCGAGCAACTGTGCATGCGCGGACAGCACCTCCGGCGCCAGGGCACCCATATAGATGAGGGTCAGGTCGGCATCCGGTGCCGGCGGACGCAGCCAATAGCCGCCATCGATAACCGCCTCGGCATCCAGCGGGCGGGACGGCTGCTCCAGGCTGCGCGTGGAAAGGCGCAGATAGAGGCTGCCGCCATCGGGCTTCTGCATATGCTCGAACCCCCAGCGCATGATGGAAGCCAGTTCATCGACATAGGCAGGTTCAAAGCTGGACAGTTTGGGCAATCCCATGCCGATCAGCGGGGTGGCGATGGATTGATGCGCCCCGCCCTCCGGTGCCAGGGTCACGCCGCTGGGTGTCGCCACCAGCATGAAGCGCGAATCCTGATAAAGGGCGTAGTTGAACGCATCCAGCCCGCGCATCACGAACGGATCATAAAGCGTGCCCACCGGCAGCAGCCGGGCGCCGAACAGGTCATGGCTGAGGCCCAGGGCCGCCAGCATCAAGAACAGATTATGTTCGGCGATGCCCAGTTCGATATGCTGTCCCTGCGGGTCGCCCTGCCAGCGCTGCGCCGACACGACCTTCTGCTCCTTGAAGATGTCGTGCCGTTCATGCCGGTCGAACAGACCGCGCCGGTTGACCCAGGCGCCCAGGTTGGTGGAGACGGTGACGTCGGGGCTGGTGGTGACGATGCGCGACGCCAGTTCGGTATCGCCCTTGGCCAGTTCGGCCAGAACCTTGCCGAATCCCTCCTGTGTGCTCATCCGTTCCGTTATCGAAACATCAAGTCGTTCCGGAACCGGTACAAAACCGGCGGACAGGCGGCGCGTCGTTGTGGCGGTGAAAGGCACCTCTTCCGCCAGAAAGCGCTTCAGGTCTTCCACATCCACGTCCAGGCCCGCGAACGGTTCCCATTCCTGGCCATCCTTGATGCCGCACTGCGCCTTGAAGGCGGCCATCTGGTCCAGGTTCATCAGACCGGAATGGTTATCCTTGTGCCCCTGGAACGGCAGCCCCATGCCCTTGACCGTGTAGGCCACAAAACAGGCCGGGCGTTCGGCATCCGGGCCGTTGGCGGCGGCATGGAAAGTGTCAAGGATGGTCGGCAGGTCATGGCCGGCCAGATTGGTCATCAACCGCGCCAGCATCGCATCATCATGGCTGTCCAGCAGTCCACGGATGCCGCTGGTCGTGCCCAGATCGCGGATCAGCGCCTCCCGCCAGGCCGCCCCGCCCTTGAAGCACAGGGCCGCATAGAGCTGGTTCGGACAGGTGTCGATCCAATGGCGCAGCGCCTCACCACCCGGTTCCTTGAAAGCCGCCTCCAGCAGGCGGCCATATTTCATGATGACCACATTCCAGTCGAGCGACCGGAACATGCCGGTGATCGGCTCCCACAGCTTGTCGGAAACCACGCTGTCCAGGCTCTGCCGGTTATAATCAATGATCCACCAGGCATTGCGCAGATCATGCTTCCAGCCTTCAAGCATGGCCTCGAAGACATTGCCCTCGTCCATCTCGGCATCGCCGACCAGGGCGACCATGCGGCCCTCGGGCTGATCCGACAGGCCCTTCAGGCGCACATAATCCTGCACCATGCTGGCAAAGGCCGTGACCGCCACCCCCAGACCGACGGAACCAGTGGAGAAATCCACGTCATCGGTATCCTTGGTGCGCGATGGATAGGACTGGGCGCCGCCAAAGGCGCGGAACCGTTCCATCTTCTCCCGCGTCTGGCGACCCATCAGATATTGGATGGCGTGGAAGACGGGACTGGCGTGGGGCTTCACCGCGACGCGGTCCTGCGGGCGCAGCACATCGAAGAACAAAGCCGTCATCAGGCAGACCATGGAGGCGCTGGAGGCCTGATGCCCGCCCACCTTCAACCCGTCGCGTGACGGGCGCAGGTGATTGGCGTTGTGGATCATCCATGTGGACAGCCACAGCGCCTTTTTCTCCAGCGCGCGCAAATGCGCCAGATGGCGGTCATCGCGGGCGGCACCGGGGGCAGCGGGGCGAATATCGGGCATGGTGGACGTGTCCCTGACAGAAGGCATCTGGCCCCGCCACCGCACGCCCGACCAAAGCCGGCCAACAGGCAAACCGCCGACGGAAGACCCATCGGCGCTATATATCAGCAAACTCGTCTCAGGTGAAACGATCAGCCCGCGCGCGGGCTGCCGAACAGCCGCGTGAAACTGTCGACGGTCAGGGTGCGCACTGCCCCCTTGTCCCGGCGCAGGCCATGCGGGTCCGGCCCATCCACCACATCATTGCGCGCCACATAGCGCACATGGGGGAGCGGAAAACCGTCCTGTGTCACGGCCAGAACGCGGGCCGTTTCCACGGTGTTGAAGATCACCCGCTGATACACGGCACCCGGAACAGGGGCCGCCAACGGTTTGGAACGCTTGAACAACGACACGCTCATCGTAACGCCCCCCATTTCGGTTCACCCCGGACTTGACCCGCCATTGGCCGTCCGTTTCCCAAAAGTGGTACCGCCTTTCCGGTATATGGAAATTAACGCATTCATTTTGTGTACGCAATAAGATGTCACAGATTCCTGCGACTATCTTCCCAGGATTTATCCGGGATTTTAGGCAAATCAATGAAACATCACCGTCACACGGATCGGATGTTAGGATATCATTCTGGCAATATTTAACAGTGTGGATTAGCACTCCGGTGTTGCCGAAACGAAACCCTGGAGACGTTGCATCGCGCATATGACAAGGCGTGCAACAACATTACCTGACTGTTTTTCAAAGATTATTCTGTTTCAGAACAGCCGGCACCGCCTCCGGCAGATCCTCGGCGATCAGGCCCCGACCACAATATTCGCCCGCAGCGCCATGCAACCAAGCACCGGCACTGGCGGCGTCGAACGGGTCCATCCCCTGGGCCAGCAGGGCCAGGATCAGGCCTGACAGCACGTCGCCGCTGCCCGCAATGGCGAGGTCGGGCGGCGCATTGTGGTTGATGCGGACCCGCCCATCGGGATGCGCGATCACCGTATCCGGTCCTTTCAGCAACACCACGGCCCCCGACTCCGCCGCCGCTTGCCGAGCACGATCCAGGCGAGAACCGGTCAGCGGACCGAACAGCCGCGCGAACTCCCCTTCATGCGGGGTCAGTACCCAGCGCTCATCAAGCCCGGCCTGCCGCAGTGTCGGAAGCTGACCGGCGAAGCTGCTGAAAAAATCGGCATCGAGCACGCCCGTCTTTCCGGCGCGCAGGCTGGCCAGTACCGCATCGTGCAGAAGCGGTCCCGCCCCGGCACCCGGCCCCAGCAGGACGGCATTGCGGCGCGGATCGGCCAGCAGTTCCGAAAAACCCACCGCGTCGGCAATGGGCTGCACGATCAGGCTGGGCATGGACAGGCCGTAGATCAGTTGCGCCGCCGGCTCACAGGCCAGTGTCACCAGCCCGGCGCCCAGCCGCAGGGCAGCCCGCGCCGACAGCCGGGCCGCCCCCGTCATCACCGTCCCACCCAGGATCAGGGCATGGCCGCGCTGATATTTGTGTCCCGTAACAGCGGGCCTGGGGAACTGCGTGCGCCACAGAGTCGGGTCATTGGCCTGGATGGTCGGGCCGATGCTGGCCAGGACAGTGTCCGGAATGCCGATATCGGCAATGACCAGCCGCCCGACATGGCCGTGCGCCGGATAAAGGTAATGAGCGGGTTTGGGCCGGAAGAAGCTGACGGTGACATCGGCAATAGGTGCGGCACCAAGCACCACCCCGTCATCGCCATTGACGCCGCTGGGCACATCCACGGCCAGGACCGGCACTCCCTGCCCCGCCATGGCCTGCACCAGCGCCAGTGCCTGCCCGTCCAGCGGACGGTTCAGTCCTGCGCCGAAAATCGCGTCGATCACCAGACCGGCACCGGACAGCAGGTCCGGTGAAGCCGGTTCCATGACCCCGGTCCAGCGTTCCGCCGCCCAGGCCGCATCCCCGCGCAACGCCACGCAGTCGCCCAGCAGCCCGACCCGCACCGGCCAGCCGGCGGCGGCCAGATGCCGGGCCGCCACGAACCCGTCACCCCCATTATTGCCGGGACCGCACAGGATCACGACAGGCCGGGGCCGTCCACCGCACAGAATAATGGCCTCACGCGCCACGGCCATGCCCGCGCGTTCCATCAGCAGGGTGCCGGGAATGCCGGCCTGCATGGCGGCGCGGTCGGCCGCAACCATCTGGGCCACGGTCAGGATTTCTTGGGCCATGCCCTGTCTTCCAGCTTGGGAGAAAGCATCGGACCATTTTGCGCCAGGGCAGGCACGGCCCGGAAATGAAAAAGGCCGCCCGGAGGCAGCCTTTTTTCCAGTTTCTCCGCGAAGGGAGAATGGGGCGATGGACGGGACTCGAACCCGCGACCACTCGGACCACAACCGAGAGCTCTACCAACTGAGCTACCACCGCCGCCGGAGGCCGCCTTATGCAGCAACAGCCCCAGGGCGTCAAGCATTCCTTTCACAAAAAATCGCAGGCCCGCCTTGCTTGGAACAGGGCCACAGTAGTGGCAGCATTTTGCCACTGAACAAGGCGCTTCGCTTGGTTAATGCGCAGTTTTTCGGCCTTACGATTAAAAAGTGGCCACATATTTGCGCATTATTTGATCACATTGCCCGCAAAACATGATCAAATGCCAGCGATCCCATGCCACATCCAACTGGCATGGGGCATGCTTATAGTATGGCCGCACCTGTCGGGATGGCAACAGCCGGGCCGGTGCCGAAATTTGGAGCTGCGGGACGCGATGAAGAAGATTGAAGCGATCATCAAGCCCTTCAAGCTGGATGAGGTGAAGGAAGCCCTCCACGAAGTGGGGATCAAGGGCATCACCGTGACCGAAGCCAAGGGCTTTGGCCGCCAGAAGGGCCATACCGAACTCTACCGGGGGGCCGAGTATGTCGTCGACTTCCTGCCCAAGGTGAAGATTGAGGTCGTCATGGATGACAGCCTGGTGGAACGCGCCGTCGATGCGATCCAGCAGGCCGCCCATACGGGTCGCATCGGCGACGGCAAGATCTTCGTAACCCCGGTGGAAGAGGTGATCCGCATCCGCACCGGCGAGCGCGGCCCCGACGCCATCTGACGTTTTTTCGGGCATTTCGGCAACATCCGAAGCGCCCGAAACCAGGGTACAGAATTTTCTTTCAAATGGTCCTTGGATGGGGTAACGCCACCAACCGGCGGCCCCAGCGCCTGGGACCAGTTCCTTCCACGACAAACCTCAAACCACGGAAGCAGAGGCTATGTCCGATTTGGCCACGTTCTTCGACCTGATCAAGGAAAACGACGTCAAGTATGTCGATTTCCGCTTCACCGACATCAAGGGGAAGGTTCACCACGTTTCCCAGCATATCTGCACTGTCGATGAGGATCTGCTGACCGACGGCGTCATGTTCGACGGCTCGTCCATCGCCGGCTGGAAGGCGATCAACGAGTCCGACATGACCCTGCTGCCGGACCTGTCGACGGCCGTCATGGACCCGTTCTCGGCCCAGCCGCTGCTGACCGTTCTGTGCGACGTGCTGGAGCCCTCCACCCGTCAGCCCTACAGCCGTGACCCGCGCTCCATCGCCAAGGCCGCTGAGCGCTACATGGCGTCGGCCGGCATCGGCGACACCGCGTTCTTCGGCCCGGAAGCCGAGTTCTTCGTGTTCGACGACGTGAAGTTCGAAGTCTCGATGAACAAGGTCATGTACGAGTTTGACTCTGAAGAGGGTCCGTACAATTCCGGTCGTTCGTACGAAGGCGGAAACCTGGGCCATCGTCCGGGCGTCAAGGGCGGCTACTTCCCCGTGGCCCCGATCGACAGCGCCCAGGACCTGCGCGCCGAGATGCTGACCGTTCTCGCCGAGATGGGCGTGGAAGTCGAGAAGCACCACCACGAAGTGGCCGCTTCGCAGCATGAGCTGGGCGTCAAGTTCGGCACGCTGGTCAAGATGGCCGACGGCATGCAGCTGTTCAAGTACGTGGTCCACAACGTGGCCCATCAGTACGGCAAGACCGCGACCTTCATGCCGAAGCCGGTGTTCGGCGATAACGGCTCGGGCATGCACTGCCACCAGTCGATCTGGAAGGACGGCAAGCCGCTGTTCGCCGGCAACCAGTATGCCGACCTGTCGGAAACCGCCCTGTTCTATATCGGCGGCATCATCAAGCATGCCCGCGCCCTGAACGCCTTCACCAACCCGCTGACCAACAGCTACAAGCGTCTGGTTCCGGGCTATGAGGCACCGGTGCTGCTGGCTTACTCCAGCCGCAACCGTTCGGCTTCCTGCCGTATCCCGCACGTGTCGAGCCCGAAGGGCAAGCGCGTCGAGGTCCGCTTCCCCGATCCGGGCGCGAACCCCTACCTGGCGTTCGCCGCCATGCTGATGGCCGGTCTGGATGGTATCCAGAACAAGATCCATCCGGGCGAAGCCATGGACAAGAACCTGTACGATCTGCCGCCCGAAGAACTGAAGGAAATCCCGACGGTTTGCCGCTCTCTGCGCGAAGCCCTGGAAAGCCTGAACGCTGACCGCGACTTCCTGAAGAAGGGCGACGTCTTCACCGACGACATGATCGACAGCTTCATTGAGCTGAAGATGGAAGAAGTGCTGGCGTTCGAAACCTCGCCGCACCCGATCGAGTACAAGATGTACTACAGCGTCTGATCCAATCCGGATCGATGCTATGCGCGACCCCCGCCGGGCACCCGGCGGGGGTTTTTGTTTGTGGCCGTAGGTCGGGTCGAGCGGAGCGAGCCCTTACAGAAGCGGAGCGAGCCCCGACAGAACAGGCCTTCAAGCAATGACGTCAGGGCTCGCCTTCGGCTCGACCTGACCTACGGCTCCTGCTATATCTCGCCCAGCGATGCAGGACATGACAACAAGCCCCAACCAGCGGCCCCAAGCCCTTTCCAGCCCCGGCTTCCTGGGCGGGTCACCGCGTCGCATCATGGGCATGGTGATGCGCAACTGGTTCCTGATCCGGCAAAGCTGGCCGCGCATGCTGGAGCTTTGCTACTGGCCCACGGTGCAGCTTCTGGTCTGGGGGTTCATGTCGCAGTTCCTGCGCGGGCAGACCTCCCTGCTGGCGGGTGCTGCCGGTGTGCTGATCTCCGCCGTGCTGCTGTGGGAGGTGCTGGTCCGCACCCAGATCGGGATGAGCATCACCTTCCTGGAGGAGCTTTGGTCCCGCAACCTGGGCAACCTGTTCGTCAGCCCGCTGCGCCCCTGGGAATGGGTGGTGTCGCTGGTGGTGATGGGGTTCATCCGCGTCATCCTGGGCGTGGTGCCGCCTTCCATCCTGGCATTGATCTTCTTTGACATCTCCATCTTCGACCTGGGCCTGCCGCTGGCGGGGTTCTTCGCCAACCTGATGATGCTGGGCGTCGCCGTCGGGCTGCTGACATCAGGCATGATTCTGCGGCACGGGTTGGGCGCTGAGTCGCTGTGCTGGATGGCGGTGTTTGTGCTGGCCCCCTTCTCCGCCGTCTATTACCCCGTCTCCATCCTGCCGCCGGCGGTGCAGTATGTGGCCCTGGCCCTGCCATCGACCCATGTGTTCGAGGGAATGCGCGCCGTCCTGTATCAGGGGACTATTGAATGGCGGATGCTGGGGCTGGCCGTCATTCTTAACCTTTTCTATCTGGGGCTGGCTTCCCTATATTTCCTGCGGGCGTTCCGTAATGCGCGGCAGCGCGGGGCGCTGTTGCAGGCGGGTGAGTAGGCAGGTCGGGGCATCACGTGGCGGAACGGAAATACGCGATACAGCGGCCCAAAGGGGCAAAGTGGGAAACACTGTCCCTGGTCGATGATCTGGGCCAGGGAAAGGCGGAATTCCGCAATGCCGTGAACCTGCATGGCGCCGGCCCCGTCCGCCTGATCCAGGTGGATTTCGTCAGCGATGAGGCATTGGCCGATTTCGACTGGCGTCTGATCGAACTGCATGACCCACGCAAGGGCGACCGACCCAAGCCGACCGTTGTGGCCGGCAGCGAGCGGGCAAAACCCAAGCAGCAGCCCACCAAAGGCCAGGGGGCCGGCACGGCCAAGGGCCGCGGCCCCGCCGGTCCCGACGAAAAGGTGCCCGTGCCGGTGAAGACCTATATGCTGGCGTTCCTGTTCGGGGCCGTTTCCCTCGCCGTCTGGGCGCTGTTCTACAGGACCTGAAGCCATGTCCATGCCACGTATTGCCATTGTCGGGGCGGGCGCCATCGGCACCGTCATTGCCGCCCGCCTGTCGGCCCGGGGCGGTCTGGATGTCAGCCTGTGCCTGCGCAGCGGCGGCTTCCGCAGCCTGGAGGTGCAGGGGCCGGACGGCACCGTCACCGCCACCCCGACCCTGTATACCAATCCCGCAGAAGCCCGCCTCGTCGACTGGGTAATCGCCACCACCAAGGCCTATGACAGCGCCGCCATCGCCGGCACCTGGCTGCCCGCCCTGATGGGGCCGCAGACGCGGCTGGCCGTGCTTCAAAACGGGGTGGAGCATGTGGCGAATTTCGGGTCCCTTGTCGACCCGGCCCGCATCCTGCCCGTGATGCTGGACATCCCTGCCGAACGGCTGGGTCCCGGCCGCGTCCTGCAACGCGCCGCCGGCATCATGGTCGTGCCACAGCGACCGGACAGTGCCCGCTTCATCGCCCTGTTCGACGGCACCGGCATCAATGTGACGGCGGATGCCGATTTCACTACCGTGGTCTGGCGCAAGCTCTGCCTGAATGCCGCCGGTGCGGTGTCGGCACTGCTGGGCCAACCGGCTGGCATCGTCCATCATGCGGGGGCGGCGCCGGTGATGCGCGCCCTGGTGGCCGAATGCGTCGCGGTTGCCCGCGCCGAAGGGGCCAATCTGGATGATCAGACGGTGGATCAGGTGATGGATGCCTGCCGCGCGGCGGCACCGGCGGGGATCAATTCCCTGCTGGCCGACCGGATGGCGGGGCGGCCCATGGAGCTTGATGCCCGCAACGGCGTGATCATCCGGCGCGGTGCCGCCCACGGCATCCCGACACCGGTAAACCAGACCGTCCACGATCTGATCCTGGCCGCATTGTCGGCGGAGCAGGATCAGCGGTAAAGACGCGGCACCTCGATCATCGGGCAGCGGTCCATGATCACGGTGCTGCCCAGCGCCTCCGCCCTGGCCGCCGCCGCATCATTGCGGATACCCAGCTGCATCCAGATGAAGGGGATGCCGCGCGTCGCCGCGTCCACCGCCACCTCCCCCGCCGCGTCCGCCCGGCGGAAGATATCGACCATGTCGGGCCGTTCCGGCAGGTCGGCCAGGCTGGCATAGGCGGTCTGGCCCAGGACCATGCGCCCCGCCAGCGCCGGGTTCACGGGGATCACCCGATGTCCCCGGTCATGCAGGTACTTCATCACATAGAAGCTGGGCTTGGCTGGGTCCGCGGTCGCACCCACCACCGCGATGGTGCGGGCGCTATCCAGGACATGCCGGATCAGATCATCAGGATAATGATCATGGTCCATGGATCGGTCTCCCTTTGACCCTATCGCTCATCACTCCGCCTTCTTGGGCACCGGCCCCAGGGCCATCGGGGCTTCTGCGGCCAGCCACGCAAAGCTGGCAAAGGCCGCCGTGGCCTGATCCAGCTTCTTGGGATCAACCTTGTCCAGCGTGTCGTCAGCCGTGTGGTGGTAATCGAAATAATCGGTGCCATCCAGGCCCAGGCCGCCCGTCGGCACCCCCTGTGCCGCCAGCGGCCCAATATCGGGTCCGCCGCTGCTGGAGCCACGTCCCGGCACGATGCCCAGCGGGGCCAGCGCCTTGCCGATGGCGTCGGCCACGGGCTTCGCCTCTGGCCGGAAGTTGGCATTGAAGGTGATGACGGGACCGGCGCCGAAATCCGCCTCCGTCCCGGCCTGATGCTTGGGCAGTTCGGCGGCATGCTGCTTGGCATAGGCATAGGCACCGACCAGCCCCACCTCCTCCGCCCCGAACAGGACGAAGCGGATGGTGCGGCGCGGGGCTTGTGGCATGGATTTGATGATCTTGGCCGCCGCCAGGACGATGCCGACCCCGGCCCCGTCATCCAGGGCGCCGGTACCCAGATCCCAGCTGTCCAGATGCGCGCCGATCACCACGATCTCGTCGGGCAGTTCGCGGCCCTTGATCTCCGCCATGACATTGGCGTCCGACAGCGGCCCCATGGCCTGACTGGAAAGGACCATCTTCACCGACACCGGTTGCCCCAGCGCCAGCACGCGGTTCAGCTGATCCGCATCGGGATTGGACAGGGCACCGGCGGGGATCGCCGTCACACCGTCGGCATAGCGGGTGATGCCGGTATGGGGGAAACGGTGGCTGTCGGTGCCGATGGACCGGATCAGCAGGCCGACCGCCCCCTTGCGCGCCGCCGCCTCTGGCCCCTTACCGCGCACGCCCACCGCCTCGCCATAGCCGCCGCCATCCTGCAGGCGGTTCATCTTCTTGTCGACGAAGGCGATCTTGCCTTTCAGGCTGCCTTCCGGCGCTGCTTCCAGGTCTTCCAGCGTATCGAACCGCACGACAGGAGCCGTGATGCCGTCTGGCGGGGTCGTTACGGAATGGCCAAGCGCCGTGACATGCAGGTGATGGGCGACGGGGGTCAGGATCGACGCATGCTCGACCCCGCGTTCCCAGCCATCCACCGTGAACGGCTCAATCTTGATATTGCTCAGCCCCAGTTCCTTGAACCTTGCTTCGGCCCATTGGTGCGACAGCGTGGCGGCGGGCGACCCCGCCAGACGCGGGCCGACACGCACCGTCAATGATTCGACGAACCCATAGGCCCCGGACCCGGCCAGGGCCTTGGCCTGGATATCGCTGCTGGCCTTCAGGGTGGCGGGGGTAAAGACATTGGCATCGGCAGCGAAGACCGGCTGCCCCAGGGCCAGCAACGCCACACCGGCGGCCAGCAGAAAACCGAAACGCTTCAAGGCACAGGCTCCTTCAACGGACGGCGGGGATGGCAGGCACCCCGGATTGCCGAAAGGGTAACCCAGCACGCCGTTGGGGGAACAAGGGATTTGTCACGGTCACAATTGGGCATGCCACCATTGATGGCGCGCGAGCCTGCACTTGCATGATTGCGCCATGCCGTGACCTTTGGGATAGGGGATGGAAGTACCCCACAAAAACGCTTGACGCCCATGCGCAACGGGCGCACCATCAAATCGTAACAAAGACACGGAGGGTGAATTTGATGGTAAAGACGCCCCTTACGCAGTGGGCGGCCGAGTAAGACCGGTGATCGACTGCGCTCCGTAGCCTGGGAGGGTGTGTAAAAAACATGACCCCACCGCAGCATAATTTGGCGATTACTTGATATATCGCAGCAACCATCCCGAAACCGCGCTTTGACATAGGTCCTTGTGGTTTCGGAATTGAGACGACCCCCGTAGGCGCATCCAGCTACGGGGGTTTTCTTTTTGGGACCCGTCCGGTGAAATGCCCCGATGTCGGCTCCCCGGCGATGCCTGGACCCAGAGCAGCCAAGCATCAACTTTCCCTACCTCGGCATGCGCAGCAGCATCTATGGCCCCTGCATTCCACCGTATGGCAACTCCACCCCCACAGAGTTTGCGGAAAGGCTGTTAGAGCCTTAAGGCGCAATGGCTTTGGCTGTTTCTTCTGCTATCATCGGCTTGGCGATAAGGGGAAGGACAGCCGCATCTTGATTTCACGCGGACCCGTCAAGAACTGTCAGGACAGCGGCGGCTGGTTCCTTTGCCTGGTCTTTACCTGTCTTATGCTTGTTCTTTTGCCGCTGCCGGCAGCGGCGGAGCGCTGGGACGCGCTGGCCGACACCGTGTTCCAGAATTATGGCCGCGATCAGGGGCTGCCCCATATCGTGCCCACGACGCTGGCGCAGGACCGGCAGGGCTTCATCTGGATCGGGACTCAGGGCGGATTGGCCCGCTGGGACGGTTACCGTTTCCGCACCTACCGCGCCGACCCGACACAACCCGGCAGCCTGCCCGATGATTGGGTGCAGCGGCTGTTCGTGGACAAGGCCGGGCACCTGTGGGTGGGCGGCTCCGCCGGCGGGCTGTCGCGCTTCGACGGCACCACGGACACCTTCATTCCCGTCGCCCTGAAGCCCGCCGGCCAGCGCACGCATATCGGCGCCCTTTCCGATGATGGCCAAGGCGGCCTGTGGATCGGTACGGATGAAGGGCTGCACCATCTGGACGGCAGCAGCAATCAGGTTCGGCATCTGACGGGGGAGAATGCAACCAAGGCCGGCCTGCCCGTGGGACGCGTCCTGTCGCTGCTTCGTGAGGATAAGGGAACCCTGTGGGTTGGCACGGTACAGGGCTTGGCCCGCAGCGACGATGCCGGCGGCAGTTTCACCCTGTTGTCGATCGCGGAGGGTACGGGGGGCGTTTCGGTCCTGTTGCGGGATGATCAGGGGCGGTTGTGGGTTGGCACCCGGCGCGGTGGTCTTTTCATCCTGGACACCGGTGACAGCACCCTGCGCCCCGTCGATGCCGGCCCCCTGGTCGGGGCGGCACGCGGCGTGTCGGCGCTGTCCCTGGTGCGCCCGCAGGAACTGTGGGTCGGGCTGCGCGGTGGCGGCATCTGGGCGGTTGACCTGCACACCCTGGAAATGCGCCCCATCCGCCATGACCGGACGCTGCCCAACAGTCTGGTCCATGATGATGTCTGGTCGCTTCTGCGCGATGATGCGGGATCGGTCTGGGTGGGCACGACGGGCGGGCTATCATACCGTCCCTTCGACAGCGGTATCGTTTCGACCATTTTCGGCGGCACCCTGCGGCCCAAGGCACCGCGCGGCAGCGACGTCTCCGTCATCCGGCCCACACGCGACGGGCGTTTCTGGCTGGGTTACCTGACAGGGGGTGCGGACCTGATCGATCCGGTGAAGGGCCTGATCGATACCGTGACGCCCGAACAGGACAATCCGGAGGCCGGCCTGCCCCAGGATGCCGTCTTCGCCATTGCCGAAGATGCCGATGGCCGCGTCTATTTTGCCAGCCGCCGGGGGCTTTACATCCGTGAACCCGGACGGTCGGGTCTGCGGCTGGCCACGATACCGGGGCGCGACCGGCACGCAGCGGTCACCACCCTGTCGTTCGAAGAGGGGGTTCTGTGGATCGGCGGGGAAGATGATGGCATCTGGGGCGTGGTGCCCGGCGGTGGGGACGGCATCGGCACTGTCGTGCTGGGCCGGGCGGACGGGCTGCATCTGCCCGATCCCGGCGTCACGGTCACGCAGCGCGGCCAGGGGGATGATCTGTGGGTCGGCACCCGCAACGGGCTGGTGCTGATCGACCTCACCGCCCGCACCAGCAGTCTGATCCCGGCGGCACCGACCGATCCGATGGGTCTGCCGGCGCGGTTCGTCTCCTGTCTGCTGTTCGACCGACAGGGGCGGCTGTGGGTTGGTACCTTCGGGGGTGGCCTCGCCCTGATGACGGGGCGCGATGCGGAGGGGCGGCCCCGGTTCCGCCGCCTGGGCACGACCGATGGCCTGCCCCATGCCAATGTCGACAGTTTGCAGATGGATGGGTCGGGCGCCATCTGGGCCGGGACGGATGATGGTCTGGCCCTGATTGATCCCGTCGCTATGACAGTACGGCCCGTGCGCCGGGCCGATGGCGCGCCACTGGTCGATTATTTCGTCGGCGCCGGCGCCACCAGCCTGGAAGGGGAAGGCCTGTTCGGTGCCAAGGGCGGCATTACCGTAACCCGACCCGGCACCCTGCCCCCCTGGCGCTTCCGTCCCCCCATCGTCATCACCGATCTGCGGGTCGGCGGCACGCCACTGCCCGTCGCGCCCTTCAACCATGCCGTGGCACCGGCACCGCCGGTGATCATCACGCCAGAGGCCAACAGCCTGGCCGTGGAGTTCGCGGCACTGGATTACACCTCCCCGGAACGCAACCTCTATGCCTACCGCCTGGAAGGGTATGACCGCGACTGGATCGCCACCGATTCCAGCCGCCGGCTGGCCGTCTATGCCAACCTGTCACCCGGCACCTATACGCTGCGCCTGCGCGGCAGCAACCGTGACGGGCTGTGGACCGATCAGGCCCTGGCCCTGACGGTCCGCGTCATGCCGGCCTGGTACCAGCTTCTCTGGGTGCGGTTGCTGGCCCTGCTGGCCGGGCTGTCGGCGGTGGCCGGCCTTGTCGGGTGGCGCACCGCCTATCTGCGGCAGAAGCAGGTGGAGCTGGAACAGCAGATCGCCGACCGCACTGCCGATCTGCGCTCCGCCAATGAAATGCTGGAACAGCTGGCCATGACCGACCCGCTGACCGGCTGCGCCAACCGCCGTCACTTCATGGAACGCGCCGGACAGATGATCGATCTGGCGCAGCGCCATGGCACGCCCCTGTCGCTAGCGGTTCTGGACCTGGATGATTTCAAGCGGATCAATGATACCTATGGTCATCCGGGCGGCGACGCCGCCCTGGCCATGGCCGGAAAGCTTCTGTCTGACCATATGCGCGGCACCGACCTGATCGGTCGGATCGGCGGGGAAGAGTTCGCCCTGCTGATGCCGCACACCGGCATGGCGGGCGCCGTGCCGCTGGCCGAACGGCTGCGTCAGGCCATTGAGCACGGGGAGGTTACCACCGATGGTCCGGCAATCCGCGTGACGGCCAGCCTTGGCATCGCCGAACTGCGCCCGGAAGAGGATTTCGACGGGCTCTACGCCCGCGCCGACTATGCGCTTTACGCCGCCAAGCAGGGCGGGCGCAACCGGGTGGAACGGGCAGGTGGGGATTAGGGTGTGATCGCTTCAAATGGTTAGATTTGAAGCGTGAACCATACGGCAAAGCAGACGCTGGAGCGGGTTTACGTTGATTGGAAACGCCCCCTATCGTCATCCCGGCGGAAGCCGGGACCCAGCGTAGAGCGGCGTCTGCCGCGACGAGAGTCATATCGGCGCTGACCGCGCCTCTCGCTGGGTCCCGGCTTTCGCCGGGATGACGATGAAAACGCGTTTCCAGTCAAAGGAAGTTCGCTCTATACCGCGCCACCAGCCAACCCGGCGGACAGGCGGTGTTCTGCCACGATCCGCGATACGGTCGGCTGGCTGATGCCATGCTGGCGGGCCATTTCGGCGCCCGTGCGGTCACCGGACAGGATGCTTTCCGCAATCTCCCGCCGCTGCTTGGCATCCAGCTTGCGGCGGCGCCCGCCAACCCGACCGGCGGCCCGCGCCTTGACAAGGCCGGCCCCCGTCCGTTCCAGCAGCATCACACGCTCAAACGCCGCGAAGGACCCGATCATCCGCATCAGCATATGGCCGGCGGGACCCATGGTTTCGATCCCTTCCGCCAGACTGCGGAACCCGGCTCCGGACCGCGCGATGCGGTCCAGAAGGTGCAGCACCTCCTTGAATGACCGCGACAACTGATCCAGGCCCGTGACCACCACAACATCGCCCGGCGAAAGGCCGTCCAGAAGATGGTGCAGTTCAGGCCGATCCCAACGGCCCGCCGACGCCGCCTCCATCACGATACGGTCGCACCCCGCCGACCGCAGGTCGTGCAGCCGGCGATCAATCCCCGTTTCATCGGGGCGGGAGATACGGGCATATCCGATCTGCATGTGCGCCTCCCTCCGCTTCGCCTCGCTAAATTGCGAGGCGTTGATTGGGTTTCAGGTTGAAATGCCGGACCGCCCGGCCGGGCAGGCGCAGCAAGACGCGCTGTGCCTGGGGCGAAATGCCCAGCAATGCCTGTGGCGTCCCATCCTTGGCGGTGATCAGGCGGGCCGCCCCACCTTCCACCCGGGCCAATGGCTTGCCCGACAGGGTCAGGTCCGCGCCCTTGGCGTCATAGGCGAGGGACGCCGACCCACCGCCATCCAGGGGCAGCGAGAGGCGGGCACCCTGCGCCGCCTTATGGCCGGGGCGGATGTTCCAGGACAGGCTGCCGGGCTCTTCCACCACGCCGATAAGACGCCAAGTGTAATCCACCATGACCAGGGCGGTGGGGGAGTAGTTGGGATGATCCTCCCCATGGGTGAACAGGCCGGTATCCGGGTCCATCTGCTGACGGAAGGTCAGGTCGGCCTGGATCGCCTCGCACCAGCGGTCCATCATCTCCGTAAATTCCGCCGCATGGCCATAATGGTCCATCCAGCGCGGCGCGCGCAGCGCCGTCAGCCCCTGGCTGGCCCCGCCCCAGCTATTGGCGGGAATGGGCCGCACGAAAGCGGGATCATCCATGGCGATGGAGGACAGCGGATATTTGCCCCAGAAGGCCTTGGGATTATGTAAATGCCGCGTCCACAGCGTGTCGAACAGCGCCTTATCCACCACATGCTCGCCACAGACCCGGCTGATCACATCCGACCGCACGCGGATGAACTTGCCTTCCGCATCCAGATCATAAAAGGCGGCGTCTTCAGCCACATACAGCTTTGACAGGATCAGATTGCGGATGGCGTCCGCCTGCTCCGTCCAGCGGTCGGCCTCTGCGGTGCGGCCCAGGGCGCGGGCCATCTCCGCCAGGGCGCAGCGGGCACCATAGATGGTGGCCGACAGGTCGGGGCACAGGCGTGGCAGCGACGGCAGATCATGGTGACGCCGCGCATCCTTGTTGGGACACTGGTTGGGCATCCCGGCCCAGCGCGGGCTGTTATCATGGCCGGTATCATAGGTGCAGAACCCTTCCACCAGCCCGGTGCCACGCGTGTTGCGATAGCGCATCAGCCAGCCGTCCCAGGCGCCACACGCCCGGTAGGCCGCTTCCAGCAACTCCCCATCGCCGGTATCGCGCGCCAGTTCCCAGGCCGTGGCCGCGATGGGCACCACCATCTGGATCTGGCCAAAGCCGGTTTCCGCCACCTTGTTATTGGCCGGCAGCTGCCCATCGGCGCGTTGCAGCTCAAAGAAGGTCAGATGGCTGTTGCGGGCCACGTCGGGGCGGAATTTGCGATAGACCAGCGCCTCATGCGGGCCGCATTCCTGCCAGATGCCGCGATAGACGCTGCCTTCGATCAGGACCGGCTTGGTGACATAGGGCATGACCTGCACATTGCCGGCCAGCACCTCCAGCGCCTTGTCATAGGCTGTCTGCCAGGAACTGTTGGCGGTGGTGAAACGCGGGGCATCGGCCATCTGCGCATCCCCGGCCCACACGCCGCGCGGCAGGGACAGGCTGGCAATACCGGCGGCACCGGCGGACAGCAACGTACGGCGGGAGAGTGTGTGGGTCATCGCGCATCCCCCTTCGTCAGCGGTTCCAGCCGCATCCAATCCACATCCACCACGCCTCCCGGCTCCCCCTTCGTGAAGGTGAACAGGGCGGGGCGGGAGCCCTTCCACCAGGAGAAGCGGGCCAGTTGGATGGGCTCGCCAAACGGCTGGAAGCTTTTGCCCTCATCCAGGCTGTAGGCGTAGCGGACCTTCTGATCCTCCGTCACTTCGGCCCGCAGCTGCACGGTTCTGGTTTTCACAACCGGCCCCGGCGTTTCCACCCCGGCGGATGACAGGGTCAGGCGCTTCTGCCTCCCCTCCCCCACCACACCGATCCAGCTGGGCCGCACGCCGAACAGCGACAGGCCCGCCCGCTGGCCATCCTTCAGGCCGGCGATATCCAGCCGTGCGGTAATGCGCCGGTCGGGGCCTTGCAGGATCTGGGTCAGGGTGTTGCGTGCCGTCGTGATCTGCTCCGCCTTGCCCGCCGTCAGGCGCAGGAAGCCGGGACGTGCAGACAGGCTCCACGCCTTGTCGTCCGGGTTATGGTTCCATGACCATTGCAGGCCCAGGGATTTGGCTGCGAATTCGTCACTGTCCTGCAAACGGTCATTGGTGCGGTTAAAGTTGGTGGCCTGTCTGAGGGACATGGCAACCGGCTGGCCACCATAAGTGCCGGCAATGCGGTCGCCCATCACAGGCCAGTCATCGATCCATTTAACCGGTTGCAAATGCACGATACGACCGAAGGCGCCGGTGCTGTTGAAATGGACAAACCAGTTACCGCCGAAATCGAGGGGACCTTTAACCCATCCCCCCTGGTGCGGACCTTCCAGCGCCGTCGTGCCCTGGCTCAGCACCACCTGCCATTCGTATGGGCCTTCGATATTGCGGGATCGCAGGGCTACCTGTGAACCCTTCTCCACCCCGCCAATAGGCGCGAGGATATAGTAAAATCCATTACGCTTATAGAGCTTGGGGCCTTCCAGGACGGGCAGGTTCTGCTTGTCCTCGACAATCACCGTGCCTTCATCCAGAACGCTTTTGCCATCCGGGCTCATGCGATGCAGGATCAGCGGGCCGGCGCCGACCACGGAATGGACCAGCCAGGCCGTCCCATCATCATCCCAAAACGGGCACGGGTCTTCCAGCTTCGGCTTGGCGATCACCTGGACCGGCGGGGTCCACGGTCCTTCCGCCTTTTCCGCCGTAGCCATGAACACACCCTCATCGGGGGTCGCCCAATAGACGTAGAACAGTCCATTGTGATAGCGGATGGAAGGTGCCCAGACGCCACTGGCATAACGGGTGCCGTCCACCGGCTTGGACTTTGTGTCATCCAGTTTGAACGGGCCGGGCATGTCATATTCGGGCGCGAAGGGCAACTTGGGCAGAACATGGCCAACAATGGTCCATTCCACCAGATTGCGCGACTTCAGCACCGGAATGCCGGGTGAGAAATGGAAGCTTGAGGCGACCATGTAATAGTCCTGGCCCACCAGAACCAGATCCGGATCGGAATAATCGGCATAAAGGATAGGATTGAAATAGGTCACGGGTTCCGCAGAAACCGTGACTGGTGACATCAGAAACGGAATGGCAATCGCCGCCAGGATGGTCTTGCGCATCATCCTCACCCTGCCATCTGATTGCCGTAACCGATGATGATGGTGGCCAGCACCAGCAGGCCAACACCCGACCAGACCATCAGGCGCACACCCGGTCGCGCATCCTTCCATTCCTTGAAGGCAAAGCCCCAGAGTGTGCCGAAAATGATGATGGAGGCCATGTGCAGGGTCCAGGAGGAGAAGCCATAGGCCCCCATCTGGCTTTCACCCATCGTGTAGAAGAAGAACTGGAAGTACCAGGCGGCACCGGCGATGGCGCACAGGATGAAGTTGGCGGCCAGCGGCGGACGCGGCCCCTCGTCCTTGGTCCGGCCAAGCCATTCACCCGCACTCTTGTTGCGGTTGATCAGGATGCCGCACCAGACGGCGTTGGTGATCAGGCCACCGAACATCACCAGGCAGAGGATGGGCAGGCCGGTCCAGAGCGGACCCGTGCCCGCCGCCGCCGACAGCGCCTTCACCGGCTCCCCCGCCGCCAGCCCGAAGGCAAAGCAGGAGGACATGATGCCGGAGAAGGTGGCAACCGCGACGCCCTTCACAAAGTCGAACTCCGCCACCGCCGCCTTTTTCTGCTCCTCGGACAGGGCCGCATCCTTGCGGGCACCGGCCAGGGCGACGACCACGATGCCGGCAAAGGTGACGGCCAGACCCAGCAGGATAACATTGCCGCCCGCCGTATCGATCAGCTTGGCCTTGAAATCCCCCTGGAACAAAGGCGGGATCAAGGTGCCGAAAACCGTACAAAGGCCCAGCACCACCGCCATGCCCAGCGACAGGCCCAGATAGCGCATGGTCAGGCCATAGGTCAGGCCACCAAAGCCCCAGAGCATGCCGAAGATCACGGGCCAGACCAGGGTCGGCGTTGGCGTTGCCGACAGCACGCCCAGCAGGTCATTGGTCTGCACCGACGCAAAGAACCACGGCGCCAGCAGCCAGGAAACGATGCCACCGGTCAGCCAGTAAATCTCCCACGACCAGCGCCGGACAGCGCGGTAGGGGACATAGAAGCTGGCCGAGGCAAGACCGCCCAACCAGTGGAAAAGAACGCCCAGCAACGGATTGCCAACCATGCCTGATTATCCTCCCATTTCACCTTATCGGGCTGAACGCCTCTGTGGTGCCTTGTCAAAGGGACGCTGACAGCGTCCTGCCCGGTGATTTATACGGCAAATTTCTCACATTCTGAATTTTGATCTTAGATTATGGTGAAAAAATTAGAATGTGGTTCTACCGCCCGAGGTATCGAAGGTGGCGGCGGTGGTGAAGCTGCATTCGTCGGACGCCATGAAACAGACCATGGCGGCACTTTCCTCCACCATGCCCAGCCGGCCCATGGGAATGCGGGAGCGCATATACTCCACCTGGGTTGGCGGCAGCTGATCCAGGATCGGGCTGTCAAAGGTGGCGGGCGTCAGGCTGTTGGCGATCACGCCCTTGGTCGCCAGTTCCTTGCCCAACGATTTCGTGAAGCCGATCACCCCGGCCTTTGATGCCGAATAGGCAGAGGCATTGGGGTTGCCCTCCTTGCCGGCGACGGACGCAATATTGACGATGCGGCCATAACCGCGCGGCAGCATGTGCGGCACCACCGACCGGCAGCAATGGAAGACGCCATGCAGGTTGATGGCGATGGTGCGGTACCAGCTATCCAGCGGGAAATCCTGCACCGGCGCCGTGGCCCCGGTGATGCCGGCGGAGCAGATCAGGATATCGACATGGCCCAGCGCCGCCACACTGGACTGCGTGGCGGTCGCCACCTGTGCGGCATCGGCGACATCCACGGCAACGGTATGGGCGGCATCCACATCGGCGGCGGCTGCCGCCAAGGCATCGGCATTCAGGTCCCAGAGGGCGACCTGCCCCCCTTCCGCCCGGATACGGCGGGCAACCGCCAGCCCAAGGCCGGACGCGCCCCCGGTAATGATCGCATTGCGCCCCGAAAAGCGCCCGGCAAAGATACTCATCTGTCAGAACCTCGTGAAACGAGCTGAAGCGTTCATTCATCCGCCCACTTCGTCATCCCGGCGAAGGCCGGGACCCAGGGGCCACGGGATCAAACCTTGGCACGGCGATTATCAAAGCCGACGATAGGTCGGGCATCTGGCCCCTGGGTCCCGGCTTTCGCCGGGATGACGAAGGAGCGTGCTTTCACAAAACTCAGAACACCCCATTGATCGGGCCGTCATTGATCCGGTCGGGCAGCCAGCGGGCGCCCGTGCTGCGGAAATCGACGACATCCTTCAACGCGAAGGCAGGGGCGGCGCGCGGCACGCGCAGGCGGAAGAAATCAGCGTCCTTCACATCTTCCAGCCGGATGGCCGGACGCGGATCGGACGCTTCCACCGCGATCTCGACATTGGTCATCTCCACCCGCCGCGCATGGCGGATGAAGAAACCCGTGGCCGGCAGGTCGCCGAACATGGTGGCCTCCGGATAGGCCATTTCAGCCTCCGGCGGATTGATCTGCGCCATGGACGCCGGCGCGCCGCCGACATGGTGGAAATAGCAATCGGCGATCCGCAGATCCTCAATGGGCTTTTCTGTCAGGCCCGCGACGACCGATGGCAAAATGGTGGCGCTGGAACTGACCACATTCTGGATCAGAATACGTTTCAGCGACCCGACCGGCACCCCCGCCGGCCCGCGCATCCGCTTGCCCAGGCGCAGGAAGATCGGCGCATCGACAATACCGCGCATGGCGATATTGCTGACCGTCACATCCTCCAACACCCCGCCATCCACCGTCTCGAACGCCAGACCACGGCTATCCTCGAAGATGCAGTTGGTGATGGTGATGTTGCGGAAGCCGCCATTGGTTTCCGTGCCAAACTTGATGCGCCCATGGATCAGGGGTGCGAAATCGGCAGGCATCTTCTTCCAGGTGCCATCCAGGACAGACCCGACCTGATAATTGCCCGTCACCAGACAGTCGGAAATGGTCAGGTTTTCCGTCACCCGCGCCTCACCCAGGCCGAAGCTGGATTTGGGGCAGATGGCGTCGTCATAGGGAGAATTGACGGTGCAGTTGGTGACCCGGACATTCTTGCAGCAATCGATATCGAACCCGTCGCGGTTGGTATCGACCAGCAGATTGTCGATGGTCATATTGTCGACGCCGGTGGCCAGCAGGGCGAACCAGCCCCCTTCCAGCACCTTGAAATCGCGCAGCAGGACGTTGCGGCACCATTTCAGGGCGATGGCCTTGTTGCCGGTACCGGGACCCGACGGGTCCTTCAGCCAGTTATCCTTGCCATCGCCCCGCCCCAGCCCCTTGCCCCAGATCAGACCGGGGCCGATGATGGCGACATCATGCAGCCCTTCGCCCCAGATCAGGCTGTTGCGCCAATGGCTGTGGCCGAAATCCTGATACTTATTCCATTCCGGGATGGGTTCGGGATGGTCATAGCCCTGGGTGTCGCTGGGTGCCGCCGCCAGGATGGTGGCGCCCTGTTCCAGATAGAGCGTGATGCGGCTTTTCAGCCGGATCGTGTAGCAGGCATAGGTTCCGGGCGGGAAATAGACGGTGCCGCCGCCGCGTTCGGCCACATAATCGATGGCCTTGTTGATGGCAGGCGTGTCGATGGCGCTGCCGTCACCCTTGGCCCCGAACTGGCGGATATCGGCCTGAAACACCTGGAACGGGCCCGTGGGCTTTTCAGGGGTCTTGGCGCCTGCGGCCATGGCCATGCCGGCCCCAGCCACCGCACCGGCCCCCATGACAAGCGAACGGCGGTCGAACATCTTCACCTCCCTTTTCGCCGGATAATGTCGGGGTTCGGCTCCGCCTCACCCACGACCTACGAAACCCGCCGTAGGTCGTGGGTGAGCGTCAGCGAACCCCGACATATGTCCTGCAATCTTAGAACTTCACCGTAGCACCCAGGAAGAACTCCGGCCCCAGCACGTCATAGGTGGCCGAGAAGGTGTTGGCGTTCGGGCCCTGCGTGGTGATCGGCGGACGGTTGTTGAACGCATTGTTCACGCCGCCGAAGACCTGCAGGCTGTCGCTGAAATCATAGTTGAAGGAGACGTCGAAGTAGTTCTGGGCGGCCAGCGTCGGGTAGGCGATGCTGTCCAGGGCCGGCGTGGCGGCGGAACCCTGCCGCTTGGGCACAATGTAACGGTCGGTCGTGACCTTGCCGACATAGCGGTGGCGAACCGACAGCTGCAACGCATCGACATTCCAGCTGACGCGCGTGCTGCCCCGCCAGACCGGCAGCGGCTGGCCGCAGGTCGGGCCGAACGAACCTTCGCAATGGTTCTGGATGTTGGGGAACGCCGCCACGGGGGTGGAGGTGAAATCATCCAGGAAGGTGTAGCTGGTGGAAATGTCGAAGGACGACACGTCCGACAGGCCGGGGAAGCCGAAACCGGCGGCGAAGGAATAACGCGCGGCCAGATCGATGCCGGACGTCTGGAGGCGGCCCGTATTGGCGTTCAGGATCTTGGCCACATACGGATCGTTGATCTCGCCCGTCGTCGGGTTGCGCTTGATGGCCTGGCAGAACTCGCTGCCCGCGTCCTGGATGACGTTGTAGCAAAGGTTCAGCGTGTTCTGCAGACCACCGCCCAGGGCCGAGATGGCGCCATCCAGCTTGATCTTGAAGTAGTCGACCGACAGGTTCAGGCCGGGCACGAATTCCGGCGTCAGGATCGTGCCGAATGTATAGGTGTCGGACCGTTCCTCACGCAGGTTCGGGTTGCCGCCGAAATCGGCACCGAAGATGGTGTTGGGCTGCACCGCCGCCGTGAAGATGTTGCCGGTGGGCACGCCGGTCGCCGCACAGATGGCGCGCACCGCCGCCGTCTGCTGCGCCGCCGGGGCACGGGACGAACAGGGGTCGGTGGCGACGCTGACCACGCGGTTGATGCCGCCGAACAGCTCGTTCACGTTGGGCGCACGGATGGCACGCTGATACTGCCCACGGAAGGCGATATCGCTGGTGGCGCGATAATCCAGACCGCCAGAATAGGTCCAGACCGAACCGATACCCGACAGGGAATAGTCGGAATAACGGAAGGCGCCATTGGCTTCCAGCGCGTCCACCATCGGAAGATCGCGCAGCAGCGGGATGTTCAGCTCACCGAACACTTCCTTGACGCTGGTGCTGCCACGGGTCGGCAGACCGGGATTGAAGCCCGCCACGTCGCCCGACGCCAGGAAGCTGTCGGGGGTGAAGGTGGCGCTGGTGTCGCGCCATTCCACGCCGGTGGAGAAACCGACATCGCCCGCCGGCATCGGGAACAGCTTGCCCGTCACGCTGGCCTGGGCCGTCTGCTGGGTGGCAACGGTGGAGTTGGTGGCGTTGATGGCGATGGCGGTACGACAGGCGTCGGAAATATTGGCGCCGAAGATGTTACACACCGGCGGCGTGGTACCATTGGCCAGCAGCGAGGCCTGCAGACGCGAGCGCGAAATGGCGTTCTGCAGCAGCAGCGTATTCTCGGTCCGGGCGTAGGTGTAATAGGTGTTGAAGTTCAGGTCGGAGAGGAAATCCTCCGAAGCACTTCCCAGATCCCAGTCGAAGCCCCAGGCGCCGCGATAGGTGTTGCGGCGTTCCGTGGCGCGGCGGGGACCGACCTCCACATAACGACGGCCAGCGGTGACAAGGGCCAGACCGTCACCACGCGTGGTGGTGCGGGTGGCGGTACCGCTGGTCACCGTGGTCGTGCCGGTTTCCGCCAGGTCCAGCTGACGGAAAACCTCCTGCATGGAGGATGACAGATAGGGGTTGTTGACGTTGAACAGGGTCGGCGCGCCGACATTGGTCGGGGCCAGACGGGCATCGACCACATTGTTGGAATAATGCAGCTCCATGAAGCCACGGATCTTGTCCGTGAAATCATAATGGCCGAAGCTGTTCAGCATCACGCGGCGCTGCGGCTGGATCAGGTAATTGTCCGGACCCAGGTTGAAATCGTCCTGCGGCGTCACCGCCGGGCGGGCGGTCGTGCCGCCATCGTTGAAGGTGAACCCGCGTGAGCCCAGCGATCCCAGACCGGCAGCGCTATAGGCGGCGTTCAGCGCGGCATTGGACCCGCCAAACGACGGAATGCCGGAGAAACGGCCATTGGGAATATCGCCCGACCCGCCACGGATAAAGCCCAGCTCGCCACCGCCGGCGACGCAGCCCTGGCCCGCCGGCGGGCTGAAGGGCGTGCCGGCACCATTGGCGCTGCCCGAACCCTTAACCACGCAGCCATCGGACAGGCTGTCATAGGCAAAGCTGCCCCGGTCGCCGCGCGTGATGGCGCCACGGTCCAGGAAGTTGCCGGCCACCACGACATTGCCACGGCCATTGGCGAAATTGCCGCCCGCCGTGATGTCGACATTGTAGGTCGGGGTGGTCGTCGGCTGGTCCAGATTGATCTGGGCGCGGGCTTCGACACCTTCGAAATCGTCGCGCATGATGAAGTTCACGACGCCCGTGATGGCATCGGACCCATAGACCGCCGACGAACCGCCGGTGACGATTTCGGTGCGCGCAATCAGGGTGGACGGAATGGTGTTCAGGTCGGTCACCTGCTCCGGCCCATAGATGGCGAAGCGGCGGCCATTGACCAGCACCAGATTGCGGGTAGATCCGAAACCGCGCAGGTTCACATCGGCAAAGCCGCCGGGAACCGTGTTGGACGTGGCGCTGCCCAACTGCGAGGCGACGGCCTGCGGCAATTGCGCCAGCATCTTCTCGATATTGACGTTACCGGACAGCTTCACCTCTTCAGCGCCCACCACATTCACGGGCGTGGGGGCGGAGAAGGCGCGCGGAATGCGCGAGCCGGTAACCACCACCTCTTCCAGCACGTCATTCGATGCGGGGGCGGATTGTGCCAACGCTGGCAACGCGACGCCGACAAAAGCGGCGGCAGCAATGGCGGTGCCGCTCAGCAGCCGTCCGCGACGGCTGACTACACACTTCTTCACGAGTGACCTCCCTACTTGGCTTTTCGATGATTTGCCAACGCGCCGGGGGATGGGGATCACCCATTTTGCCCTCAGCGCATATCCCATATTTTGAAAGGCACTATTATCTAATGAGAGCGGATCGTCAATCGAATTTGTTACCGCTCCCATAGTATATTTATATGATATAATGTATGTTCAGTTGCTCCATACAATCAGATTGAAGAGTTTGAAGCCACAGGATCGGTGCGGAAAGCCGCAGATTGCCTGGACTGCCGGCATGCGATCACGCTCAGGACCGCTGTCTAGCGCTGGCGCTGCAAAAATGCCACATCGCAGTGCGGTGCTTCACGCTGCACTGCGATGTGGCTGCCCTTTTAGACTTCGGGGAATGCCGACTCTCATGGATTTTCAGGACATCAATACCGTAGTTCCATGAAACTGGACTGACCTATCGCCCCTGAATACTACCATCGAGATATATCGATCACAGAACCGGCGTCGCCAGGGTCTGGGCTTCGGCCTGACAGCGGGCTGCATCCGGCTGGGACCGGGATGGAAGGGCGGACAGTTCCGCTCTGGCCGCCGCAAAGTCTGCCTGGAAAGCGGGCGATGAGCGCAGGCGGGTCATGGAGAGGGTGGCGGACAGACGCCCGGCCTCCACCGCACTGGCATTGTGAACGCCACAGACGATCCGGCTTTCACCATAGGCACGACCGCGCGCCAGGATGGCCGACGCCCGCTCCGGCATCAGTTCGGCCAGGATCAGGGCCCATGTCCAGCCATGGGTGGTGTGGCCCGACGGGTAATCAAAGCTCATCACCTCGATCCGCGACTGACAGATCGGGCCGTCATCAAACTTGAAGGGCCGCTGACGCTGGAACTTCTTCTTCACGGCGCGGTTGGCATCGGACGCGTTATCCGCCGCCGTTTCCAGAAGATGGGTCAGGGCCGGCGCCTGCTTTTCCGTCAGTTCCAAGCCCATGGCACAGCTATAGGCGCTGTACATGTAATCCGGCTTCTCGCTGACATCGCTGGTGGCCAACTGCCAGCGCGGCGAGCCTTCCAGCTTCCGGGTGGCGCGGAAAATGGCGCGGTCGGCCTCGGCGCGGGGGTCCCCCTCTTTAGGCGCGGCGGGCAGGATCGACAGAAGGTCGATGTCCCCGTCCTTCATGTAGGAGGATGCGCCCTCCAATGCCAGCGCCGGCAGTGTTATGGCCAATGTTGTGTT
Source organism: Niveispirillum sp. FG156 (assembly GCF_057809555.1). Lineage (NCBI taxonomy): Bacteria > Pseudomonadati > Pseudomonadota > Alphaproteobacteria > Rhodospirillales > Azospirillaceae > Niveispirillum > Niveispirillum sp. FG156. The sequence continues at coordinate 48,781 of NZ_JBMDKE010000028.1, read as the reverse complement.
CAGTGCGGCGACGGTCAGCACCGCCATAACAAGAACCTTACCCGTCATCATCCTGTCCCCGGATCATCATCAATGCTTGAAAAACTATCACGTCATGGATGACAGGGAGGATGGATGTTCGGCATAGAACGCCGCCAGTGCCGCCAGCGCCTGCTCAACCGTCCAATCCGCCGCATCGTCCGCCGCCGCAAAAGGCTCCAGTGCGACCAAAAGCATGGCGTGCAGCGCGCGCTCCGCCCCGCCCCGCTTGCGCGTGTCGGCGCGAACCATCCTGTCACCCAGCGCCGCCAGGGGCCGCGCCAGATCGGGCCGGTCAAGGCGAAGGGCCAGAAGCGCCCCCCGTTCCAATGTCCAGGGATAGGCAGAGCTGTATTGAACCCGCCTTGTGATGATCAGGGCGGCATGCGCCTGCACCATCGCCTCCTGCACCTGTCCGCACAACAGCAGGTAGGATGACAGGTTGGCATGCAGCGTCTGTTGCAGGACGGGCATGGTCGGTTCGGACAGGGTCAGGGCCAGTCGCACCATCTCGATGGCTGCATCACGGTTACCGGCGCTGAATTCCGCCTCGGCCAGACGCAGCATGGGCAGTTTGCGAAACAGGCCCCGCTGCTCTGCGATGGATTGGGCTTTGGCAAATTCCTGACGAGCGCCATCGGGGTCGCCCGTCTCCGCGCGCAGCCAGCCCGCCAGCGACAATAGCCGCACCTGATCAGAATAGATTTCCCGCTGGCCGGCATAGTCCACGCCCTCGGCCCATAGGTCCAGACACGCCGCCGCATCGCCCGTGTACCAGCGGATATACCCGGCGGACAGCAGACCATCGATGCGGAAGAAAGGGGGCACATCCGGTGCCCGCAACGCCGCCACGGCCCCGGGCAATTCCGTACGGGCATAGGCGTCGCGATGGGCATGGAACGGCAGCCGAAGGGGCAACCCCTCGCCATGGATCAGCAAACCAAGGGTCGCCCGGATATGGGGTGGTGTCTGATCGTCACAAAGCGTCCAGGCGCGCACCACATGCTGAACCACGTCATTCATGGGGCCGACATAGTTCCACAGCCGGCATGCCGTGATGGCCAGTTCCTGGCCCTTCACAATATCCGCCCCCGCCAGCGCCCAGGCCAGCATGGAACGGATATCGGCAACGTCGAGACGCAGACGTTCGTCAGCATTCCTGACATGGCCCTTTACCACCAGGATACGCCGCGTCTCGGCCTGCAGCCAGTCGATCACGCGCGGCTGTAGCCGGTGCCGATCAATCAAGCCCGGTTCCAGGGTCAGCGCATATTGGCGGATCGTATCCAGCAGACGCAGGCCCGGCTCCCGCCGTTGCCCCGGCCCCACCACCAGCGAGCGGGAAACCAGCCCGGCCACCAGCCCCGGCACCTCATCGCGGCGCAAGGGGGCGCCGCCACAGACCGCCACCGCCGCCTCCACCGGCCAAGCACCGGAAAAGACGGCCAGACGGCACAGCAGCAGCCGTTCAGGCGGCGACAGCGTCTCCACGCTCCAATCCAGCATGCGGGTCAGGCTGCCGTGGCGGTATCCCGCATCGTCCGGCAGGGGCAGGTCCTGAAACCGGCCCTCCAGGGCCTGCACTACCTCTTCCACCGGACAGTCGCGCAGCAATGCCGCGAGCAGCACAAGGCCCAGCGGCAACCCGTCCAGATGCCGGCACAGCCGGGCAAGGGCGGGCATGTCCGCATCACCCGGCGGGGGCCAGCCGGCGCGGGCATGGTTGCGCAGCACCAGCCGCACTGCGGGCGCTGCGCGGATCACATCCGGGTCGGTTTCATCCTCCGGCGGGCAGGCAAGCGGGCACAGATGCAGCAGCAGCTCGCCTGCCAGCCCCAGCGGTTCCCGGCTGGTCAACAGCAGCCGCACATAAGGGCAGGCCCCTAACAGCCCGTCGGCAAACTCCGCCACCTCATCCAGGACATGCTCGGCATTGTCCAGCACCAGCAGCGTCGGTTCCGTTGAAAGATTTGTGCGGATCGCACCCAGCAGGTCGCCACCGACAAACTTCATCGACAGGGCCGCCGCCGTCACAACCGGCACCAATCCCGGCTGTCGCACGGGCGCCAGTTCGACATGCACCGTACGGATTTCCGACCAAGCGGCGGTGGCGGCGCGCGCAAGGCTGGTCTTGCCCACCCCGCCCGGCCCGACGATGGTGACAAGGCGGGACCGGGACAGCATGTCACCCAGCCCCTCCAGCTCCGCCTCGCGCCCCACCAGCAGATCAACGGGTGACGGGTCCGGCACACCGGGGGCGGTCAGCGGCAGCGCCAGGCGATAACCGATGCCGGGCACATTCTGGATGGCGTCATCGCCCAGGGCGCGGCGCAGGGCCCGCACCTGGACCCGCAGATTGCCGGCACTGACCGTCAATCCGGGCCAGACCTGGGCCGTCAGTTCGGCGGCGGTCACAGCCCGCCCTTCAGCAGCGCCCAGCGCCCGCAACAGGTCGAATGCGCGGTCGCCAAGAACCACCGGCTGGCCGTCACGCAGAAGCCGCCGGTGGACCTGATCCAACACATATGTTCCGCCCGCCCCGGCGCCCATGTTCCATCCCGAAATGGTCAATTCGGCCAATAATTTATCGACCGACACACGAAAACGGAAAAGGATTTTATTTATTTTAACAAGCCTTGGACCCCATTCCAGCTGAATAGTTTCCTCCGGCGCCATCGCCAGAAACCGGCATGGCGCGTACGGCATCCATACAAAACGGAGAAGGCCATGGGCACGATCATCACCGATGACGGTACGCAGCTCTATTACAAGGATTGGGGTGCAGGGCGGCCCGTGGTTTTCAGCCATGGCTGGCCGCTGAACTCCGACAGCTGGGAAAACCAGATGCTGCATCTGGCCAGCCATGGTTTCCGCGCCATCGCCCATGACCGCCGCGGCCATGGCCGGTCCAGCCAGCCCTGGCATGGTCACGACATGGATACCTATGCCGACGATCTGGCACAGTTGATGGAGACGCTGGACTTGCGCGATGCGGTGCTGGTCGGCTTCTCCACGGGTGGTGGGGAGGTGACGCGCTATGTCGCCCGCCATGGCCGCGCGCGGGTGGCGAAGATCGCCCTGGTCGGCGCGGTGCCGCCGCTGATGCTGAAGACCGATGCCAATCCCGGCGGCCTGCCGATGGAGGTGTTCGACGGTATCCGCGCCGCCAGCCTGGCCGACCGGTCACAGCTTTATAAGGACATCGCGTCCGGCCCGTTCTTCGGCTTCAACCTGCCCGGCGCCAAGCCGTCGCAGGGCATGATCGACAGTTTCTGGATGCAGGGCATGATGGCGGGCCACAAGGCCACCTATGACTGCATCAAGGCCTTCTCCGAAACCGACTTCACCGAAGACCTGAAGAAGTTCGGGGACATGCCGACGCTGGTGATCCATGGCGACGCCGATCAGGTCGTGCCCATCGATGCCGCCGGGCGCGCCGTGGCGCGGCTGTTGCCCCATGCGGAACTGAAGGTCTATGAAGGCGGCCCGCACGGGGTGACGGACACCCACAAGGACCGGCTGAACGCCGACCTTCTGGCCTTTGCCAGCGCTTAAGGTTAACATGCCGTCGCTCCTGCCTTTCAGGTGGGGGCGACGGCAGCAAAGGGTGTGACGATGCGGCCAGACCCTGGAAATTTCGGGCAGGACAGGCTGACGGCGGAACTGGCGGTCGGTGCTTACCGATTTCATCGGGAAACACGCCGGCTGACCAGCCGGGGCGGCACCCTTGTGCCGCTGGGCCGCCGTGCCACGGCGCTGCTGTCCATCCTGGCCGACCATGCCGGGCAGGACGTGTCGGCAGCCCAGTTGCTTGACCGCGCCTGGCCCGGACAGATCGTCGATCCTGCCAACGTCGCGGTGCAGATTTCGGGCCTGCGGGCCGCCATCGGTGACAGCGAGGGCCGCGTCATCCTGACCGTGCATGGGCGCGGCTACCGGCTGGCCACCGCCAACCTGCCCATGCGGGGCGCGACGATGGGCAATATGCCCTTGCCCCTAGCCCCGCTTTCAGGCCGGGAGGTGGAACTGGCCAATACCGTGCGCCGCCTGCGCCGGGATCGGCGGCTCGTCATTACCGGTCTGTCGGGGATCGGCAAGACCAGATTGGCCATGGCCGCCGCACACAGCATGACCGAGGATTTTCCCGACGGGCGCTGGCTGATCTCCATGAACGGCCATCCGTTTCCCGATGCCGCGACCCTGGCCGCCCATATCCTGAATACCCTGGGCGGGGCGGTGGGGGGTGATCCGGCGGCGACCCTGCTGACACAGTTGCGCGGCAGCCGGGCCTTGCTGCTGCTGGACAGTGCGGAGGGGCTGGAGGATTGCGCCCAGGCCCTGGTGCAGCGCCTGGGGGATGAATGCCCCGGTCTGTGCCTCCTGATCACCAGCCATATCGCCCATTCCCGCCTGCGCAGCGCCTGTGTGCGCCTGTCGCCCCTGGCGGTGCCCGCCGACGGCAGCGAGACAGCGGCACCGGCCATGGAGCTTTTCCTGACCGCCGCGAATGCCGCAGGCCTGCATATTGACGCAAACGCGCAGCCAGCCATCGCCCGCATCTGCTGCCGATTGGGCGGCGTGCCGCTGGGTGTGGAGATTGCGGCCCGCGCCGCCAGCCTTCTGGGCTTGTCCGCCACGGCGGATGCAAGCCGTGATCCGATGCGCGCCTTTCCCGTCGTGCGCCGTCCGGGGCCGGCGCGCCACCGTTCCGTCGGTGCGTCCATCGCCTGGGCCATGGGCATGCTGACCGAAACCGAACAGATGGCCCTGCGCATCCTGTCCACCCTGCCCGGAGAGTTCACACGGGCAGAGGCGGAAAGCGTCTTGTCGCGCGCAGGCACCGATCAGCCGCGCCGCTGGCTGGCACGCCTGGACAGCAAATCCATGCTGGAACATGGCGGCGACGGGTTGAGCCTTAATCCGCTGGTCCGCGCCGGCACAGCGGCATCGGTGCTGGGATGATGCGGATTGCCGCTCTCCTGCTGTCGGCCCTGCTGCTCACCCTGCCATCCCTCGCCGCAGAGCCGCTGCGTGTTGCCATCGGGCCGGAGCCGGAAACGCTGGACCCGCACAAGGGAACGGAGATTTCGGCGGCCCGCCTGCTGCTGGACCTGTGCGAGGGGCTGCTGACCCGCGATGCCGATGGCCGCACCGTGCCGGGCGTGGCGGAGCGGATCGACCATGCCAGCGATGGCCTGACCATGGTCTTCCATCTGCGCAACCACGCCCGCTGGTGGAATGGCGATGCGGTGACGGCGGCGGATTTTGTCCGGGGCTGGCGCCGGGCGATTGACCCCGCCACCCGGTCGGGCATCGCCGATCTTCTGGACGGGGTGGAGAATGCGGTGGCCATCCGCCGGGGCCTGCTGCCGCCCGACCGGCTGGGCATCCAGGCGGCGGATGCGCGGACCCTGGTGGTCCGTCTGGAACGGCCTGTGCCCGATTTCGACATGGTGCTGGCCCACCGCCTTACCCTGCCCGTCCATGGCCCCACCCTGGCGGCCCATGGCGATGGCTTTGCCAGGGCCAGCACCTTGATGTGCAACGGCCCCTACCGCCTGACTGAACACCGGCTGCAGGACCGCTACATCCTGGACCGCGCGGATCATTGGCACGGGGCCGCCACTGTGAAGATCGCCCGTGTGGAGGCGCTGGTGGCGGAAAAGGCGGAACTGGAGATGAACCTGTTCCGTGCCGGACAGCTGGACATCACCAGCACTGTGCCGGCCCCCATGCTGGACTGGGCCCGCACCAACCTGCCCGATGCGGTACAGGTCCATCCCTGGACCCTGCTGTCCTTGATGCTGGCCAATCCCGATGGGGCGGCATGGCGCAACAACCCCGCCTTTCTGGAGGCGCTGGAACTGGCGCTGGACCGGGATCAGCTGGTGGCGGATGCGCAGGGCCGGGCCATGCCCGCCTATGGGTTGATCCCGCCCGGCCTGTGGGGACAGGACAGGCCACCCACGCCCAAGGTCATGACGGGGGAGGCCCGCCGTCTGGCGGCGCGAGACGCCCTGGCCCGTGCCGGATACGGGGCGGGCACACCCCCGCCGCGCGTGGAAATCGTCTTTGCCGGTGTGGAGGCGATCCGCCGCCGGGTCATCGCCATCGCGGCGCAGTGGAAGCAGGTCTTAGGCGTGGAAACGAATCTGGTCGGGCTGGAATCCCGCATGGTCAGCGCCCGGCAGCGCCAGAAGGATTTCCAGGGCTTCCTGTACAATAGCTGGATTTCCTACTCACCCTTCTACGCCCTGTCCCCCTTCCTGCCACCGGATGCGGCGGTGACGGCGACGGACCGGGCGGGACAGGCGCAGCAGATACAGGCGCTGGAACGGTCCCTGCTGGAAAGCCGGCGGGTGATACCGCTGGCCTTCGGCAGCGCCATGCACCTGGTATCGCCCCGCGTGGGCGGGTGGCGGGGCAACACCTATGACATCCATCCACTGCGGTATCTGACGCTGGAGCGGTAAGAGCCAGCCCTCACCCTCCCAAACGCTGACGCGTTCGGGCCCCTCCCTCTCCCGCAAGCGGGCGAGGGGCATAATTTATACCCTCGCCCACGAAGGTGGGAGAGGGAGGGGCCCGTCGGCGTTAGCCGACGGGCGGGTGAGGGTAACCCGACCGCGCAGCCTCTCTTACTCCGCCGCCGCACTGACCGGCGATATCGGACGGCGCCAGCGGGACAGAAGTTCCGCTTCCTCATCCTTGGCCTTGTGCAGATGTTCATCCTTCACATGGCCAAAGCCACGGATTTTCTCCGGGATGCTGGCGATATCGACGGCCAGATGCATGTTGGCGGGCGACAGGCCGGCCAGCAGCTCCTCCACCACGGCGATATAGTCGCTGATCAGCTGCCGCTCCATCACACGTTCCGGGTTGCGACCGAAAATATCCAGGCTGCCACCGCGCAGGCCCTTCATCTTCGCCAGCATCTTGAAACCCAGCATCATGGCTGGCCCGAATTCCTGCTTCTTCAGGTGGCCGGTGATGGGATCGCGGGCAGATGTTGCCGGCGGGGCCAGATGGAATTTCAGCTTGTAGTCGCCCTCGAACTGGCTGGCCACCTGCGCCCGGAAACGGCCATCGCTGTAAAGGCGGGCCACCTCATACTCGTCCTTATAGGACATCAGCTTGAACAGATACCGGGCCACCGCGCGGGACAGGGCGTCGCGGCCCGGCGTGCGCTCGGCCTCCACGGCCTGCACCCTGTCCACCACGGCCTTGTACCGGCCGGCATAGGCAGCATCCTGATAGTCGGTCAGATAAGCGATGCGGCGTTCCACCATTTCCGCCAGGGTTTCAGACGCACGGCGATGGCCGAAGGCACCGGCCTTTTCCTGCTTCGGAATGGCGGCATCAATGACCCGGCCCAGATCGATGGCGGCACGGCGACCCCAGCGGAAGGCGTCGGTATTCATCTTCACCGCCGCCCCGTTCAGCTCGATGGCCTTTTCAATGGCGCTGGCCGTCGTCGGGACCAGCCCCTGCTGATAGGCATAGCCCAGCATGAACATGTTGGTGGCGATGCTGTCACCACACAGCGCGGTGGCGATCTTCTGCGCGTCGATGGCCGACACGGCCTCCGCCCCGCCCACGCCGGACGCAATGGTGCGGGTCAGGCTGCCCGACGGCACCGTCGCATCGGCATTGGCGATGAAGGCCGCCGTCATCGTCTCTGCCGTATTCACGACGGCGCGTGTGCGGCCCGGCGCCATCTTGGACAGGGCATCGGCATTGGCCGCCACGACGATGTCGCAGGCCAGGACCAGATCGGCCCCGCCGGCCACGATGCGGTTGGCATGGATCAGGTCCGGGCGCTCGGCAATGCGCAAATGGCTGGTCACCGACCCGCCCTTCTGCGCCAGACCAGCCATGTCCATGGCGGTAAAGCCACGGCCTTCCAGATGGGTGGCCATGCCCAGGATAGCGCCGATGGTGACCACGCCGGTGCCACCAATACCGGTGACCAGGATGTTCCAGGGCTTGTCCAGCGTCGGGATCACCGGTTCCGGCAGTACACCCCAATCATCACCCTTGGCCGCCGCCGGCTTCGGCTTCTTCAAGCTGCCGCCCTCAACCGTCACAAAGCTGGGGCAGAAACCCTTCAGGCAGCTGAAATCCTTGTTGCAGCTGGACTGGTCGATCTGCCGCTTGCGCCCGAACTCCGTCTCCACCGGCACGACCGACAGGCAGGAGGATTTGGCGGAGCAATCGCCGCAGCCTTCGCAGACCAGCTCATTGATCACCACGCGCTTGGCGGGATCGGGATACTTGTTGCGCTTGCGGCGGCGGCGCTTTTCGGCGGCACAGGTCTGTTCATAGATGATGACCGTGACGCCCTTTTCCGTCCGCAGGTCGCGCTGCACCTGATCCAGCTCGTCGCGGTGGAAAATCTTGGTGCCATGGGGCAGGCCACGGCCCAGCCCATACTTTTCCGGCCCGTCGCTGACCACCACGATGCGCTTCACGCCCTCGGCGTCCAGCTGCTGCGCGATGTCATAGACGGACAGAGTGCCGTCCACCGGCTGCCCGCCCGTCATGGCGACGGCATCGTTATAGAGGATCTTGTAGGTCATATTGACCTTGGCCGACACGGCGGCGCGCACCGCCAGCAATCCTGAATGGAAATAGGTGCCGTCGCCCAGATTGGCGAAGACATGCTCCTCGCCGGAAAACGGCGACTGCCCGATCCACTGCACGCCTTCGCCGCCCATCTGGCTGAACACTTCCGTGTTGCGGCCCATCCAGGTGACCATGTAGTGGCAGCCGATGCCGGCCAGACCCCGGCTGCCATCGGGCAAGCGGGTGGAGGTGTTGTGCGGGCAGCCGGAGCAGAAGAAGGGCGTGCGCACGGTGGTCGATGACGGCGTGTTCTGCCGCACCCGGTGCTCCATGCGGGCCAGCCGCTCCGACACATAATCATTGGGGCCGAAGGACAGGATGCGCCCGGCCAGGACGCGGGCGATATCCACGGGGTTCAGTTCCGCCTTTTCCGTGAAGAGCGGCTTGCCCGTATGGTCAGTCTTGCCCAGCACGCGCGGGCGGCGGTCCCAGTGGAACAGCTGTTCCTTGATCTGGCTTTCCAGGACGGAGCGCTTTTCCTCCACCACCAGCAATTCCTGGGTGGTCTGGGCAAAGGCGCGCATGCCTTGCGGCTCCAACGGCCAGGCCATGGCCACCTTATAGATGCCCAGGCCCCATTCCTTCGCCATCTCCTCGCTGATTTCCAGCTCGTCCAACGCTTGACGCACGTCCAGGTACGACTTGCCGATGGTGACCAGACCCAGGCGCGGGGCGGCGTGGCCGAACACCACCTTGTCCAGACGATTGGCGCGGGCGAACGCGCGGGCAGCGTCCAGCTTCCAATCGATCATGCGGGCTTCCTGAATCAGCGGCGTGTCATGCAGCCGGATGTTCAGCCCGCCGGGCGGCAGTTCGAAATCGGTGGGTTCCTGAATGATGATGCGCGACGGATCGATATCGACGATGGCGGTCGTATCAATGGTGTCGGCGATGCAGGTAAAGCCCACCCAGGCACCCGAATAGCGCGACAGGGCAAAGCCGATCAGACCCAGATCCAGGAATTCCTGAACGCCGGCCGGGTTGATGGTCGGCATGAAAGCATGGATGAAGGCCTGATCCGACTGGTGCGGCAGGGTGGAGGATTTGCAGCTATGGTCGTCACCGGCAAAGGCCAGAACGCCGCCATGCCGGCTGGTGCCGGCAAAGTTCGCATGCTTCAGCGCATCGATGGACCGGTCGACGCCGGGGCCCTTGCCGTACCAGATGCCGAACACGCCATCGACCTTGGCCCCCTGCCACAGGTTCACCTGCTGGCTGCCCCAGACGGCGGTGGCGCCCAGTTCCTCGTTCACGCCGGGCTGAAAATGAATGTCGCCCTTGGCCAGAAACTTCCGCGCCTGCCATAGCGCCTGATCATAGGCACCCAGCGGCGAGCCGCGATATCCCGAAATGAAGCCCGCCGTCTTCAGGCCCGCCACCTGATCCCGCTGCCGTTGCAGCATGGGCAGACGCACCAGCGCCTGGGTGCCGGTCATGAAAGCCCGGCCCTGCTGGAGGGTATATTTGTCGTCGAGCGCGACGGTCGCAAGCGTGCGGGCGGCGTTGGCCATTTCTTAATACCCTCCCCTATCGGACCGCTATGGTAGGTCCGATTATTGACCCTGTCCTGCACAGACCGTAACCAGGAAAATAGGTCAATACTACTGACTTATTTTCGATCCAAAACCGATCCTGGGACGCGTGGATTCGTGCATGGATTTCCGGGGTTTCAGGTGCATTATTACTGCTGCAATGCGGTATCGCACCGCGTCAGGCATTGACCGATTCGCACGCCGCCCCGGACCGGGTCACAGGCGGCTCGATCTATGCTTTCGGGCAGGGGAATCGGGTGGGCCTGTTAACCCTCTTTCGTGGTAATCAGGTTTCCAGAAGAGCATAAATCGGCAACATTGCAGAGAAAGGACGGCGGTGGCGGATTTCGACCTTCAGCAGTCACTGACCCTGCATCAGCGCTTCCTGGAAGGGCGTCCGGGCGGCAAGCGGCTGGAACTGAAATCACAGGATCTGCGCGGCGCCAACCTGCCCAACGCCGACATGCGCAACGCATTGTTGAGCGGCGTGAACCTGGAAGATGCCGTCCTGCGTGTCGCCAATCTGGACGGGACGGACCTGTTCGGGGCCAATCTGGCGCGTGCCGACATGGTGGGGGCCAGTCTGGTCAGCGCCGATCTGCGCGGTATCAATCTGGCCGGCGCCAACCTGCGCGGCGCCTGCTTCGACCGGGCCGACCTGCGTCAGGGGCAGTTGGTGATCTGGGTCGGCAAGGTCAAGCAGCAGGTGGTGCAGACGGCCAATCTGGCCGGTGCCAACATGTCCAACGCCTCGCTGGCCGGGGCCGACCTGTCCGGTGCGGACCTGCGCAATGTCAATCTGGCCGGCGCCAACCTGTCAGGGGCCTACCTGTTCGCCGCCAACCTGTCAGGGGCCGATCTGCGCGGCACCAGCTTTGCCGACGCCAAGATGAAGGCCGCCATCCTTGACAATGCCCAGGTGACCGGCGCCGACTTTGCCCGTGCCGACCTGCGCGATGCACGGTTACGCAATGTCCCGCCCGACGCCGCCAATTTCAAGGCCGCCTATACCGATGGCGCCGTGTTCAGCGCCGACCATGGCAAACTGGCACCCGAGGTCCGCGAAGCCATCGCACAGCATCAGCGCTGGATCATCAGCAATGGCCGCGAAGGGCTGCGCATGGTGTTGATGAAGCCCGACCTGACCGGGGCCGATCTGACCGGCTGCGATCTGTCGGGATCGGAGATCACCTATGGCCGCTTCGACAAGGCCAATCTGCGCGGCTCCATGTGGCGGATGGCCAAGCTGACGGGGTCCAGCTTCCGGGGGGCGGAACTGCGCGATGCCGTCTTCGACGGTGCCAATCTGGCCCGTACCGACCTGCGGGAGGCCAGCCTGCTCGATACGCAATTCGGCCCTGTGCCCCTGCGCGGGGCGGATGGTCAGTCGATGGGCCGCGACTGGCCCGCCGACCTGCGGGAGGCCAATCTGGCCGGCGCCGATGCGCGCGGGGCCAACCTGCGCGGCGCCCGGCTGGAAGGGGCGAAATTCAGCGACGGCAACTTTGCCGCCACTGACCTGCGGGGTGCCAGCCTGGATCCCAGTGCCACCAACGCCCCCGAACTACGCCGGGCCCGTTGGCAATGATGCATCGCGGCAGGTGACGCCGGCCCCATGGCTGGGATACGGTGCTTGCCAGCATGCGACAGCAATCCAAAGAATGACAAATGGCGAAGCACAAGCCCGATCCCAGCACCCTTCCCTACCGTCCCTGTGTCGGCATCATGCTGATCAACCAGGAAGGCCACATCTTCGTGGCCAAGCGCACCGACACGCCCGATGCCTGGCAAATGCCGCAAGGTGGCATTGACGAGGGCGAAAGCCCCGCCCAGGCCGCCCTGCGCGAGCTGGAGGAAGAGATCGGCACCGCCAAGGCCGTGATCCTGGCCGAAAGCAGCCAATGGCTGTCCTATGATCTGCCGACCCATCTCGTGGGCAAGGTCTGGGGTGGCCGGTACCGGGGCCAGACCCAGAAATGGGTGGCCTGCCGTTTCACGGGCACGGATGCCGACATCAATATCGAAACCGAACATCCGGAATTCGATGCCTGGCAATGGGCGCCGATGCATAAGCTGACCAGCCTGATCGTGCCCTTCAAGCGCGCGACCTATGAACAGGTAGTGGCCGAGTTGGGCCATCTGGCCGTTCCAGGCTGAGGCAGTGCCATGGCGGGGCTGACGGGACCGGCGGCGCAACGCATCGGGCAATTGCTGCAGGCAGGCTTGGCCGCGCAGAAGGCGGGACGCATGGCACAGGCCGAACAGGCCTATCGGCAGGTGCTAAGCATCGATCCGCGCAATCCCGACGCCTGGCAGCTTCTAGGCCTGCTGGCGAAGAATGCGGGCCGGCCCGACCTTGCCGTGGATTACATGCGCCGCTCGCTCGACGCCAATCCGCGGCAGCCGGGGGTGTGGAGCAATCTGGGCAATCTGCATCTGGGCGAACAGCGGGCCGCCGATGCCCTGACCTGTTACGACCGGGCCATCGCCCTCATGCCGGGAAATGCAGAGTTCCAGTATCATCGCGGCAAGGCGCTGCATGCGATGCGGCGCCTGGACGAGGCGCAGAAGGCCTGTGCCACCGCCCTGAAACTCTCGCCCCAGCATCTGCCCAGCTTGTTGATGCTGGGTCTTATCCATGGCGATGCCGAACAGCTGGCGGAGGCAGAAGCGGCGCTGATCCGCGCCCGCGCACTGGCGCCCGATCATCCCCTGGTCCTGATCAACCTTGCCTCCATCCTGCGCCGGCAACATCGCTATGCCGACGCGGAGCCGCTTGTGCGGCGGGCCGTGGCGGTCGCCCCGCAATCAAAGGATGCCTGGCTGCTGCTGGGCAACCTGATGGGGGATTTGAGCCGGCATGAGGAAAGCATCCAGGCCTTCCAGACCGCGATCCAGCATGACCCGCTGGACCGGGATGCCCACCGCAACCTTGCCCGCCGGCTCTGGACCCTGGGGCGGCTGGATCATGTGTTCGACGCGATCTACGCCGTCATGCGGGCGCAGCCGAAATCGGCCCGCGCCCTGGATATCGCTGCGGAATTGCAGGCCGAGTTCGGCTTCGTCGATGCCGCGATGCAGAACTGCGCCCTGGCCCTGTCGCTGGCCCCAACCGATCCGTCGGTGCTGCGCCGTCAGTCCAGCCTGCTGCTGCGAGCCGACCGGCCATCAGAAGCCATCCCGCTGCTGCGGCAGCTGCTGGAGGCGCATCCCGACAATCTGTCCCTGCACAATGACCTTGCCCTGGCTCTGCTGCGGTCCGGAGACCGGCAGGGCGCGCGCGACGCGGCGCGGCGCACGCTGTCGGCCTTTCCCTATGACCAGTACAGTTTGGCCCTGCTGGGCACGCTCGGTCGGCTGGACGGTGATAGCGATGATGGCGAGATCGATGGCTGTGTCGCCGTGTTCGATCTGCCCGCGCCCCAGGGTTGGGCCGATCTGGACAGGTTTGTGGCCGAAACACTGACGCTGCTTGACCGGCTGCACGATACGGTCAACGAACCGATCCATCTGACCCTGCGCAAGGGCACGCAGACCAGCGCCAATCTGTTTGCGCAACGCGACGACGCACCCATCGTGGCCCTGCGTGAACAGATTCTGGCCACTGTGCGCGCCTATGTCGACGCGATGCCGGACCGCCCGGAACACAGCTATTTCGGGCGGCGGGGCAAGGGGCTGGCCTTTGCCGGCTCCTGGTCATCACGCCTGCGCGATGGTGGTTTCCATACCCACCATATCCATCCCGAAGGCTGGATCAGCGGCGTCTATTACCTGCAGGTGCCGCCGGCGGCCGATACGGGGGACCAGTCGGGGTGGCTGACCTTCGGCGTTCCCAATCTGGGACCAGAGGTCAGCCTGCCCGCCCTGCACGCCGTACAGCCGAAGCCGGGCCGGCTGGTGCTGTTCCCATCCTATTTCTGGCACGGGACGGTACCGTTTCAGGATGAGACGCCGCGCATCACCATCGCCTTTGATCTGGTCCCGGCCTGAACATCAGCGCCGGCGCCCGATCTCAACATCCAGAACCAGCGACGGGCCACGGCCATAGTCGCGGTAGATGATGGTGGCCGGCGGACGCGGCGGCGGGGCGTAGTAGTGGTAATATACCGGCGGCGGCGGGGGCGGCCGGTGATAATGGTGGTGGTGATGGCGACCACCCCGATCATCATACCCGCGATCATAATGATGATGGTGGTGCTGCCGGTCACGGTCGTGACGGCCACCGGCCAGCGCGTCCCCAACCGGGGCCAGGGACATCAGGGCTGCCGCCAGGGCGGCCAGGGAAAGCATGCGTTTCATCTTCATATCCTCAATCCACTGCCATGGACATGAAGACAGGCTGACGCCGCATCGCGGCTGGAATAGGGCGGCGGGGCGGCAGGAAAGCGCCCAACCCTGTGACCATTTCAAGCCGGAACCCGAAATGAAAATGGCGGGGCCGAAGCCCCGCCATTCCCATACTCATATTCAGAGACGATCAGATCAGAACTTGACCTGGGCGCCCATGAACACGTAACGGCCCATCGAGTCGTACACACCCGGATAGGTGTTGCCGTTGCCGTACACGGCAGCCAGCACGCCCGACAGCGGCGGGTCCTTGTCGAACACGTTGTTCACGCCGAGCGACAGCGACAGGTTCTCGATCGGGCTGTAGGTCGCAGCCACGTCGATGTAGTTGTACGCGTCGAACTTGCGGTTCAGCGGGTTGACAGCAGCGCTCAGCAGCGGGTTCGGCGAAGCAGCCTGCGCCTTCACGCTGGAGACATAGCGCCAGGAGACCGACAGGTTGGCATCCCACGGGGTCGCCCAGGTGGTGCGCAGACGGTGACGCCATTCGGGGGTCGGCACGCCGCAGGTGGAGCCATGGTAGCCCACGCAGTCGTACACGCCTTCACCCGGCAGCGGCTCGCTCTTGGCGGTATCCATCCAGGTACCGACCATGCTGAAAGCCACGGAGCCGGCATCGGCCAGACCCACGTCTTCCAGATCGAAGCGGTAGGCCAGATCGACGTCGATGCCCGAGGTGGACAGCGAAGCGATGTTGACGTTGGTCGCCTTGACGTTGGCGATGGTGCCGATCCACAGCGAACCGGAGGTCGGATCGCGGGTGATCAGCGAGCAGTAAGCGGCATTGCCGGTCGTACCGCAGAGGTTGACGGCCAGATCAGGCGGAACGGTCGAGATGACGTCCTTGATCTTGATCTTGAAGTAGTCAACCGTCAGCGTCAGGCCTTCGATCACCGACGGGGTGGCCACGAAGCCGATCGAGTAGGTGTCGGAGGTTTCCGGCTGCAGGTTCGGGTTACCACCGTCCAGCGAGTTATACTGGCCAGCGGAGTTGTCCAGGATGCGGCCATACTGGGCAGCGGACACGCCCGTGTTGGCGCACTGGGCCGCCGTGAAGGTCGGAGAAGTGCCAGCGCAGGGATCCTCGTCCATGTTGAACAGGCCCAGGCCCTGCGGCGTGAACAGTTCCTGGACGTTCGGGGCGCGGACGGCGCGGTTGTAGCTACCACGGATACGCAGATCGTCGATCGGCGCCCAGTCACCAGCAACCTTGTAGGTGTCGGTGCCACCGAAGTTCGAGTAATCCGAATAACGGTAGCCCAGGTCCAGGGTCAGCTGCTTGACGAACGGAGCGTCCTCGATCAGCGGAACGCGCATTTCGCCGAACAGTTCGGTCACGTCGAAGCCGCCGGCAACGCCCAGCGTCGGGCCGCCCTGGCCAGCCAGGTCGCCAGTGGCGAAGGCGCTGTCCACGGTGCGCTGCAGGAACTCTTCACGATATTCCGCACCCAGAGCGATGGCGACGCCCGTGGTAGCAGTCGGGAAGGTCAGGCCATAGTCGCCCAGGTCCTTCGAGATGCTGCCCGAGGCCATCTTCTGCTCGGTATAACCGCGCTGGAAGCCGGGGGTCTGCAGGAAGTCCAGAGCAGCCTGGTTCACGCCACCCGGCGTGAAGATGTTGTACGGGGCGCAGCCATTGCTGTCATCGCGGCAGACGATCTGGCCGGCGGCGTTGCGGACGGCGTCCAGCGACTGACCGATACGGGAGATCGAGAAGTCGTTGTAGTAGGTCTGGGCAAAGTTGACGCGGGCATACTGGCCATAGACGTCATAGTCCCAGCCGCCGACATCACCCTTGAAGCCGCCGGTCATGCGCCAGGAGGTGTGCTGCAGGTCGGACTGACGACCGCCACCTTCCGTGTTACGACGGAACAGCGTCATGTTGACGGTGTTGGCAGTGCCAGCCAGCGAGCCGCAATACTGCGTGCGCTGGGCAGCGGACAGCATGGCGTTATCGCAACGGATGTTGAACGACTGGCCGAAAATGCCCGACGGGGCGATCTGGGCAACCGTCTGGTTGTCCATGAACATCAGCTGCGTGTAGGCGGTGACGTTCTCGTTGATCTCGTACTTGCCAAAAGCGCCCAGCGTGTAACGCTCGTCCGGACGCTGATAGTAGTTCAGCGGGCCGAAATTGTAGGGCTGGTAGTACGGGACGAACACGCCAGCATCGTTCAGCTGGCCGTTGGCCGGGGCGGTGCCGCCGCCGACAGTGCCGGTGGTCAGAACGATACGGGTCGGGAAGGTGGTGCCGGAACCGGAGCAGTTCCACACGCCGGCGCCAGCGGCAACCGTACAAGCGGAATAGTCACGCTCGGACTGCAGGATGGCGTCGATCTTACGATAGCCGGCATACAGGGTCACATTGCCCTTGCCGTCTTCCGTGGAGGCGCCCATCACGACGGTGGCGTCGCGGGTGAAGCCGTCGGTCACGCTGTCGTCGGGCAGCGGATACTTGCCACGGTTCACGGCGTCGCGGGCCGGACCATTGCCGTTATTGTGCTGGTAGAAGGAGAACTGATAGTCGAAGGCCACGCCTTCGAAATCGTCCTTCATGATGAAGTTCACAACGCCGGCGACGGCGTCGGAGCCGTACACGGCGGAGGCGCCGCCGGTGGCCACTTCAACACGCTCGATCAGAGCGCCGGGGATCTGGTTGATGTCGGGAGCGGAACCGCCCGAACCCGGGGAACCCGGCGGCAGACGCTTGCCGTCGACCAGAACCAGCGTACGGGAAGCACCCAGGTTACGCAGGTCGATGGTGGCGGTACCGGTCGAGCCATTCGAGACCTGGCTGGTCTGGCTGGCGAAAGCCTGCGGCAGGCTGTTGACCAGGTCTTCGACGCGGGTCGTGCCCTGGTACTTGATTTCGTCCTGACCGACCACGGTGATCGGCGACGTCGAGACCAGGTTCGGCGACGCAATGCGCGAACCGGTCACAACGATCTCTTCAATCTCCTGGGCCATGGCCGGAGCGGCGGTCATTGCGACGGCGCTCACAGCGGCGCCGGCCATCAGAAGGCCGCGGATCGACCGCGCGGAATATACGGACTGCTTCATCTATCTCTTTCCCTTTTCCAGGTGCCCGTTGGTGGACACCGATTGGGTTGCCCCAGACTCCAGACCCCCGTTCAGGGCCGGAACCACCCACCGTTTCCATCAGGTCTGGAGACCAAGGTCGCGATGAGCCGCATAGCTGCTGCCCGCAAATAACAATCTATTCTCTCGCGCTTGCAATAGGTGTTTCACATTGGTGACTCAACATTGCTGAAGACCGTTGCATCTTTGCACTTGCATAGACCGAAAGGCAGAGATTCCGCGCCTCGGGCGCATGGAACAGTGTGACAGCACGGTACCGCCTTGTAACAGGCGGGTTTCAAGGGTTCAGGCCGCTTCCGGCGGGCCCTTCCGGTCATTTTGCGACGCAAAAATCGTTGCCAGCGAAACGTTCAGCATTTCGCGACCCGCTTGCTCGGCATTTGTGATCAATCCGGCCGTGTCGGCTGCCCAACCCGTATCCAGCCGCTCCACCATGACATTCTCGCCACGAATCGCGAGGTCAAGTGCGAGGCGAAGATCGGCCAAACTGGCCCGATTCAGATCGCGCGAGACCATCCAGGCGCCGCGTCCTGACCGTTCCACCCAGTGGGATTTTCGCAAGGATTCCAGCATGTCATCGATCACAGCCCCACCCACCGGCACGCGGCGCGACAGCGCTTCGCGCTTCAATCCCACCCCGTGCCGGCTGGCCTGATATAGGGCATCCAGCACGGCCAGCGCCACCATCAGGCGCTGGCCCGTGGCAAGCCCCCCCTCCTCCCCGTTCAGCCGCCCCGCCCGCCATTCCGGCAACGAGGCCGCCAGTTCGGCACCAAACAGCACCACGGACCAGAGCAGGTAGAGCCACAGCAGGAAGGTCGGCACCACCGACAGGGCGCCGTAGATCGCCTCATATGTCGGGAACAGGGTCAGGTAGAAGGAGAAGCCGGTCTTGGCCAGCTCTGTCGCCAGCCCGGCCACAGCCCCGCCGGCCAGCGCATCCTTCCAGGCCACCTCCCGGTTGGGGATGGCCACATACATCAAGGTGAAAGCCGCCGTTTCAAACAGGAACGGCACCAGGGACAGGGCAAAGGCCAGTCCCGGATCACCATCCGCCTTCATCCGGGCCAGGGCACCCAGGCCCAGCGACAGGCTGGCCCCCAGCAGCAGCGGGGCCATGGTCAGCACGGCCCAGAAAGACAGCAGCCGCGTCAGGAGGGGGCGCGGTTCCGCCGCCCGCCAGATGGAATTCAGCGCCCCTTCGATGGCGAAGAACAGCAGGATGGCCGTGATGGTCAGACCGACCACGCCCAGCCCCGTCAGGGCACCCGCCTTGGCCACGAACGTGCCGGCATAGGATTGGATCTGATCGCCCACCTGCGGCACCAGATTCTGGAACAACAGGGTTTCCGCCTGCTGCCGCAGCCGCCGATAGGCGGGAAAGGCCGTGAAGATGGCGAACACGACCGTCAGCAGCGGTACCAGGGCCAGCAGCGTCGTATAGGTCAGGGCAGAGGCCGACACGAACCCCTTGTCCCGCGCAAAACGCCGGGCGGCATGGGCCAGGATGGTGTGCCCGTCACGCAGCAGCCGCAACAGGTTGCGCATCCTTGTCCCTGAAAACCCTGACCCGCCTGCCATGCGTTTGACCCTCGACTTCGTTCGTGTAGGATGCGCCCCGATTTATGGCCGACCGGCCATGGCGGAGAGATAGAGAATGACAAACAGCGCCACCACCCAGATCAGCAGCGGCCTGATGGCCGGCAAGCGCGGCCTCATCATGGGTGTCGCCAATGACCGTTCCATCGCCTGGGGCATTGCCCAGGTCGCGGCCCAGCATGGCGCCCAGCTGGCTTTCACCTATCAGGGCGACGCCCTGCTGAAGCGGGTGAAGCCGCTGGCCGATCAGGTTGGTTCCGATATCCTGCTGCCTTGCGACGTGACGGACGAGGCCAGCATCGACGCGGCCTTCGAAACGATCAAGGAAAAGTGGGGCGGCCTGGATTTCGTGGTGCATGCCATCGCCTTTTCCGACAAGAACGAGCTGGACGGGCTGTACCTCAATACCACGCGCGGCAACTTCCTGAAGAGCCTGGATATTTCCTGCTACTCCTTCACCGCCGTGGCCCAGCGCGCCGTACCGCTGATGAAGGAAGGCGGCAGCCTGCTGACCCTGTCCTACTACGGGGCGGAAAAGGTGATGCCGCATTATAATGTCATGGGCGTGGCCAAGGCGGCGCTGGAGGCCAGCGTCAAGTATCTGGCCAACGACCTGGGCCCGCAGGGCATCCGCGTCAATTCCATCTCCGCCGGCCCGATCAAGACCCTGGCCGCCAGCGGCATCGGTGATTTCCGCTATATCCTGAAATGGAACGAGCTGAATTCGCCGTTGCGCCGCAACGTCACCATCAATGAGGTCGGCAATGCCGGCCTGTTCCTGCTGTCCGATCTGGGCAGCGGCGTGACGGGTGAGAACCTGCATGTCGACAGCGGCTATCACACCGTCGGCATGGTGCAGGTCGACGCCGCCGCCGGCACGGCCGCGCTGCTGGCCGGCATGGGCGAGGGCTGATTTCAAAATGGCGGGCAACAGCTTCGGTACCCTGTTCCGGTTCACCACCTTCGGCGAAAGCCATGGCCCGGCCATCGGCTGCATCGTGGACGGGGTGCCGTCGCGCCTGCCCCTGGATGAGGCGTTCATCCAGACCTTCCTGGACAAGCGCAAGCCGGGCATGAGCAAATATGTCACGCAGCGGCGCGAGCCGGACAGCGTGCAGATCAAGTCCGGATTGTTCGAGGGCCTGACCACGGGTACGCCCATCATGCTGTTCATCGAGAACGAGGATCAGCGGTCCAAGGATTACGGGGACATCAAGGATAAGTTCCGCCCCGGCCATGCTGACTTCACCTATGACGCCAAATACGGCATCCGCGATTATCGCGGCGGCGGCCGTTCGTCCGCCCGCGAAACGGCCAGCCGCGTCGCCGCCGGTGCCGTTGCCCGCCGCGTGCTGGAAACCGCGCCCGGTGGCGGTATCAGTATCCGCGCCGCCATGGTGCAGATGGGACCGCACAAGGTGGACCGGTCCCGCTGGGACTGGGCAACCGTCGATCAGAACCCGTTCTTCTGCCCCGATCCCGTAATGGCCGAACAATGGGCCGACTATCTGGACGGCATCCGCAAGGCCGGGTCGTCGGTCGGTGCGGTGATCGAGGTCGTGGCCAGCGGCGTTCCCGCCGGCTGGGGTGAGCCGATCTATGACAAGCTGGACAGCGATCTGGCCCAGGCCATGATGACCATCAATGCCGTCAAGGGCGTGGAAATCGGCGCCGGGTTCGACGCCGCCAGCCTGACCGGTGAGGAAAACGCCGATCAGATGCGGGTCGGCCCGGACGGCAAGCCGCATTTCCTGTCCAACCATGCCGGCGGCATCCTGGGCGGCATCTCCACAGGCCAGGATATCGTGGTTCGTTTCGCTGTCAAACCGACCTCTTCCATCCTGACCCCACGCCAGACCGTGGATCGTTTCGGTAACGAAGCGGATATATTGACCAAGGGCCGCCACGACCCCTGCGTCGGTATCCGCGCCGTACCGGTGGGTGAGGCGATGATGGCCACGGTCCTGGCCGACCATTTCCTGCGCGCCCGCGCCCTGGGGCAGTAACCTCTTTCAGACAGGGCGCGTTCGGTCACCGGTTCCTGTATCATCCCCGCACAATAAATGACGGGGATGATGATGATGCGCGCTGCCGCCCTGCTGCTGACCGGATTGCTGCTTTCACCGGCCACGGCGCTCGCCGATGCCACGGGCCTGACGGCGCAGACATTGCTGGACACTGTCACCACCGGTGACGGCAAGCCCCTGAAATACCCCGACGGGCAGGCTCGCATCTCCGCCCTGCTGGTGGAACTGGCGCCGGGTGGGGAGACGGGCCAGCACCGCCACCCCATGCCTGTCGTCGGCTATATCGTATCCGGGGAGGTGACGGTATCCGCGCAGGGGTTGCCGGACCGTGTGTTCAAGGCGGGGGATGCCTTTGTGGAAACCATCGTCTGGCACAATGGCCGCAACCTGGGTAAGGACCCGGTGAAAATCCTGGCCATCTATCTGGGTGCCGACGGTCAGAAGCGGGTGGAAAAGCCGCAGAACAGCGATGGGCATTATTGAGGATTGCGGGCACCGGGTGACCATGCGCTAGGATACGGCAACCGTTCCAACCGCCACCGATGACCCCGCCATGCCGCACCTGACCCAAGACCAGATCGACGCCTATCACCGGGACGGGTTCCTGGTGCTGCCGGGCTTTGCCAGCGATACCGCCTGTGACGCGCTGATGGCGCAGGCGGGACGCCTGGTCGATGGGTTCGATGCCGACGCGCATGCCTCCATCTTCTCCACCGTGAATCAGCAGAAGACCTCCGACGATTATTTCATGTCGTCGGGCAACCAGATCCGCTTCTTCTTTGAGGAGGAGGCGTTTGACGCGGCGGGCCGTCTGCGTCAGGAAAAGCATCTGTCGATCAACAAGATCGGCCATGCCATGCATGACCGTGACCCCGTCTTCGACGGCTTTTCCCGCGATGCCCGCCTGGGCGCCATCGCTGGCGATATCGGCATGGAAAAACCCCTGCTGATGCAGTCCATGTATATCTTCAAGCAGCCGCATATCGGCGGCGAGGTGGTGTGCCATCAGGACAGCACCTTCCTTTACACCGAACCGATGAGCGTGGTCGGCTTCTGGTTCGCGGTGCAGGATGCGACCCTGGATAATGGCTGCATGTGGGCCCTGCCCGGCGGGCACAAGGCTGGGCTGAAGAAGCGCTTCAACCGTGCCGCCGATGGCGGGGTGTCGATGGAGGTGCTGGATGGCAGCCCCTGGCCCGACTGCACACCCGAAAACGGCTATGTCCCGCTGCCGGCCACACGCGGCACATTGATCCTGCTGCACGGCCTGCTGCCGCATCTGTCGGGGCCGAACCGTTCCGACCGCTCACGCCATGCCTATACGATCCATGTGGTCGATGGCGCCTGCGACTACCCGGCCAGCAACTGGCTGCAACGCCCCGCCCACGACCCGGCACGCGGCTTCGCCTGATCCTTCCCGCTTTCGACAGGGGGCGGCACAGCCCCCTTGACTCGCACCCAAATATGTAACCTACTGGTTACCTATGAAGGATGATCTGTACCAGCTTGACGAGGCGGCGACCGATGCGGTGTTCCAGGCTTTGGCCAGCCGGGAACGGCGGCGGCTGCTTGACCTGATCCGGGGCAACCCCGGCTGCATCGTCGCCGACCTGCTGTCGGCGTTCGAGATGAGCCGGATTGGCGTGTTGAAACATCTGCGCGTCCTGGAAGACGCGGACTTGGTCGTGTCGGAGAAGGCGGGGCGGGAGCGGCGGCTTTACGTCAACACCCTGCCGCTGCGCGCCATCCACCGCCGCTGGTCAGATGAGTTTGATGATTTCTGGGCCGGCAAGCTGCTGGACCTGAAGGACAAGATCGAAGCGGGCTCATGACAGGGGGAGATATCATGGGGGATGAGAACAAGAAGGTATTCCGCACCAAAATCAAAGGCTCGGTGGAGGCCATCTGGCGGGAACTGACCAAGACCGACAGTCCGCAGCAGGCGGTATTCAACGCCCTGATGGTCAATACCGGCTTTCACGCCGGCGCGGCGGTACAGATGCGCACCGCCGACCGCCGCCGCACCCTGGTGGTGGGGGAGGTGCTGGAGTATGACCCGCCCCGCCGCTTTGCCCACACGTTCCGCTTCACACAGTTCGACGATGCCCCCTGCACCGTCATCTATGAACTGTTCCCACAAGCCGACGGCATCGTGGAGGTCACCTTGACCGTGGAGAACATTCCCCACGGCACCCGTACGGCCAAGGAAATGGACCAGGGCGGCACCAACATCCTGGCTAACCTGAAATCCGTGGTGGAGACGGGCACGGTCCCCTTCGGCACGCGGGTGATGTACGCGATGTTCGGCGTGATGGGCTTCGTCCTGCCCAAGCGCACCCTGGCGGAGAACTGGCCCTTGCAGGACCGTGACGCCGGCTGAAACTTTAACAAACCAAAGACAGGGAGAAAGACATGACCATGCGTACCTGGCTGGCCGCCATCGGCCTGATCCTCACCATGCTACTGGGCTACGCCCCGGCACAGGCCGCGGATACCGACCCGTTTGCCGATATTGCCGGCATGGTCGGCAAAAGCTGGCGCGGCGAAGGCACCGGCCCCGATGGCAAGCCGATGGTAGATCAGTCGCGCTGGGAATGGGCGCTGGGCGGCAAGGCCGTGCGCATCACCCATATCCTGGGCGACCTGTCCTATGGCGGGGAAACCCTGGTTTTCTGGGACAGCCCGCGTAAGACCATGATCTATCACTATTTCACGACCGCCGGTTTCCACACCCAGGGCGTGATGCGCGCCGACGGGCCGGGCAAGCTGGTGGCCGAGGAAGATGTGGCCGGCCACCCCAAAATCAGCAAGGTACGCTCCACCCTGACCCTGAAGGATGGCGTCCTGACCAATCAGGCGGAGTTCCTGTCCGACGGAAAATGGACGCCGGGCCACACCATCACCTATCGCGAGGCGGCGACGGCGGCGCTTCCGCCCTTCCCCAAGGCCCGGTAAGGGGCTGTCACCGGCTGTCGAGCTTCAACTCGATCCGGCGGTTGAGCGCCAGGGAGGCGGGGCTGTTGCCCGGCTCCAGCGGCTGGAACTCGCCAAAGCCCGTGGCGGCCAGCCGTTCCGGCGGCACCCCCATCTGGACCAGGAAGTTCACGACGGAGATGGCACGCGCCGTCGACAGTTCCCAATTGCTGGCCCAACGCCCGGATTTGACCGGCACCATATCCGTGTGCCCGTCAACGCGCAGGATCCAGTTGATCTCCGGCGGCATCTGCGCCGCCAACTCCAGCAGGGTCTTGGCCAGCCGCCCCAACTGCACCTGCCCCGCTTCGCCCAGCTCTGCGGAGCCGCTATCGAACAGCACTTCCGACTGGAATACGAACCGGTCGCCCACGATGCGCACATCATCGCGGTTACCCAGAATCTCCCGCAGACGGCCAAAGAATTCAGACCGGAACCGCGCCAGTTCCGCCACCTTGCCGGCCAGGGCGGCGTTCAGGCGCTTGCCCAACTCGGCAATCTGCACCTCCTGCTCTTTGGCTTTCGCTTCCGATGCATCCAGGCTGGTCACCAGCTGTTGCAGCTGGGCGCGCAGGGCGGCGATCTGCTGGTTCAGCAGCGCCACTTCATTGCGGGCCGCCGCGCTGATCTTGCGTTCTTCCTCCAGGTCCCTGGTCAAGCCGGCGACCCGTTCATCCGCCGTGGCCGCCGCATCTGCCGTCCCGCCCATGGCGTCAAGACGGGCCCGCAGCGCCTCCTTCTCCGCCAGGGTTGCGCGCAGCCGGTCGGTCAATTGCCCGAAATCGGCCTGCATGCGGGCATTACTGTCGCGTTCAAGCGCCAGGGCATCGGCCAGCTGTGCCACCCGGCCTTGCAGATCGGCCAATTGCCGGTCACGGCCCTGCAAGGCGCTGGTCAGATAGAACTGGCCCAGCACGAACACCATCAGCAGGAAGATGACGACCATGGTCAGGCTGGACAGCGCGTCCACCCAGCCGGGCCAGATATCGACCTTCTCCCCCCGTGATCCGCGCCGCCGGACATAGGCCATGGATCAGCGCTCCGTATCGCCCAGTGCCGCCACCGTCCGGGCCAGGATCTTGATCTCGCTGCGCAATTCCTGGGTGGACTGGATGCGCCCCTGCGTCGTCTCCTCCAGCAGGCGGGCGGTGTAAAGCTCCAGATTGCGGATATGGGCGCGCGTCGCCTCGTCAAGGCCCAGGCCGCCGCCATTGGACAGGCTTTCGGCCAGCCGCAGCATCACCTGCTGCTCGGTCCGCATCTGGTCGGTCAGGGCGGCAATGCGCTCCGTCAGTTGCACCAGCTGCTGATTCTGGAGCTTCCGCCCCTCCTCCGCCCCGGCCATGGTGAATTGCAGCCGTTCGATATTCTCCGCCGTCTGTTCCAGCAGGGCCTGGATATAGACGGGAACCGACGCGCCCCCACCGGACCCGCCACCCGCTTCCACATCGCCCAGCGCCCCGCTGGACAGCCGCGTGATGCCGGCCAGCCAGTCCTCCAGCTCTGTATAGAACCGGTTCTGCGCCTGCCCCGCCTGTAATTCCAGGAACCCCAGCACCAACGATCCCGCCAACCCGAACAGGGAGGAGGAGAAGGCCATGCCCATCCCCGACAGGGGCGCCGACAGGCCCGCCTGCAAATTGCCGAACACGCCTGCCACATCGGCATTGTCGAAACTGAGACCGGAAATGACGGTGCCGATGGAGGAGACGGTCTGCAAAAGGCCCCAGAAGGTGCCCAGCAATCCTAAGAAAATCAGCAGCCCGATCAGGTATTTGGAGATCTCCCGCCCTTCATCCAGGCGCGTGCCGACCCCGTCCAGCAGCGACCGGCTGGCCACCGTCGACAGGGTGAAGCGTCCGCCCTGGCGTTCACCCAGCATGCGGGCCATGGGGGCCAGCAGCCGGGGCTGCGTATCCGGCGCGCGGTTGGCCGTAAACGCCTCCAGCCACGCCACCTCCGGCCCCAGCATCGTGACCTGCCGGAAGATGAACCAGATCCCCAGCAGCAGGGTGAACAGGATCAGACCATTCAGGGCCGGGTTGGCCAGAAACGCCTGGATCAGGGATGGCAGCAGGACCGCCGCGATCAACGCCACAGCCAGGGTGAACAGCGCCATGCGCGTCAGGAACCGGCGTGGCCGGCTGGCCGGCGGTTCCACTGCGGGCGGACGGTCGGGCGGGGCGGCAGGCGTGCGACGATCAGCGGAAAGCGTCATGGGCGGATCACCAGATCGACACGATCAGGGGCCGTTGCCGGGGCGACCGTGCCCGCCGCCATCGATACGACCTCGGCGAAAACCAGCAGGCGCAGCGGATCAAGGCCAAGCTGCACCAACCGGTCCCGCAGGGCGCGGGCGCGCAGCAGGGCGATGCGCCGTGCCTCCGTGGGGCGGGTGGTCTGGCTGCTGGCATAGGCGCGCAGCTCAAGCCGTTCCGCCGGATGGGCCTTCAGCCGCGCCACGATATCGTCCAGCACGGCATCGGTGCCCGATGGCAGGATTTCTGCCCCCGGCGGGTAAAGCAGGGTGCTGCGCTCCGCCGGCATGCGCGCCGGCTCAGGCCCCGTAGCGACGCCAGGGAAGCGGGACGGCGGCAGTTCCGAAACCGGTGCGGCGGGGATGTCGCCCTGATCCGGCACGCCGGGCGTCGGCGGCAGCGTCAGGTCGGGTGTCGCCGGCACCGTGATGGGGGCACGCACGGCGGCGGGCGGCGGGTTGGCCGGCAATGGCCCGATACTGTTCTGCGCCAGAGCGCCGGACAGGGGTACCAGTGCCAGAAGCAGCGACAGGGTCGAAAGGAGGGGAGTGCGCGTCATCATGCCGGCCAGGAAAGCGGAAGATTATGGCTGCGCCATGTCACAGGCACCACAGCAACCGGCAGAACGATAGCGGACGGAAGCGGCCCCGGCCACCCTTGATAAGGTCATTCGACTCTGGATGGCAACGCGGGCGGGGGCGGCGGTGATGCGGCATGGGCGGGCACCACCTGCTTCACCATGCCGCCGGCCAGTTCCATCAACCGTTCAGCGGGCGCGCCGTCCTTGATGGCCTGATGCAGAGCCACCAGGTCCCCCGCCATGGACAGCTTATGCTGTTCCACACGCTGGTCGGCCCTGGCCCGGGCAATGGCCTCGTTGGCGGCGGCAGTATCGGCGGCACCGCCCTTGAACATGGCCTGCACGGTTTCCACCAGCCTTTGCAGCACGGAATTCACCATGCTGGCCGAATAGCCACCCAGCAGGGCCAGAAGCGGCTTGCCCAATGTGGCGGTGCTGCCGCCCATGGGATTGCCCTGGGCGTCCAGCGTTTCCGGCCCGCCCAGCGGCACCAGTTGCGAGATCAGCAAGCCCGCGATGATGCCCAGCACGATGCGAATCCAATAGGAACTGTCCAGTCTGGGGTCATAGGTCCCCGCCTGGATAAACCAGTACGCCGTGGACAGGGCATTGAAACAGGCCCCCAGCCCCGCCGCACTCATCAAGAAGATCAGCACATGCAGCAGATGTTCGGAATCAATCGTGTAGATGTCCTGCCGGATGGTGGTGGCGTTGATATGCTCCGACAGGCTGGCCATGATGAAACAGGCCAGGAAGAAAATGGCCGCCAGAAGCAACCGCCGGATATTCGGCAGGGGACCAAAGCTGGACCAGAATCGCCCCGCAAACGGGTCATCGGCCAACAGGCGAATGGTACGCGGACTGGCCGGCGCCACCAGCGACGCCAGTTGATTATGAAGCTTCGCCAGATCGGCCAGCGGCGGCGGTGCGTCCTCATCCAGAATCGACAGCCGGGCGATCACATCCGCCGGCATCGACGTTCCATTCCCCAGGACATAGCGGACCATCGCATCCACTTCCCGGCGCAATGACGCCCCGATATCCGCGCCCAGCGCGCGCGCCATATCCCCATCAGCCATTATTACCCCCATTCAGCAATAGGGTAACTTAACCGTTTGGTTGCATGACGGGAAGATGTAGGGACGGCATTCGATAGGGAGCGAGGCGTAAAAAAGGGCCCGTCGAGATAACAAAAATCGCCTCCCCGGCGAAGGCCGGGGCCCAGGGGCCATACACCCGACGCCAGTGTTGCTGATAGCGAGGCAGGTGGAGAAGTTGAACCTTGGGGCCCCTGGGCCCCGGCCTTCGCCGGGGAGGCGGGTTTTTAGTATCGAGGTGTTTCTCAATAGCGCTTGGACTTGCCCACCAGCGATTACGGGATCTGCGTTTCAACCCCGGTCTGGTTGCGGGGTGGCGGGGGGGCTTCCCGCTCGCGCCGCGCATCCTCCTGGGCCTGACGACGCTGCTCCTGCATGCGGCGGGCATTCTCCTCGGCGGCTTGGCGGCGATCATCGTCGGCGCGGCGACGGGCGTCATCCTCTGCCTGTCGGCGGGCTTCACTCTCGGCCTGACGGCGCTGATCTTCCATCCGACGTGCATTTTCTTCGGAGGCCCGACGGCGGTCATCGTCCGCCTGACGACGCGCATCACCCTCGGCCTGACGGCGTTGCTCTTCCATCCGGCGCGCACCCTCCTCGGCGGCCCGACGGCGGTCATCATCCGCCTGACGGCGTGCATCGCCTTCAGCCTGACGGCGCTGTTCCTCTGCCCGGCGGCGTTGTTCTTCCAGACGGCGGCCTGCATCCTCGGCCTCGCGGCGGCGGTCATCGTCACGGCCACGCACTTCTTCCTGTGCCCGACGGCGCTGATCTTCCAGGCGGCGGGCGGCGTCTTCGGCATCCCGGCGGCGGCGCATGTCGTCATCGGACGGACGCGGCGGCGGCTGCACAATGGGCGGCCGTTCGTAGCGGCGGCGTTCATCCTCGGCCCGGCGGCGTTCCTCTTCCGCACGATGGCGGGCATCCTCCGCCCGGCGACGAT
The DNA here is from genome assembly GCF_057809555.1 of Niveispirillum sp. FG156. Taxonomy (NCBI): domain Bacteria; kingdom Pseudomonadati; phylum Pseudomonadota; class Alphaproteobacteria; order Rhodospirillales; family Azospirillaceae; genus Niveispirillum; species Niveispirillum sp. FG156. Next base: position 19,683 of record NZ_JBMDKE010000028.1, on the reverse strand, counting down.
CCTGTTCGGCACGGGCCCGATCCCGGTCGCGTTCCCGTTCCCAACGCGCCCGGTCACGCTCCCATTCGCGACGGCGACGCTCATGCTCCCAATAAAGTTCGCGGCGGCGCTGTTCCCACAGATAGGCATCCCACCGGGCCCGGTCGCGCTCCAGCTCCCAGATCATCCGGTCATAGTCGGGATCGCGGTAGGTTTCCTCATAATAGCCACCGCCGGAGCCGCCAGCACCGCTATCGCTCCAGATGATGGCGCCCGCCGATCCACCCCCGCTGCCGCGCACCGCCGGAAGGGTGGCGGGTGTGCTGACCATCAAGGACAGCAGTTCCTTGCGCTCATCAGGGGTCAGGGCGCGGGCGGGGGTGTTGGTGGCCGGATCACCGGCGCAGATGCGGCGGAATTCCTCCACACGCGGGCTGGACAGCGGAACGTTGGGCCAGATGTCCGGGGCCAGGTACGATAGTTCCAGAACCAGCCGCAGCTGTTCCGCCGCCTCATCCGCAGTCAGGGCGCGGCCCGGAATCCCGGCATCGGGATTGCCCATGCAGACCAGGCGCAGTTCCGACAGGCGCCAGGAACCGGCGGCAATCTGGCGGTTGCGCATCTCCCCTTCCTTGATGGCGGGATCGGCGGCACAGGCACCAAGCCCCAGCAACAGGGCAGCGGCGAATGAAACGGGCAGAAAACGGCTTCGCATGATTATTGGCCCCGGAAGGCAGTCACCGGCGCCATCCGCCGGCTACCCCATTTGGCGTGCCACGAATGGCGGAATTGAGACAGAACAGCAGCGTTTCCGGGACGGCACCGAAAAATCACGGATTGAACCAGCGAAGTCCCAGATATACGGCTTCCATCAGTAGCAGGACAGCCCCCGTAACCCGCAGAACCTGCGGGTTGCGCTGCCATGGATAGGCACGGTAGGAGCGCTGTTCATCCAGGTAATGGTCATCCCCTGCCCGCATGCGGCGTTCGATATGCCGGGCCTGCCATTGCGGTGCAAACAGCATGACAAGGGCCGTAATCGTCGGCGCGATCAGCAGAATCAGGTGATTATCCATGACCTCTCCCCGGCTGGTACCAACAGGTTAAGGCACCAGCCGTCATTCCCGCAATCAGATACCGCCACCCATCTGCTGCTGTTCGCGGCGGAACGGGTGGGCCGGATAGACGCCCAGGAACTTCACCTCGCTGGCGAAGAAGCCAAGCTCCTCCATGGCCAGCCGCAGGGAGCGTTCCTCCGGATGGCCCTCAACGTCGATATAGAACTGCGCCGCCGTGAAACGGCCATCCACCAGATAGCTTTCCAGCTTGGTGATGTTCACGCCATTGGTCGCAAACCCGCCCAGCGCCTTATACAGCGCTGCCGGACGTGACCGGACGCGGAAGACAAAGGTGGTGACGCTGTCGGTACCGCGTTCCGGCACACTGGGTTCCCGCGCCAGGATCAGGAAGCGGGTGGTGTTGTGGGTCGCATCCTCGATCCCCTTGGCCAGCACCTGCAAACCGTAGATCTCGGCGGCCAGATCAGACGAGATGGCCCCCTTGGTCGGGTCATTCCAGCGGGCCACATCGGCAGCCGCACCCGCCGTATCGGCATTGTTGACGGGCTTCAGGCCCCGTTCGCGCAGATAGTTGCGGCACTGGGACAGGGCCTGGATATGGGAATGGACCTCGGTCAGCCCCTCCATCGTCGCGCCCTGCGGTGCGACCAGGCAGTGGACCACGCGCTGGTAATGCTCACCAATGATATGCAGCCCGCCATGCGGCAGCAGGTGGTGGATATCGGCGACGCGGCCCGCGACCGAATTCTCCACCGGGATCATGGCCAGCTTGGCCTTACCCTCATGCACCGCGGCAAACGCATCCTCAAACGAGGCGCAGGGCAGCGTGACCATGTCGGGAAAAACGCTGCGGCAGGCCAGGTCGGAATTGGCACCGGGTGCGCCCTGATAGGCGATGGTGGAGGCGGGCATGAGGGGCTCTGTCTGTCGATGAGGCGATGGGCGGGATGCCGTGGATCACGGCGTGGGCGATGGGGCCAGCATATGGCGGGCGCGGTCAAGGTCTTCGATGGTATCCACCCCCAGCGGCACGATGTCCACCCGCGCCAGCGCGATGGTCATGCCATTGGCCAGCGCGCGCAGCTGCTCCAGCTTTTCGCGCTGCTCCAGCTGTGCCGGGGCCAAGGAGACGAACCGTTCCAGCGCGGCGCGGCGATAGGCGTAAAGCCCGATATGGTGGAACAACGGCCCATCGCCCCAGGGGGCCGTGGCGCGGGTGAAATAGAGCGCGCGTCCCGTATCGGCACCCGGCGGCATTTCCACCACGGCCTTTACCACATTGGGATTCGTACGCTCCGCCGCCTCGGTAATCACGGCACCCAGCGTGGCGATATCGACGCCGGGGTCCGACAGGGGGCCGAACACGGCGCGGATGGCGGCTGGGTCAATGGTGGGCAGGTCGCCCTGCACATTGACGATGGCGTCGTACCGGCCATCCGGATCGATGCGCCGCACCGCCTCCCACACCCGGTCCGATCCTGATGGATGGTCCGGGTCGGTCAGGACAGCGATGCCGCCGGCCTGGATCACGGCATCGACGATGGCCTGTTCCGCCGCCGCGACAATCACGGGGCCGATCCCCGCCTCCATGGCGCGGCGCCAGACATGCACGATCATCGGCGCGCCGTGAATTTCGGCCAGCGGCTTGTCCGGCAGGCGCGTGGAGCCAAGCCGGGCGGGGATTACCACCAGCGGATGGGCGACGGGAGCGGCGGTCAGGGGACGGTTCGGATCGGTCATTGTTTTCCCGTGCGACATTTGGTCCGCCGGGTCAAGGCGGAAAGCCATGTGCGTTCTTGCATCCTTACGCTAAGTATCGCGCATGGATTCACGTCAAGGCGGGCATGGACGTGCCCGCCTCTTGGCGTTATTGTGCCCGCGCTTGGCGAACCCAAGGGATTAGGACTGATGGCGAGCAGCACCTTCAATAAGATTTTCATGGCGATCCTGACGGCGACGCTGATCGCTCTCCTGGCGGGTTTCGTCTCCAAGAAGCTGGTTCATCCGAGCTACCCGGCTGAACGCGCCTACAAGGTAGAGGTACCGGAGACCGAGACCGCCGCCACCGACGTGCCTGCCGCTCCGGCAGAGCCGGACCCGGTGACGCCGCTCCTGGCCGCCGCCGATCCGGCTGCCGGTCAGAAGCTGGTCAAGGCCTGCGCGGCCTGCCACAGCTTCGAAAAGGGCGGCGCCAACAAGGTGGGGCCGAACCTGTGGGGTATCGTGGGCAACAAGCATGCCCATGCCGAAGGCTTCTCCTATTCCGACGCCATGAAGGCGCAGGAAGGCCCCTGGGACTATGAGCACCTGAACAAGTTCCTGGCGAACCCGAAGGTGACCATCCCGGGGACGAAGATGAACTTCGCCGGCCTGAAGAAGGTCGAGGATCGCGCCGCGCTGATCGCTTATCTGCGCACGTTGGCCGATACCCCGGTGCCGCTGCCGTAATCGGCACGTCACCCGGAACATGGTATGAAGGGGCGGCAGCGATGCCGCCCCTTTTCCTTTTCAGGGGCAAAACCGCATATTCCGGAGTCGTCTGATATGTCTGCCGTTCCCGATTTCCTGGTCGATCTTGCCCTGCGTTGCGCCGATGCGGCGGGTGTCGTGGCCAGCCGCCATTACCGCACGCGGGTGGATGTCGATGTGAAGGCCGACGCCTCGCCCGTCACCATCGCCGACCGCGAGGTGGAAAGCGCCATCCGCGCCATCCTGACCGTCGAGCGGCCCGATGACGGCATCCTGGGAGAGGAACATGGCAGCCAGGATCTCAATGCCGAATATGTCTGGGTCATCGACCCGATCGACGGCACCAAATCCTTCATCACGGGCCGCCCGCTTTTCACCACCCTGATCGCCCTGCTGCATCGGGGTGTGCCCGTGCTGGGCATCATCGACCAGCCGGTGATCGGCGACCGCTGGCTGGGCATTGCCGGTCGTCCCACCACATTGAATGGCGCGCCCATCACGACGCGGCCCTGCGCCGATATCGCCATGGCGACGCAGGCCGCCACCATGCCCTTCCATCAGGTCGAATTCGCCATGACCCAGGCGTCGAGCCGCTACATGGTCTGGGGCGGCGATGCCTATGCGTTCGGCCTGCTGGCCGGCGGCTTCATCGACCTGATGGTGGAGGCCGGGCTGCAACCCTATGACTGGGCCGCACTGGTCGCCGTGATCGAGGGTGCCGGTGGCCTGATCACCGATTGGGAAGGGCAGCCGCTGCGCCTGGGCTGCAACGGCAATGTGGTCGCCGCCGGCGATTCGGCCCTGCATGCGCAGGTCCTGGCCATGTTCCGGGACCGTCGATAAGCCCTAATCAGCCCTCAACGGGGGCCAGTGCCACCCTGCTGGCGGGTAGGCGCACGGTAACGGTGGTGCCGACCGCCGGTGTGCTTTGCATGGTCAGTGAACCGCCATGCGCCTCGGCATAGCCCCTGGCCAACGGCAGGCCCAGCCCAGCCCCCGGCTGGCGCCGGTTATGCCCGCCCTCTACCTGCGAGAACGGTTCCAGGGCGATGCGCATGGCATCCACATTCATGCCGATGCCGTGATCGGCGACCTCGATCAGCACATCGCCCGTAGGCCCATCCAGTCGCACGATGACGGCGACAGGCTGGCCGGCTTCAGAGAATCGGAGGGCGTTGCCCAGCAGATTGACCACGATCTGCTTCAGCCGCACCTCGTCGGCCAGGACACGCAGCCCCTGGGGTGACACATCCAGCTTGACCGGCACGCCCCGTTCCGCCGCCTTCTGCCGCAGCAGGCGCTCGCACCGGTCGATCAACGGGGCAATATCGACCCAGCCTTCACGCAGTTCCAATGTCCCTGCATCCATGCGCGCAATATCCAGCAGGTCATTGACCAGCCGCAGCAGATGCAGCCCGCCCTCATGGATATCGACCGCATATTCCTTGTATTGCGGCACGCCCAGGCTGCCCAGCAGCTCATCCCGCAATATTTCCGAAAAGCCGATGATGGCGTTCAGCGGGGTGCGCAGCTCATGGCTGATATTGGCCAGGAACTGGCCCTTGGCGCGGTCGGCCACCGCGGCCCGCGTCTCCGCCGCGCGCAAGGTTTCACGGCGCGCCAGTTCGGGCCGCCGGTCGCGGGCCACCAGCGTCATCTCGCCCAGCGGCTCCCCCGTCACGGGCAGCACCGCCAGTTCGATGGGCACGATGGTCCCGTCCGCCGCCTCGATCCGCAGCGTCGCCCATTCGATCCCGCCCCTCCCCCGCATCTGCATGACGCGGTGGAAGATCAGGCGGTCGGCATCCACCACCAGATCCAGATAGGGGCGCCCCACCACCCGCCCGGCATCAGCCGGTGATATACCCAGCATCGACAGGCCCGCCGCATTGATCAGCGATACGCGGCCATCGGCCAGCAGGCAGACCATGTCCGGCAAGGCATCGATCAGGGCGCGATACCGCTCGGACAATTGCCGCAGGGCATCGTTCATCTCGGCTTCCCGCCGGGCCGCCCGCTGCACCCGGGTCAGGACCTGGGCCGTCAGCGCGAACAGGGCCAGCAGCACACCCCCCAGGACCCAATAGACACTGGACAGGAAATCCAGGGCGGGGCGCGGGACACGCCATGTCAGCCAACCTGCCGGTGGATTGGCGGGTGCCGCACCAAATTCCGCCAGGGGCAGCAACCCTACATCAGGCAGCACCGGGCGGATGGAGATATCGACATTGTCCAGCAGCAGCGGGTCCAGCAGGCGGGCCACGGCCACGCGATCAAGCCTTTGCAGGAACACCAGGGCCATGCCATCCGGTCGGGCAGCCCCCCCCTGGCTGGGCCGGATATCGGCCACGGAGGCCAGATAAAGCTGGTCACCCCAGCGCACCACCCCCGCGACAGCCTCGGTCGTGCCGGGCAGGGCGGCAATGGATTTCTCCATCATGCGGCCCAGGGCCGGCGGCGGCTGGATCTCGCGCATCCGGTTGTCGGTCAGGCGCTTGCCATCCTCCATCCCATAGATGACGCGGCCCTGCCGATCGATCACCAGACTCATCGACAGGCGATAGCCGCCGCTGAGATAGATGCCGATATTCTCGTCCGCCCAGGGCAGGTCAAACCGATCCACAACATGCATGACGGCAGCATCCCAGCCCGCATAATCACGCATGACAACGGCCAGGGAGTTTTCCGCACCCGCCATCAGGCGGGCGACGCGCTGTTCAGAGCGCTGTGCCTCGCCGGCATCGAAATGCCGGGCCGTGGTGAACAGAATGGCCGCCACCGCCAGCACCGCAAAGGCCAGCAGCATCAGTACGGGCACCGTTGCCAATGGCAAAGGATGCCGGCCCGCGCCGGCGGGCTGTATCAGGTCTGGGGCGGGTTGCGGGTCGTGCATCGCGTAGGCGGTGGCGCTCCGTCGGATTGGGCACCCATCCTCTACCCGAATGGGGTAGGTTGCAACCTTGTTCGCGCGGGGCCACCTGTGCGTCTGGCCAGCGTCGGCACAGAAGTTTCATGACAATATCATGACAAAATGTAGTGAAACTGACGCTGCGATTGCCGTGCCTATAATGCAACAGGTCCGGCCTGTCATGAAGACGTAATAAAACCGCATCAAATCGGCAATACCCCTCTGTTAGCCCTCCGCCGGGGCCTGAGGCACTGCCGAGACATACCCGGTGATGGGGATCGGCACGCTGACAGGCTTTGTCGCCCGCGAGATCCCACCGGAGAACAACAATGAGCCTCAAGTCCACCCTGCTGGTCGGCGCCGCCGTCGCCGTTCTGGCCGCCGGCCCGGCCGTGGCCCAGTCCGCCGCCCCGTCCCAGACCCAGATCGACGCCCTGGCCGCCCAGATCCAGGCCCTGCAGGGCCAGCTGACCTCACTGAAGGACTCGGTCGCCAAGGAAAGCGCGGCCAACAAGAAGACGCTGGAGGCCATGCCGAAGGTGACCGCCGATGGTGGCCGCATCCGCGTCCAGACCGCAGACAAGGCCTTTGACGCCGCCATCCGCGCCCGCGTGCACATGGATTACGGCTTCGGCAATGGTGGCAAGAACTTCACCGCCGACGGCACCGACGGCTTCGGCATCCGCCGCGCCTTCCTGGGCGTGGCCGGCAAGGTCTACACCGACTGGACCTATGAAGTGACCGCGAACTTCGCCGGCAACCGTGGCGGCGGGGCGCAGATCCAGGCCGCCAATATCGGCTATACGGGCATCCAGGGCTGGACCATCGTGGCCGGCGTGATGCAGCCGAAATTCACGCTGGATGACAGCACGTCCTCCAACGACATCGCCTTCATGGAACGCGCGCCCATCGGCAACATCGTCGTCGGCATCGGCGGTTCCGACAGCCGCACCGCCATCGGCGTGACCAACAAGGGCACCAGCCACTTCGTGGCCGCCTATGTGACCGGCAACGCCACCAACACCACCGGCAGCTTCGACGATCAGGTCAACCTGCTGGGCCGCGCCGCCTATGCCTTCTGGCAGGCCAATGAAGGCTCCGCCGGTATCGGCGTCTCCGGCGTCCTGCAGACCACCCCGCAGGCAACCGCCCGCCCGGTGGCCGCCGGCACCGCCACCACCAGCATCGGCTTCGGCGACCGTCCGGGCCTGCGCATCGGCGGCACCGACACCTCCTACCGCCTGACCAACGTCACGGTGAACCAGATCGACAGCGCCTATGCCTATGGCGCCGACCTGGGCGTGAATTACAAGAGCTTCTGGGCCGCCGCCGAATATTACAATTTCGGCGCTGAATATGCCGACCGCACCGCTTCGGGCGCCGTCCAGACCCTGGCCGATCCGGAGTTCAGCGGCTATTACGTGTCCGCCGGCTACATTCTGACGGGCGAGCGCCGCAACTACAATATCGGTGAATGGACCACCGTGAAGCCCTCCTGGCCCGTCGGTCAGAACGGCATGGGCGCCTGGGAAATCGCCGCCCGTTACAGCCAGGTCGACCTGATCGACCGCGCCGCCGGCATCAACACCGGTACCGCCGGCAAGGAAACCAACTGGACGCTGGGTCTGAACTGGTACGTCAACCCGGCCATCCGCCTGATGCTGAACCATGTCATCAGCAAGACCGAACGCGCCAATGGCCAGGAGGTCAAGCTGGACCTGACCGCCATGCGCATGCAGTTCCAGTTCTGATCTGCGTCCCGCTTCCACCCTGCTTCGCGCGGGGTGGATCGGGTTCTCAGTCTCAGGCACATGCAAACCCACCGGTTCCTGAAAGGACCGGTGGGTCTCTTTTTGCCATCTTCAATTCAGCGTGCATGCATAAATTTGGTGTATAGTGATGCAAAACCTGAATGTATTAATGAGTTACTAATTTCATTGTTCAGATATGGAACCTATACAGAAGTGTATTTCAGGTTACCATAATATGTTGCCTTAATATCACGACGCGAAAAAGTCGCTGTTTTTTTTGGAAACCTAACCAGACGGATTATACAGAGCGTAGTGACGCACCAATCCTTTGGTCATAGGCATTGTTGAAGGAGCAATTCCTTCCTCCTGCCACACCGGAGACACAATGCGCAATCTGCGTTCACCGGCACGGCACGGCCTGATGGCCGGGCTGCTGATGCCAATACTCGCCTATACCGCTCCAGCCATGGCAACGGTCGATGGCCCTACCGCCACCGTCGCTGTGAAGGCCCTGAATTTTCTTCAGCCCAAGCCAGCCAAGCCGACGCCCGTCACTATCGTGACGGCAAGCGGCCAGGCCGCTGCGGGCGACGCGGTCAAATCCGCCCTCGGTGCTGATGTGACGGCTAAGGTCATTGACAGCGCTGGCGACGTGACCGGCGCCGTTGCGGTTATCGTAATCGGCAGCGCCGACGTTTCCGGCAAGGCAGCCGCCGGTCAGCTTGTGATCGGCGACATGGCCTGCATGGAAGCCGGCAAATGCGCCCTCGCGGTCGAGCGGCAGGCCTCCGGCGCCGCCAAGTATCATGTCAACACGGCAGCCCTGGCCAAGGCCGGCGTCAGTTTCGACAAGAATTTTCAGATGCTCGTGACCGCGCACTAAGCCGGCGCCAAGACCACCAGGAGTTCTCGTAAATGAAGAAATCTATTCTGCTCGGCGCAACTGCCCTTCTTGCCGTCGGCGCCAATGCCCAGACCATCAACTACACCGCGCTTCAGGACGCGTTTGGCCAGCCCGTGACCACCAGCGTGACCGGCAAGCCGCAGGTTGCCGCCGATGCCCCGGCCGCTCTGCACATCATCACAGCCGAAGACATCAAGGCGACCGGCCTTGATAATCTGCCCGATATTCTGGCCCGCGTCGGTGGCATCGATCTGCTGCGCTGGGCTGCGGGCAGCGTTGATATTGGCATGCGCGGCTACAACCAGCCCAACAGCCCGCGCCTGCTGGTCCTGTTGAACGGTCGTCAGGTTTATTCCGACCATTACGCGCTGGTAAACTGGTCGACCATCCCGGTGCAACTGTCGGAAATCAAGCAGATCGAAGTCGTGAAGGGACCGGTCGGCGCCATCTATGGCTTCAACGCGGTGGCGGGCGTGGTCAATATCATCACCCAGAATCCGCTTTATGACACCGATGGCACTGCCACCGCCCGCTTAGGCAACAATGGTGCCCGTGAAATCGGGTTGTCGAAGAATGTGAAGGTTTCCGACGGTTTCGGCCTTCGCTTCTCTGCCGGGTACAAGGAACAGGACGAGTTCAGCCAGGGTTCGATTACCGCTGTGGAGCGTGGCCGTCTGCTGGACCCTGAATCCTCTCATGTCGCGGTCGGCGCCCTGGCACAGCTCACAGACAGCGTTCAGGCCGGTCTGGAGTTGACCCGCTCCAAGATGAAGCAGACCGATATCACCGCCACCAACAGCCTGTACGGCGATGACTATCTGACAAAGTCGGCCAAGCTGGACCTGATTGGCGATGCCGGTGATGCCGGTCTCGTCTCCTTCACCGCCTACCGCAACTGGCTGGATTTTGAGTATTTCGGCATCGGCAAGTCCGACGTGACCACCAGCGTGGTGCAGTTGTCGGACCTGATTCAGATCGGCAACGACCACACCGTGAAGATTTCCGGTGAATACCGCCATAACAGCATGGGCCGCTTCCCGGCGCCCGGTGCCACCATCTCCTATGATGTCTGGGCCGTGGCCGGGATGTGGGACTGGCGCCTGACCGACAAGCTGTCCTTCACCAACGCCCTTCGCTCCGACTGGTTGGACCTGAGCTATTCCGGTGCCGCCTCCCCGCCCTATGTCGCTGCCGACTTCGACCGTTCGATCAGCAAGATCAGCGTGAATAGCGGTCTGGTCTACAAGGCGACGGATGTCGATACGCTGCGCGCCACCTATGGCCTGGCCAATCAGCTTCCGTCCATTCTGGAACTGGGCGGTTTCTACCTGCCCACGGTCACAGCGGCCGGCCTCTTCGCGTCGGCGGGCAATCCCCATATCAAGCCCAGCAAGGTACAGAGCTATGAGCTGGGGTATGACCGCGCCCTGGCGGCCATCAATGGCGGGCTGCATCTGTCGGTCTTCCGGCAGACCACGGACGATATCAAGTCGTTCCTGGGTTCCGACCGCAGCGTGGTGAATGGCCGCCCAGCCTCTATCGTGATCAATGCCGGCGACAGCGCCTCCTGGGGCTTCGAGGCGGCGTTTGATGGGCGCGCCATGAATGGCGTTCGCTATGGCGCCTCTTATTCCTGGAATGACATCAATGATGATCTGACCGTGAACAAGGGCGCCATCGCCACCCGTCCGGTGAAGTTCGAAGGGGCGGCTCCGCGTCACAAGCTGCAGGGCAATGTGGGTTGGTCTGACGGGGCGCTGTCTGCCGACATGAACCTGTCCTGGCAGTCCAAGCGCACCTTGCTGCATCCCGTGACGGGCGGCCAGGGCCTGTTCCCGATCGATAGCACTTGGACCGGTACGGCCAGCGTCGGCTACCTGTTCGAAACAGGAACCGAAGTCCGCTTCACCGCCAGCGATTTCCTGCGGACGGAGACGGCTCTGGGCTCTGCTCTGGAAACCGAGCGCCGGGTCTATGCCAGCGTGTCGCAGAAGTTTTGACATCAGTGTGTCCCCACCCGGTCATGCCGGGTGGGGAACCACGCTGTCAGAAAAAGAATAAGGATCCCTGCACATGACCCAACACGCCCTTCTCACCCGTCTGGATCAGTTGTCTTTGCTCGCCAAACTGATGGCCGGTCCCATCGTCGCCGCTCTCGCCATGCTGGTGCTGGGCGGTCTTTCCATTATCGAACTGCGTTCGCAGGCGGCGGAAACCCGCATCCTGGTGGATGAGAAGCTGGCCAGGGCAACCGAGATGCAGAATCTGGTGGCGGAACTGAAGGGCAGCCTGGGTTCCGCCTATTTCGCGGTTCTGTCGGTGGCGGGCGGCAATCCCGCAGCGGACGCCACCAAGGAGCTGGAAACCGTCAAGATCGCCATCGCCAAGGAGGCGCAGCGTCTGACCGTCATTTCCGACACCATCGCCGATCCCAAGCTGAAGGCGACGGTAAAGGCGTCAGCGGCGGAACTGGACGGGTTCAGCGGCGCTGTTGATGTCGTCTCCACCATGCTGGAGGTCGATATCGCCACGGCGGCCGGTGCCGTTCTGCCTTTCAATGAAAAGGTACAGGTCATCGTGGCCGCCCTGGACACGGCGATGGCCCAGATCCAGGCCGACGCCCGTGCCAGCGTGGAGCGTCAGGCACAGAGCGCTGTAACGGCCTCGTGGCTGCTGGTCCTTGGCCTCCTCACCGCCCTGGCTATCGTGTCGCTGCTGGTGTTCTTCATCACCCGCCTTGTCCGCAACGGCATCGATGGCATCGCGCAGGCGATGGGCCGTCTCGCCGCCAATGATCTGTCGGTCGATCCCGCCCCGCTGGTTCGCAGTGACGAGTTGAACAGCCTGGTCGATGGCCTGTTTGCCTTCCGGAAGGCGTTGCAGGAGGCCGCGCGCCTGTCTGCCGAGCGCATCGAGGCTGACAACCGCGCCCGCCGGGCCCTGCTGGCGCTTGCAGACAGTTTCGAGGCCACGGTACTGGGCTCCGTCCGCACGGTCGGTGAAACGGCCGGCACGGTGTTGACCGAGGCGGAACGTCTGGGCCTTGTGGCAGAGGACGGTCGAACGGCCGCCAGCCACGTCTCCCGCGCCGCCGAAAGTTCGGACCAGGGCGTGCAGTCGGTCGCCAGCGCTGCCGAGGAACTGGCCGTCTCCTTCAATGACGTCGCCCGTCAGGTGGAAGGCGTCACGGGCAGCACACGTCAGGCCTCTGCGGCGGTTGAACGGTCCGACGGCCTTGTCCGCAATCTCAGCAGCGAAGCAGAGGGCATCAAGAATGTCGTCGACCTGATTTCCGCTATCGCCAGCCAGACCAACCTGCTGGCCCTCAACGCGACCATCGAGGCCGCCCGCGCCGGGGAAGCCGGCAAGGGCTTCGCGGTGGTGGCATCGGAGGTCAAGCAATTGGCCGGTCAGACCGCGAAGGCAACCGAAGAGATTGAGCGTCGGATCAGTGCCGTTCGCCACGCCGCCAACGCCGTTGTCGGTGCCCTGACCGAAATCACCGACCGGATCGGCGACGTGTCCAGCGTCAGTACAACGGTCGCGGCGGCGGTGGAACAGCAGCGGATGGCGACCCAGGAAATCGCACGCTCGGTGCAGTCCGCCTCCACGGCAAGCCGCGAGGCGGCGAGCGAGGTGCAGTCCCTTGCCCAGGTTGCCGCCGGTACCGGTGATGCCGCCCGGGGCCTGCGTGAGGCGGCGACGGGGCTGACCAACGGTGCTGCCCGCCTGCGGCAGGAGGTGGATGGCTTCCTGCAGCGGGTCCGTGCCGGCTGATCAGGGGCGGAACGGCTAATAAAAAAGGGCGCTACCCGATCGGGGGCGCCCTTTTTGTTTCTGTGCTGCTGGTCAGCCGGGCCGCTTGACGGCATTGATGCCCTTGGCCCCCGCCCGCGCCACGACATCGGCCAGCGGTTCGGCCACCACTGCCATGTGGAAGGCGTTGGCATGCAGCAGGGTGGTGGCATCGCTCATGATGCCGACATGGCCGGGGAAGAACACCAGATCGCCCCGGCGATACTCCACGCCCATCCCATCGGTGGAGATCAGGGCACCGACCGAAGCCGCCTGCTGATCGCTGTCGCGCGGGCAATCAACCCCGGCGGCCAGCAGGGCCAGTTGCACCAGACCCGAACAATCGATGCCGATGCTGGTGCGTCCGCCCCAGAGATAGGGCGTGCCGACAAACCGTTCCGCCACGGCCACAAAGTCGGGGGCGTAATCATCGACGAGCGCCAGATGGCGCGCATGCACCCAGCCACCACTCTCAATCTGGCACCATTCGCCCTGCTTGCCCGTCACGACGACGCAGGCACCCATCGGCAACACGTCCAGAAATGGCAGCTTCAGGTCCGCCTCGGGCTGCAAAAAGGTCCGAAGGGCCGTGACCTTGTGCGTGGCCTCTGTCAACCCGGCTTCCAGCGCCTCAACCCGCAGCCAGCCGACATAGCCATCGGTTTCATTCTGGCCCCAGGCCCAGCCATCATGCTCGTCCAGCACGGTGAAGCCTTCACCCAGCAGCAACTCTGTGGATTGCCGCGCCTCGAAGGACGGCTTCTCCTTCAGGGCGGTGAAGCCGCTGTTTATCTGGCAGGGCACGCCATCGATGAAACGGGGGGCGTTCACACGGCCACGCAGATAGCTGGCGGCAAGGTCATCCCGGAAGGGATGGATACGGGGGTCGAGCTTTTCTTGGTCGGTCATGCCGAAGGGGCCAGGGCTTCCGTACGGGCGCCATCCACCATCACCGGCGGAACGACACCACTGATATCCAGGGCGGGATCGGCAACGACCCCGCCTTCCTCACCGACCACAGGCGCCTTTTCCGCATCGATCACCATCTGGCCGAATTCAGCCAGGAAGACGGACCCTTTGACAGTCCGCTGGACCAGCACGTTACGGCGATCCTCCTGATCGCGCTTGCGCTTGATGTAGCCCAGCCGGCCCAGCCGGTCCAGCGCGCGCGTGATGGCGGGCTTTGATACGTTCAGGGTCGCGGCCAGCCCACGCACCGTGTGCGGCGGCGGCGTCAGAAACACGGTGAGCAGCAGCGCCAGCTGCCGTGCGGACAGGTCAGGCCCATCCTTGCGCACGCTGGCGACCAATGCGCGTCGCCACAGTTGCAGCGCCTCTAGGTTACGTGACATGCCCCGCCCCCCGAACCCGCGTCCCATACCCGGCACCATGCGACATCCGCAGCCGGGCACGGGAAGCGAGTGTGCCGAAGATCAGGCCCTTCGGCAAGCCGGGACAACAAGGATTGTTACTGTTTCGAACCAAAGCGGTTGGCGATCACCGCGAACATGGCGCGAAGCGTCATGGCCTCGCCCCCTTCCGGGCGGCCCGGACGGTTGGACTGGTTCCAGGAGAACAGGTCGATATGGGCCCAGACCGTGTCCTTCGACACGAACTGTTCCAGATACAGCGCCGCCGTAATGGCGCCCGCCATGCCGCCGCCGGGCGCGTTGTTCAGATCGGCAATCTTGCTGTCCAACTGCGCGCGGTACCCCTGCCACAGCGGCAGGCGCCACAGCGGATCATCGTTGACCGTGCCTGCGGCCAGGATTTCCGCGGCCAGCGCATCATTGTTGGAGAAAAGCGCCGGCAGGTCGGGGCCCAGCGCCACCCGCGCAGCACCCGTCAGGGTCGCGAAATCCAGCAGCAGGGCCGGCTTCTCACTGTCCGCCTCGGCCAGGGCATCGCACAGGATCAGGCGGCCCTCGGCGTCGGTATTGCCGATCTCCACCGTCAGGCCCTTGCGGGTGGGGATGATGTCCATGGGGCGGAAGGCGTTGCCGGCAATGGAATTCTCCACCGCCGGGACCAGCACGCGCAACCGCACCGGCAGCTTCGCCGCCATGATCAGCCGCGCCAGACCCAGCGCATGCGCCCCGCCCCCCATATCCTTCTTCATCATCAGCATGCCCGCCGATGGCTTGATATCCAAACCGCCGGTATCAAAGCACACACCCTTGCCGACCAAGATCACCAGCGGGTGTGCCGCGTCACCCCAGCGCAGCTCGATCAGGCGCGGTTCCCGCGCGGCCGCGCGGCCCACGGCATGGATCATGGGATAGTTCTGGGTCAACAGATCATCACCGACGATGGCGCTGAAGGTGGCGCCGAATTCGGCAGCCAACTTCTGTGCGGCCTCGGCCAACTGCGGCGGCCCCATATCCTCGCACGGCGTGTTCACCAGATCGCGGACCAGGAAGGCCGCCTTGGCAAACCGCTCCACCGCCGCACCATCGGCCTTGGCCGGCAGGACAAGGCTGGCAAATTCCTTGGAGGACTTCTTGTAGCGGGTGAACTGATACGTCGCCAGGACCCAGCCCGTGGCCACCGCCGTTGCCGTATCGGCATCCAGATCAGCCTCGATGGCATAGGACCCGGCGGGCAGGCTGCCCGGCAGACCGGCCAGCGACCAGATATCGATCCGGTCGGCCACCCCGGCCAGCACCCGCGCAATCTGCCCACCGGCGCCCGGCAGGATGGCTGTGGCGCCGGGGGCGGCCTTGAAGCCCAGACGCTTCACCCAGGCAGCATCAGCCGGGGACGCGGCGGCCAGCCAGGCATCCAGCCCGGCCTTGGTCACCAGCGTCAGGGGAACGGTATCGGCAGCGGCGGCGGTCAGGAGATGGTCGATCACGAAATCTCGTCCTTGGGCTGTAGCGGTCGTGCATGGGTGCCGCGATTGTCCCCGTGCCAAGTTGGGGCTTTGCGGTCATTCGCCAACAGCCCTACTCTCCCCTCCTCCTCTCCGCAACGGTGAAGCAGAGCCAACGCGATGTCCGACAAAAACTCCGCCCCCCTCACGCTGGTCATGGGCAACAAGGCCTATTCATCCTGGTCGCTGCGCCCCTGGCTGGCCCTGCGCCATGCCGGCGCCGACTTTGCGGAGGTGGTGGTGCCGTTGCGCCAGCCTGAAACCAAGGCAACGCTGCTGTCGCACGCGCCCAGTGGCAAGGCGCCGTCGCTGCGCCATGGCGATCTGGTGGTCTGGGACAGCCTGGCCATCTGCGAATATGTGAATGAGCTGTTCCCGGCGGCACAGCTGTGGCCCGCCGACGCATCGGTGCGGGCCGTGGCCCGCGCGGTGTCGGCGGAGATGCATTCGGGTTTCCCGGACCTGCGGAAGAACCTGTTCATGGATGTGCGCAGCCGCTTTGACCGGCCTGACCGGGTCGCGGCGGCCCAGGCCGATATCGACCGGGTCCTGGAAATCTGGACCGACCGCCGCGCCCGATTCGGCGGCGCCGGCCCGTTCCTGTTCGGCGCCTTCACCATCGCCGATGCGATGTTCGCGCCCGTCGCCACCCGGTTGCGCACCTGGAACGTGCCGCTGGACCCCATTTCTGCCGCCTATGTTGAAACCATCCACGCCATGCCCGCCATGGTGGACTGGGTGAATTCGGCAAAGGCGGAACCCTGGGTGGTACAGTTCGAAGGGATGTGACATCGCCGGGTTTATCCCGTTCGGCCTATTGCTTTGGTGGGTAAGTTGCCTGACAGTGCGCAGCCCCCACCAGGGCATGGTTTCTTCGGTTTGAACGGGGTCTGGTTTGGCGGGGCCGGGTTTTCTGAACACCATGCGGGGGCTGCTGCTGACGGCCCTGGTCGCATTGGTACCGGTCACGGTGGATGCCGCCGACCTGCGTCTGGGCGTCATGAACCTGGCGCAAAGCACTGACCCGCATGTCGGTGCCAACCGCAACGAATATATGCTGCATGATCAGGTCTATGAGGGGCTGGCGCAGGCCGACGCGCAGTTTCAGCCCTCTCCCCGGCTGGCCGAAAGCTGGGAGATGCAGCCCGACGGGTCCTGGCTGTTCCGCCTACGCCGGGATGTGCGGTTCCAGAATGGCCGTCCGCTGACCCCGCGTGACGTGATCTACAGCTTCTGCCGCACGGGCAAGGTCGGGCCGGAACCCCGCCCCTTCGCCGCACGGCTGGCGGAGGTTGCCTCCGTGACGGCCCCGGACGCGCACAGCATCCTGGTGCGTCACCGCAGCAAGGTCACCATCTTCCCCAGCGATGTCGCCAATATCCCCATCATCCCCGCCCCTGGCGAGCCCAACAGTCGCGCGCCTGTCAGCTACAGCGCGGAAGGCTGTGCGGCCTTCACCGACTGGCTTGACGACGGGAAGTTCGGGTCCGCCGGCTCGCGGGCGGGCACCGGCCCGTTCCGACTGGTCAGTTTCGGGGACAAGGAAATCCTGCTGGAACGCAATCCCGACTATTGGGGCCGGTCGGCGGATTGGGACCATGTCCGGCTGATCCGGCTGGCCGAGAATGAGCGCGTGCCCGCCATGCTGGAGGGGCGTATCGATGTGCTGGACGGGGTGTCGCTGGAAGCCCTGCCCTTCTTCGCCAGCCAGCAGGCTGTGCAGGTCGTGGAAGGGCCGTCCGCCGCCGTCACCTATCTTCAATCCAATCAGCATGTGCCGGGCGATGGCAGTGCCAACAGGTTCCGGGATGTGCGGGTGCGCCGCGCCCTGATGCTGGCCATTCCGGCCCGGCTGCTGGCCGACCGGATCGTTCCCGGCTATGGCACGGCGACGGGCCAGATGGCCATGCAAGGCATGGCGGGCTACACGCCGGACATTCCCGACGATGTCTATGATCCGCAGGAAGCCAAACGCCTGCTGGCCGAGGCGGGACAGGCCGGCGGTTTCGACACGACCCTGATGGTCACGCCCCTGCAATCAAAGATCGGCGACGCTATCGCCTATTTCCTGGACAAGGTCGGTGTGCGCGCCAAGGTGCAGGTCGAACCGATGGAACGCTACATCGAACGGCTGCGCACCGGCGATTTTCAGCTGTTCTATGGCGGCTGGATCTTCAATCCGGCCAATATGCCGGACTCCCTGCGCGCCCTGCTGGGCACCAGCAGCGGCGGACCCAGCCGGGGCGCCCATAATTATGCCGGCTACTGCAACGCCGATATCGACCGCCTGCTGCGGGCAGCCCTGGGTGAACCTGACCCCGCCAAGCGGGACAGCATGCTGCAATCGGCAACCCGCGCCTTCTTCGACGATGTCGCCTGGATCCCCGTGATGCATGCCCAGGGCCGCTGGGTGGTACGCAAGGGCGTGAAGCTGGACCCGCGTCTGGACCGGCTGCTTCTGGCAAGCGAGATCAGGCTGGAAACTGCAACCCGTTGACGCTGGCGCCCAACATTCTACACTACGCCCGGACAAACGGGGGTCGGGGCGCTGATGTCAACAGAATGGTGGTATGTACGCGACGGGGCCGTCCTTGGACCAACCTCGACATTCCACCTGACCGGCATGCTTCGAAAAGGGATTCTGCATGCCGGTGACTGGGCATGGCAGCCGGCATTGCCCGGCTGGACCCGGATAGGGGACATCGCCGCCCTGCAGTCAGGTCTACTCCCTCTGTCTGAAACGGACGTCTCTGACATCGGCCCTGATATCCCCCTGCCCGATCCCGGTGCCGAACGGTCGGCCAGTCCCCTGTCGCGTCTATTGGCCCACGGGATCGACTTTGCGGTGGGTGTGATCCTGTCCGGTTTCGTTCTTGGCGTGGTCTATGCGCTGACGTCACCGGGGAAGATCGGTATAAACCTCGCTGATTTCACCCTGGCATTCTGGCTGGTACCCGCCATGTTGTTGCAGCAGGCCTTCGCGGTGGCCCTGTTCGGCAACACGATCGGAAAGCGCTCCATGGGCCTGCGCCTCCGGCGTGGCGATGGCGGCAGGCCGGGGCTGCTCACCATGTTGATCCGGCAAGTCAGGGTTTGGGTGGAGGGCTTCGGACTGGGCATGCACCTGATCGCCCCCTTCACCATGCTCCAAAGCCGTCGCCGACTGGTCCGGGGGCAGCGGACGCGTTGGGATCAGGCGCTGGACCTTGTGGTGGTGCAGGATGGCACCGGATGGTCGCGCCACCCGTTTGGCCCCGTCATCTACAGCCTGACCGCCAGCATGCTGCTGGCGCTGCCCAATCCGCTGCGCGCCTTCGCACCCGAACCGGTGGTGGATTATTCTTCTGCTTACAGCATGCCGCAGACGACATCCGCCATCTGGCGCAATCCCGTCACTGGCAAGGATGCAAGACTGGTGACCGGCTGGGAGATGCAGGTGGAACCACGCGAAAGCGGCGGCAACAGGCATTGGTTCTGGAAAACCGGTCGCGACGGGCGCGGCATGATCGAACGCGATTTCCTGAAAGAGCCATTCCCAGCATTCTATACCGCCCAGATGAAGGATATCGGACAGACGGTGCCCGCCACCCTGCCGATACCCGCACCGGGACAACCGGTCTGCATGCACCATATCACGCCACCATCTGACGCCCCTGACGAGGACGAATTCGAGGAACAGCGGGTCTGTGCCCTGTCATCGGGGGAAATCTGGCGTATCCACGGCTGGTGGCCCGCCGGGGACGAGGCCGAGCAGTCGCGGGTCAGAAGCCTGCTGGACGGGTTGGAAACCACCATCCGCTGAGCAACCCGCTGGGGATCATCCCTATCCTTAGTTACAGGCTTTTTAGATTCACTGGAGCTTGAGAAAATGTGCCTCCCCGGCGAAGGCCGGGGCCCAGGGGTCACAGGCTCAAACCTCGAAGCTG